>NZ_CP126279.1:928584-1238112 GCF_003234815.2 Curtobacterium sp. MCBD17_035 | reverse complement strand
GCCATGCGCGCTGCTGGTCCTCGCTGCCCGCGACGGCGATGGCGTTCATGGCGAGGCCGGACTGCACGCCGACGAAGGTCGCCATGCCCGCGTCGACGCGGCCCATCTCGAGGGCCGCCCACCCCCGGTACACCGCCGAGTTCTCGAACCGGGCGACGAGCGGGATCCCGGATCCGAGTACCCCGGTCTCGGCGAGCGGCCGGATGAGGTGCGTCGGGAACTCCGCGTCCGCCCACGTGCGGTCGGCGATCGGGGCGACCCGGTCCTCCATGAATGCGCGGAGCGCCAGGACGCGTTCGCGCTCGACGTCCGTGAGGTCGTCCTGGAAGCGGTAGAAGTCGGCCTCGAGGTGGGCCCGCTGCACGCGCTCGGTCGTGTCGAGCGGTGCAGCGGCGGCGGGGGTCGTCGTTGACATGACCCCCATCGTGCATCGTTCTGAGGAACGTTGCAACACGCGTAGGCTCCGGTGGTGGACGGTATGCGGGAGGCGCGGCTCGGCCAGCACGGCACGGCGCTCGTCCCGAGCACCCTCTCCGCCCGTCTGGAGGCCCATCCCGACGCCCTCCGCGCGTTCCGTTCCGCGCGACACCGGTTCGTGGACGGCGAGCGGATCGACATGGGCCGCCTGGCCGCCGAGCTCGGCGTCGACCGCACGAGCCTGTTCCGCTGGGTCGGCAACCGGGACCAGCTGCTGTCCGAGGTGCTGTGGTCCCTGGCCGTGCCGACGCTCGACGCGGCCGACCGCGCCGTGACCACCACCGGTGCCGCCCGGATCGTCGGCGTGCTGACCCGGTTCACGGCCGACCTCATCGAGGCGCCGTACTTCCGCGTGTTCCTGACGCGGGAGCCCTCGCGCGCGCTGCGACTGCTCACGACCACGGACAGCGACGTGCAGCGCCGGCTCGTCGCGGTCGTCGCCACCCTGATCGACGAGGAATCGTCCGCGGCGCGCTTCGATCCCGCGCCACTGTCGGCACGCGAGGTGGCATCGTTGCTCGTCCGGATCTCGGAGTCGTTCTCGTACGCCGACCTCATCTCGGGCGAGCCGCCGGACGCCGACCGCGCTCGCGCCGCCTTCGAGTACGTCCTCCGTCCGTCCGCGCCGACCACCCCGCGCCCGTCCGACCCGGCCGCCGGATAGCGTGGCGACCATGCCCACGCTCCTGCACCTCGACTCGTCCGCCGACCTCGCCGCGTCGCGGTCCCGTGCCCTCACCGCGGTGTTCGCGGACGCCTGGCGGGCTCGTGGTGCCGACCACACCGTCACGTACCGGGACCTGCACGTGCACCCGCTCCCCCACCTCGAGGCATCGGCGTTGCACTGGCCGGCCGCGGAACGCCGGCCCGGCGCGGACGTCCCCGCCGGATCGCAGGAGCTCCTGCAGTCCGTCGTCGACGAGCTGCTCGCCGCGGACGTCCTGCTCGTCGGGGCGCCGCTCTACAACTACTCGCTGCCGTCGACCCTGAAGACCTGGATCGACCGGGTGCACCTGCCCGGGGTGCTCGTGCCGGACGCCGGGTCGACCGGCCCGCTCGCCGGGCGTCCCGCGGTGGTGGTCGTCACCCGCGGTGGCGCCTACGACGCGGGGACCCCGACCGAGGGCTGGGACCACGGAACGCCCGTGCTCGAGCTGATCCTCGGGACCGCACTCGGCATGGACGTCCACACCGTGACCGCGAGCACGACCCTCGCCGAGACCGTCCCCGCGCTCGCGCCGTACCGGGAGCGTGCCCGAGCGGAGTTCGCCGAGGCCGAGCGCGAACTGGCGCGGCTCGGGGGCTCGCTGGGCTGAGACCCGCGGTCGCGCCGAGGACGCGCCGTTAGGCTGCCGTCGTGACGACCCCGGCGCCGACCAGTCCGCCCACCCCCGTCAGCACCCTGCAGGCCGAGGCGTTCGCCGCGGGCACCCTGCCGCCCGTCGAGCAGGTCCGGGACGGCGTCTGGACCCTCGCGATCCCGTTCGCCGCGGGCGTCCCCGACTCCACGCTCACGTACGTGCTCGAGGCCGCCGACGGGTCGCTCGTCGTCGTGGACCCGGGCTGGGGCACCGAACCGACGCTCGCGGTGCTCCGGGACGGCCTCGCCACGATCGGTCGGACCCTCGACGACGTCGGACTCGTCGCCGTGACGCACCTGCACGTCGACCACCTCGGCGCGGCGGCGGCCGTCCGGAACGCCTCCGGCGCGCGGGTCGCGATGCACCCGGCGGAGGCGCGAGCGATCCGCCACCAGGACGAGGACCGTCGGCGGGACGACGAGGACATCGCACGCTGGGGCGTGCCGGAGCCGCTGCGCGCCGGCCTGGTGCGGGCCTGGGGAACGGGGCGGCGCCTCCCGGACGTCGAGGCGGACCTGCTCGTGGAGGACGGGGACGTCCTGCCGGTCGCGGGGCGCGAACTCCGGGCCCTGTGGACGCCGGGCCACACGACCGGACACCTGTGCTTCGTCGACGCGCCGGACGGACTCCTGTTCACCGGCGACCACGTGCTCCCGCGGATCAACTCCGGGCTGGGGCTCGGGGGTCGGACGGACACGAACCCGCTCGAGGACTACCTGGCGTCGCTCGACCGACTCGCCGACCTCGCGGAGCTCGAGGTGTGTCCCGGACACGAGTACCGGTTCCGCGACGTGCGCGCCCGGGCCGCGACGCTCGCCGACCACCGGCGGGAACGGGGCGAGCACGTCGCCGCGGCACTCGACACGCTCGACCGCCCCACGCTGTTCGAGGTCGCGGCGCACGTGCCGTTCCGTGGGGGCATCGCGTCGATGACCGGGTACCTGCTCGCGTCCGCGCTCGCCCAGACCGCGTTCCACGCACGGTTGCTCGGGCGGTCGGACGAGATCCGACCGGCCTGACGCCGCCGTGACACGGGCCTCGACGCAGGGCTCGAGGACGGGTCAGCCGCGCACCTGGGCGTCGAGCGGCACCTGCGCCGCCGCGGCGACCGAGCGGACGACCTCGCGCAGTGCGTCATCGTGGAGCGCCACCGAGAACCCGACCACGCGCCGGTACACCGGGAGGTCCACGGTCGTCCAGCGTCCGCCGCTGTCGACCACGACCCGGAGCGCCTCGACCGTGCCGACGCCGTAGCGGTTGGCGGAGGACGTGGTCCCCGTGCCCACCTGACCGACCGCGGCGCGCGGGACCCCGAGGAGGAGCGTCGGCGTCCCGCCACCGACGTACAGGCCGATCCCGTGCTGGTCGGCGACGAGCGTCCCCGCCGCGCTCCGCGGCGCCCGCCGCTCGGGTCGCACGCCGAGGAGGCCCGCGGCGCGGTCGACCTCGGCCGCGGTGCCGCGCTTGACGAGGACGGAGGCCGTGAACGCACCGGGGTGCCGCTCGGCGAGCACCCGCTCACGGGCGCGGGTGCGGGCGTGCTGCACGGCGAGGACCACCTCGATGAGGACGAACACCCCGAGCGCGATGACGAGGAGGCTCTCGACGATCCCGACGGTCGACATGCCGTCCTCGTGCTCCCGGTACGCGAGGAACCCGAAGCGGAGCGCCGCGTACGCCACCACGAGCACGATCCCGACGATGCCACCCCGACGTCTGCGCATGTGGACACCCTAGGCCGCCGTCCACAGGGGCGCCGCGCCCCCGTTCGGGCCTCCCGTGGCCGGGCTAGTCTCGACCCGTGAGCAGCCCTGGATCCGATCCCGCGCCCGTCCGCGTCGAGCGCCCCGCGCCGGGCGTCGTCGTCGCCACACTCGACCGACCCGACGCCGGCAACGCGCTGGACGTCGCGATGGTCCAGGCGCTCGAGGACCTGGCGGACGCGGTCCGTGCCGACGTCGACGTCCGGGTCCTGGTGATCGGCGCCTCGGGATCCGCGTTCAGCCTGGGCTACGACGTCGCCGAGTCCGCGGACCGCACGGACGCGACCGTCCCGGACGACCTCGACCGACAGGAGCGCACCGCCGACGCACTCGCGGCGATCCGCGCCCTCCGCGTGCCCGTGGTCGCCGCCGTGGGCGGACCGGCCGCCGGGACGGGCCTGGCACTCGCGCTCGTCGCCGACATCCGGCTCGCCGGGCCCGATGCGGTGTTCCAGGCGTCGTTCACCGCACTCGGCACCTCCGCCGGCGAGTACGGCGTGTCGTGGCTGCTCCCCCGACTGGTGGGCCCCGCGGTCGCGGCGGACCTCGCGTTCACCGCCCGCGCGGTCGACGCCGACGAGGCCGCCGCCCTGCGTCTCGTGAACCGGGTCGTGCCGGACGTCGACGCCGCCGCGCTCGAGCTGGCGCGGACGATCGCCGCGAACTCCCCCGTGGGCGTCCGACTGTCGAAGCGCGCGATGCAGGCCAACCTCGAGGTCCCGTCGTACGACGCGGCGCTCGAGCTCGAGAACCGCGGCCAGACCCTGCTCACCCGGACCTCCGACATGGCGGAAGCGCTCGAGGCGTTCCTCGAGAAGCGCCAGGCGTCGTTCTCGAACCGATGACGCCGAACTCCACCGAACGCACGACCGGCAGCACCGTCGCTGGTGACAGCACGGGCCTGCCGACGGTCCCGGACGGAAACGGCACGCCCGGCAGCGGCGCGACCGGCTCCGGACACGCGCACCCCTGGCAGGGCATCCGTCTCGAGCACCTCGACGCCGGTGTCAGCCGCCTGGTCATCGACAACCCCACGCGGATGAACGCCGTGGACGCCGACGTCTTCCGCGAGATCGGGGAGGCCGCGCGGCACCTGCGGCGCGACGGCACGCGCGCGCTCGTGCTCACGGGCGCCGGCGACCGCGCGTTCTGCGCCGGGTACGACCTCGCCGCGCTCCCGGCCCTGCGCGCGACGACGGTCCCGGCGTTCCTCGACATCGAGGACACCGCGAGCGAGGCCGTCCAGGCGCTCCACGACCTGCCGTTCCCGGTCGTCGCCGCGGTGAACGGCGCTGCCTCCGGCGGTGGCCTGTCCCTGGCGCTCGCGGCCGACGTGCGGCTCGGTGTGCGGCGTGCCTCCTTCAACGCGGCGTTCGTCAAGGTCGGCTTCTCGATCGGCGAGCTCGGGACGTCGTGGATGCTCCCCCGCGTCGTCGGCCCCGGCATGGCCGCCGAGCTGGCGTTCACCGGTCGGGTCGTCCGTTCGGACGAAGCCCTGGCGATCGGGCTGCTCGACCGGATCGTCGACACGACCGCCGACGACGCCGTGGCCGCGTTGCAGGCCGAGGCCGTCGCGCTCGCCACGGCGTACGCGGGCCCCGACCGCCGTGGCACGCGCATCGGCAAGCGATCGCTCGGGAGGGCCGGGGAGACCCCGTCGTACGAGGTCGCGGTCCGGCAGGCGTTCGGGGACCGGGCGTGAGCGCTGCGGCGAGCGACGGGGCGGACGTGCTCCGGGCCTCCCGAGCGTTGCTGCCGACGGATGACCTGCGGCACCGACCGGCACCCGGGGCGCGCATGCGGGACAGCGTCTTCTACCAGACGGTGCTGCCCGAGGAACGACTGGCGGTGCAGGTGTACCTGTTCGTCACGGGCACGGGGGCGGCGGGTTACAACGTGGTGGTGTGGGGCGACGCCGCGCCGACCGTGCGCGAGTTCGGCGGCGGGCGCGTGGCCGAGGCGATGGACCTCGACGACTTCACCGTCGGCGGTCTCACGGTCCGGCACCGGGATCCGCTGTGCACGGCCGACGTCGTCGTGCGGACGGACCGCATCGAGCTCGACCTGACGTTCACGGCCCTGCACGAGGCCTTCAGCTTCCGCGACGCCCCCGACGGCCTGCCGTCCTGGTTCGCGGAGGACCGCATCGAGCAGACCGGTGCCGTCCGTGGCCACGTGCGCGCGGACGACCACGCGTTCGAGCTCGGGCCGATCGGGCACCGCGACCACTCGTGGGGTCTGCGGGACTGGCGTGCGCCCCAGCACTGGAAGTGGCTCGTGGCGTACACGCCCTCCGGGCGCGCGGTGAACGGGTGGACGTGGATCGCCGCCGGGCGGTGGGGGTTCGCCGGGTACGTCCTGCGGGACGGCCGGCCGGTGCCCGTCTCGCGCATCGAGGACGACACGAGCTACGGCGCCGGGTACGAGCAACGCCGACTCCACGCGGTCCTGCACGACGTCGAGGGCGGCACGACGACGCTCGACCTCGACGTCTTCGGCGTGCTGCACCTGCCCGACGAGCGGACGGGGACGACCGTGCTCGAGGGTGGGTGCGTGGCGCGCATCGACGGCGAGCGGGGCGCCGGGCAGTTCGAGGTCGAGTGGCCGACGGACTACTTCGCCCACCTGCGCGGGGACGACGCGTGAGCGACGGTGCGACCGCCGGGACCACCGGCGCGGGAACCGAGACCGCCGTCGACGCGACGACGACCGCGGCCCTCGGGCGGTGGCTCGCCGACGCCGGGTTGACCGACTCCCGGGTGTCGGTGCGGCCGATCGGCGACGGCCACGCCAACGTCACCTGGCTCGTCGAGGACGACGCCGGGCAGCGCGTCGTGGTCCGACGCCCACCCCCACCGCCGACGCCCCCCGGCGCGAACGACGTCCTCCGCGAGGCCCGCGTGATCGCGGCGGTGGGCAGCCACGCCGGCGGATCGGTACCCGTGCCACGCGTGCTCGCGACGGCCGACGCCGGCACGGTGCTCGACGTGCCGTGCTTCGCCATGTCGTACGTGGCGGGTCCGGTGGTCACGACGGACCTGCCCGAGGGGCTGTCGACGCCCGCCGCCCGCGCCGCACTCGCCGACGACCTCGTGGACCGGCTCGCCGCGCTGCACCGCCTGCCGTGGGACACGCTCGGACTCCGCGGCCGACCCGACGGCGCGAACCTCCGGCAGCGGGACCGCCTCGCACGACTCGTCGCCGAGCCCGACGGTTCCCCGCCCGACGCCTTCGCCGACGTCGACGCGTGGTTGGTCGAGCACGCGCCGGCCGAGTCGGGGGCCGCGTTGGTGCACAACGACTACCGACTCGGGAACCTGCTGCTCGCGCCGGACGCCCCGCGGGTCGCGGCCGTGCTCGACTGGGAGCTCGCCGCCGTCGGTGATCCCCTCGTGGACCTCGGGTACCTCGTCGCGTCCTGGTCCGGGCCCGGGGGCCCGTCGACGCCCGTGCAGGAACTCGGCGCGGCGAGCAGTGCGCCCGGGTTCCCCGACGCTCGCACGCTCGTGGCGCGGTACGCCGATGCGACCAGCGCTCCCCTCGACCACCTCCGGTGGTACGTCGTGCTCGCGAACTGGAAACTCGCGGTGCTCTACGAGTACAGCCGCCGCCGCCACGAGCGCGGGGACGGCGACCCGTACTACGCGGGTACGGGCAAGGTCAGTGCCTTCCTGAGGGCCGCGGACGCCGCGCGCACCGAGCCGTTGACCTGACGCGGCGCGCGAGCGGCCGCGCCGCCCGAGTCGCCCCCGTCGGTGCCGGGCGGCTGCAGCCATCCGCCGCGACGCCCGTCACACCGGCCACACCTCGTGCCGCCACGCGGCGTCCCAGAACATCCACTCGTAGCGCGACGCCGTGGTGAACGCCTGTCGCATCTGCTCGACCTGGTGGGCGGAGGCTGCATCCGCGGCACGGTCGACCACGTCGCGGGCCTCGGCGGTGACCGCGGCGAAGCCCGGATCCCCGTAGGTCCCGATCCAGTCCCCGTACGGATGGCCGTCGAGGTCGCCCACGCGGTGCCGCAACCGGCGTCCGACGTCGTCGTAGAGCCAGAAGCACGGCAGCACGCCCGCGACGATCACCGGGTACGACGACGACGCCGTGAGCGACAGCAGGTACGACGTGTACGCGACGCAGGTCGGTGACGGGGCCACCGAGGAGCCGTCCACACCGTGCGAGGCGTGCAGCTGCCGCTCGACGGCGACCGCGTTCGCGGCGGCGTTGCTCCAGAAGGCGAGGTCAGCGGCGTCGTCGGCTCGAGTCGCCGCGGCGGCCAGGACCCTCGCGTACGCCCCCAGGTACGCCGCGTCCTGCTCGAGGTAGTGGAGGAACGTCGCCCTCGGGAGGGAACCGCGCTCGAGCGCCACGAGGAACGGGAGCGCGTCCACCGCATCGCGGATCGGCGCCACGGTCTCCCAGACCTCGTCCGTGAAGCTCATCGCTCGTCCCACAGGTGCACGAAGTGGTGGACGGGGCCGTGGCCCTGTCCGACGTCGAGCACGTCGGCGCCCGCGAGCGCGTCCTGCAGCCAGGACCGGCCGTCACGGACCGCCTCCGCCCACGAACCCCGTCGCGGCCGCAGTGCCGCGACCGCCGAGGACAGGCTGCACCCCGTGCCGTGGGTGTTCTCCGTCGGGATCCTCAGGCTCCGGAGGCACTCGACCCCCGACGCATCGGCGAGGACGTCGACGACCTCGTCTCCGGTGTCGAGGTGTCCGCCCTTGAGGAGCACGCGACGAGCACCGCGGCGCACGAGTTCGCGTGCCTGGTCGCACATCGCGTCGACGGACATGGCGGGCGCCGTCGCGAGCAGCGCCGCGGCCTCCGGGATGTTCGGCGTGACGAGCGAGACGAGCGGCAGGAGCTCCGTCATGGCGTGGACCGCGTCGGGACGGAGCAGGAGGTCACCGCTCGTGGCGACCATCACGGGGTCGAGCACGACGACGTCGCACAGTGGCACCCGGAGGAACGCGGCGACCACGTCGATGGTCCCGGCGGTGGCGAGCATGCCGATCTTCACCGCGTCGACGCGGACGTCGTCGGTGAGCACACGCAGCTGCTCGGCGACGAAGGACGAGGGCACCTCGTGCACGCCGTACACGCCGGTGGTGCTCTGCGCGGTCAAGGCGGTCAGAACGGTCGTTCCGTACGCGCCGAGCGCGCTGAAGGTCTTCAGGTCCGCCTGGATCCCCGCCCCGCCGGACGGGTCACTGCCGGCGATGCTCAGGGCGACCGGTGGCCTCATCGGGCACCACTCCCCCAGGCAGTTCTGAGCGCGGACGTGGCTGCCGCGACGTCGGGCCGGCCGCAGATCGCACTGACCACGGCCATCCCCGCCGCACCGCTGGCCCGGACCGACGGCGCACGGGCGACGTCGACACCGCCGATGGCGACGCACGGCCAGGCGCTGGCATCGACCACGGCACGCAATCCGTCGAGTCCGCAGGGCTCGGCGGCGTCCGGCTTGGTGCTCTGCGGCCACACCGGACCGACGCCGAGGTAGTCGATGACGCCCGGCCCCATCGCCTCCGCGGCGTGCACGTGGGCGACGGTCAGGGCGGAGAGCCCGATGAGTGCGCTCGGTCCGAGCAGACGTCGTGCCAGCACCGGGTGCAGGTCGGATTGCCCCACGTGCGCGCCGTCGGCTCCGATGGCGCGCACGAGTGCGACCCGGTCGTCGACGAGCACGGGGACCCGCCCGCCGACGGCGGCGACGACCGCGCGGCCCATCGCGACGAACTCGTCGTCGGATGCATCGTGGTCTCGGAGCTGCACGGCCGTGACGCCGGCGCCCACGGCCTCCTGGACGGTGTCGGCGACACCCCTCGCCCCGCACATCCGCGTGTCGGTGACGAGGTAGAGGGACAGGTCGGACGACCGGGAGGCGCTCATACGAGCCGGACCCGGTCCGCGACCTCGGCCGACGTGATCGAGGCGAGCTGGTCGAGCAACTGCACGGCGAAGGTGCCCGGCCCGCGGCTGAGCGGGGCGGCCTGCTCCGCGGCCACGGTGAGCACCGCCGTCGCCGCGGACGCGGCGAGCAGCGGTTCGGATCCCGTCGCCGCGAACGCGGCCATCAGCGCCCCCAGTGCGCAGCCGACCCCGGTGACCTGCGTCATCCAGGGGTGCCCGTTACGGAGTCGGACGGTCCGGTCGCCGTCCGTGAGGTGGTCGGTGGGTCCGCTCACCGCGACGACCGTCTGGAAGCGGCGGGCGACCTCCTCCGCCGACCCGAGCGCCGCCTCCGGGCTGTCGGTCGCGTCCACGCCCTTGCCGCCCGCGCCGCCCGCGAGCGCCATGATCTCCGATGCGTTCCCGCGCACGATGGAGGGCCGGTGCTCGAGCAGGTCCATGGCGACGCCCGTGCGCCATCCCAGCCCGCCCGCGGCGACCGGGTCGAGGACCCACGGCGTCCCGTGCTCCGCGGCGCTGAGCACCGCCGCCGTCATCGCCTCGACGGTCGGCTCCTGCGGGGTGCCGAGGTTCACGAGCACGCCGCCCGCGGCCCCGGCGAACGGCCCGGCCTCGTGCGGGTTGTCGACCATGGCGGGCGCGGCGCCGACCGCGAGCAGCACGTTCGCCGTCCACTGTGCGACGACGATGTTCGTCAGGCACTGCACGAGTGGTGGGCGGTCGCGGAGACCGTCCAACGCCGCTGCGAGCGCCGACGGGTCGAGTGGGACAGATGGAGATGCCACGGATGACGTCCCTTCGCTAGTACTAACCAGATCAGGTTCGACGGGTCTGTTCTCAGCCTCGCTCGATGGAGGCACCCCGCGTCGCAGGCGAGTCTAGGGCCGTCGGACATTGGCGCACCCTGCTGTTAGCCTGACGAGCGGCCGAAGATGAGCCGGACCACGACCGAGCGTCCCGTGCGAACCCGATCCGGACCCGACCCGTCTCCGAACCAGCAGCGGCACCACGTTGGAACAGGAGCACGATGTCAGCGAGCAGCGCCCTCGGGAACTACACGGCAGACCAGGTCGAGCGGTACTACGCGAACGGTGACTGGCAGGACGGGGTCCTCATCGACATCGTCCGCGACCGTGCCGACGCCCACCCGGAGCGGACGCTCGTCACCGACGGCACGCTCACGCTGACGTACGGGCAGCTCCGCGAGGACGCCATCCGCCTCGCCGTCGGCCTGCGCGGCCTCGGCGTGGAACGGGGCGACCGCGTCGTCGTGCAGATGCCGAACTGGGCGGAGTTCGCCACGATCGTCGTCGCGCTCTCGCGGCTCGGCGCGATCCTCATCCCCACGATGCCGATCTTCCGGCACGACGAGGTCGGCTACGTCCTCGAGCACTCCGAGGCGAAGGTCGTGATCGGCCCGCACGTGTTCCACCGCTTCGACCACCTCGCCATGTTCACCGCGCTCAAGGACCGGATCCCGACCCTCGACCACGTCGTCGTCGCCCGGGCCGAGTACCCGGACGCGCTCGACGGCGCGATCGACCTCGCGTCGCTGGCGGCCGAGGGCGACCTCGACGAGCTCGACGCGTCGCTCGGTGACACCGCGGGCCCCGACGATGGCTGCCTCGTCGTCTACACCTCGGGCACCACGAGCCGCCCGAAGGGCTGCTTCCACACCTTCAACACCATCCACGCGGCCGCACGCCTGCTCAACGAGCGCCTGCACGTCGACGAGGGCGACGTGATGTTCAACCCGTCGCCCGTGAGCCACTCGACCGGGCTCATCACGGGCCTCCTCATGCCGCTCATGGTGGGGGGCGGCACCCACTTCATGCCCGTCTGGGCGCCGGACGAGGGCATCGAGCGCATCCGCGAGTACGGCTGCACGATCACCGTGACGTCGACGACGTTCCTGACGACCGTGATGGAGGCGTTCGACCCGGAGCGCCACGACCTCAGCTCGATGCGGTACTGGGTGTGCGCCGGCGCGCCGATCCCGGGTGCCGTCGTGCAGTCCGCGCGCGCGATGTTCCCGTCGTGCCAGATCCTCAGCCTCTACGGGCGGAGCGAGAACATGACGACCGCGTTGTGCGCACCCGAGGACGCCCCCGAGAAGTCCGTGCTCTCGGACGGCCGCGCCCTCGCGGACTCCGTCGTGAAGGTGGTCGACGAGGACGGCGTCGAGGTCCCCGCCGGCACGAGCGGCGACATCGTGTACCAGGGCCCGTCCCACATGCTCGGGTACTACCGCGATCCGGAGCAGACCGCCGCGCTGTTCACGCCTGACGGGTTCTCGCGCTCGGGCGATCTGGGCGTGATGGACGCGGACGGCTTCGTGCGGGTGAGCGGCCGCATCAAGGACATCATCATCCGCGGCGGCATCAACATCTCGTCGCGCGAGGTCGAGGACCTGCTCGGCGAGCACCCCGCGGTCCGCACCGTCGCCGTCGTCGCGATGCCGGACCCGCGGCTGGGCGAGCGCTCGTGCGCCTTCGTGGTGGTCGCCCCCGGTCACGACGAGCCCTCGTTGTCCGACCTGACCGACTTCCTCCGGAGCAAACAGATCGCCGTGCAGAAGCTGCCGGAGCGCCTCGTGGTGATCGACGAGCTCCCGATGACCCCGGTCGGCAAGGTCCGCAAGAACGTGCTGCGCGACCGGATCGCGTCGATGCTCGCCGAGGAGCAGCGCGGTGTGACGTCCTCCCAGGACTGACGGCGCCGCCGCGGCCGTCAGCGCCGTCGACGGCCGTCAGCGCCGCCGGCGCCCGTCGACGCTGACGGCAGCCTCCCGGCCGCGGGGCGTTGGATGGGTCGATGGCCCTCCCCACCGCCGCGGACCCCGTCGCCCCGATGCTCGCCAAGGCCGTCCCGGACGTCCCCGCCGCGGACGCCGTGCCCGGGGGCCTCAGCTACGAGCCGAAGTGGGACGGCTTCCGCGGGATCGTCTACCACGACGGCACGGACGTCGAGATCGGCAGCCGCGGGTCGAAGACGCTCACCCGGTACTTCCCGGAGCTCGTGGCGGTGTTCCGCGACCAGCTGCCGGGGCCGTGCGTGCTCGACGGCGAGATCGTCGTGCGGACCGGCGAACCGGGCGCGGAGCGGCTGGACTGGGACGCCCTGACGCAGCGGATCCACCCCGCCGCATCCCGGATCCGGAAGCTCTCGGTCGAGACCCCCGCTGCCTTCGTGGCGTTCGACCTGCTCGCGTTCGAGGACCGGGACCTGCGGGACCTGCCGTTCGCCGAGCGCCGCGTCGCACTCGAGGAGCTCGGTCGCGCGTTCGAGGACCCGCTGTTCGTGTCCCAGCGCACGCTCGACGTCGAGGAAGCCCGCCGCTGGCTGGTCGAGTTCGAGGGGGCGGGACTCGACGGTGTCGTCGCGAAGCCCCTCGCCGGGCCGTACGCGCCGAACAAGCGCACGATGCTCAAGGCGAAGCACCACCGCACCGCCGACGTCGTCGTGGTCGGCTACCGCGTCCACAAGTCGGGCGAGGGCGTGGGGTCCCTGCTGCTCGGCCTGTACGACGCGGACGGCGAGCTGCGCATGGTCGGCGGCGTCTCCGCCTTCTCCGACGCCCGACGGCGGGAACTCGTCACCGAACTGGACCCACTGGTCCGGCGGGACGCGGACGGGAGGCCCGTCACCGGCGCCACCGAACGCAGCCGGTTCGCCTCGGGGCGCGACACCTCGTTCGTCGAGCTCGAGCCGGAGCGCGTCGTCGAGGTGCGGTACGACCAGATGGAGGGCGACCGGTTCCGCCACACGGTGCAGTTCGACCGGTGGCGGCCCGACCGGAACGCGCGCTCCTGCACCTTCGAGCAGCTCGAGCAGCCGATCGCCTACGACCTCAGCAGCGTGCTGCGCTGATCCCGTGGGTGCCTGGGACCTCGTCGAGCGGGGACGTCCGCGTGGCCGCGACGGCCTGTGGTCCGACCGCGCGCCCGGACGGCTCACGATCCCGCGTCCGGGCGTGGCGACCCTCGTCGTGCTCGGCGGCTACGCGGTGTCGCGGGTGCTCGCGACCGGCCTGCTGCTCACCGCCTGGATCGTGAGCGGCGGCGTCCACGACGCACACGCGACCCTCCGGGCTCCAGGCGGGTTCGGCGGGTTCCTCACGGCCTGGGACGGCGCCTGGTACCGGCGGATCGCCCTGCACGGCTACCCGTCGGACCTGCCCGTGACGGGCGGTGCTGTGCAGAAGAGCGTGTGGGCGTTCCTCCCGGTGTACCCGGCCGTGGTACGCGCGCTCATGTCGCTGACCTCGCTCGGATACGCACCGGCCGCGGTGACCGTGTCGGTGGTGGCGGGCGGCGCGGCCACGGTCGTCCTGCACCGGCTGCTCGCGGAGCGGTTCGGCAGCCGTCCGGCGATGTGGGGCGCGCTGTTCTTCGCGTTCGGACCGCTCGGGTTCCTGTTCCAGGTCGCGTACGCCGAGTCCCTGTTCCTCGCGCTCGTGTTCGCCGCACTCCTGGCGGTGCTCCGGGGCCGGCCGCTCGTGGCGATGCCGTTCGGGGTGGCCGCGGCGTTCACGCACCCCGGTGCCCTCGCGGTGCCGGTCGCCCTCGCGGCGGTGTGGGTGGCGTCACTCGTGCGTCGACGGCCGCTGCCGCTCCGGACGCACCTCGCGGTGGTCGCGTCCGGTCTCGTGACCGCGGCGGCAGGACTCGCGTGGCCGGTCGTCGTGACGCTCGTCACCGGCCGCGGCGACGGCTACGTGGCCACGGAGACCGCCTGGTGGCGGGACTACATCGGGGACGCCGCCGCGGTGTTCCGCCCGCTGACGCCGTGGTTCCTGTTCGCGGAACGGCTCGTCGGCGGCTGGGGCGTGCCGATCGTCGCACTGCTCCTCGTCGCCGTCGGCTGGTGTCTGGCGTTCCGGAGTCGTGCACTCGGCGTCGGGATCGGGGCGTTCGTCGTCGCGTACGTCGCGTACCTCGTCGCGGTGTTCCTGCCGCAGCAGAGCACCTTCCGCATGTTGCTGCCGCTGTCCCCGGTGCTCGGGACCCCTGCGCTGTCCGCCTCACCGCGTCGCGCGACGGCGACGTTGGTCGTCGGCATCGCGTTCCAGCCGATCGCGATCTGGGCGCTCTGGGTCGCCTGGCCACCCTGACCCGCGGTTCCCGATCGGACTGTCCCGTTCACGCGGCCGTCCCCCCGAGGAGGGGCACGGTTCACCCAGCGATGCGACGATCAGCGGGTCGAGGACGCCGATCAGTGCCTTCCGTGTCGCCCGGCGCCGGGGAAACAAACCGACTGTCCGAATTCCGCACAGTTCTCCTCCATAGTTAGGCGAACTAGTAACTCCGTGCCACAGTTGTTCCAGGTCGGAGATAGTCTCCGAACCGAACGAGTTCCTGGGCACTGCCCTTCGAGAACAGGACCACCATGAGCACGCATCTCCTCCCCGTCCGTCACACGGCGCAGCGCAGCCCGTTCACGGAGATCCGGGAGGCGCGGCACCAGCGCGCACTCGTCGCCAGCGCGACCGTGACCGGCATCGTCAGCGTCACCGTCGCGAGCCTCGCGCTCGTCACCCTCGGGCTCGGCGCGTGAACGCCCCCGCCATCGTCACGCCGCTCATCGAGCGCGCCGCCGCTCCGGCACCGACGACCACCTGGGCCCTCGCGGACGAGGGTCTCTGGGTCGCGACGCACGCCGGGTACTTCGGCGGCACCATCGACCAGCACGGCGCGCACCACTACGCGATGGACACCTTCGGGCGCTACGTCGGGGACTTCTCGACGCTCGACCTCGCGAAGCAGCACCTCATCGAGCACATGACCACGCTCTTCGGCACGGAAGGAATGGCAGCATGAACGGCATCGACGGCATCAGCGACGCGCACCGCGGGACGTGGTCGCGCTTGACCCGCCTCCACACGGCGAGCGCGGGCCTCCCGACGCAGACCAAGCGCACCGAGGACGGGCGCACCGCCCGCGACGAGGCAACGCTCGGCCTGTAGGAACCGATCGGCACCGCAGCCCAGATCGCACATCGCGCCGCTCACCTCCGGGTGCAGCGGCGCGTTCTGCATTCTCGGCGCGGAGACGCGGCGCGTTCTGCGATCTCGGCCGGGGCGCGTCAGGCCTGCTGCTTGCGCGCCCGCGACGGCTGGACGCGGGGCGGCTCCCCCGGCATCTTCGGGTAGTCGGGCGGGAACGGCATCTCGCCCAGACCGGCAGCGAGGTCCCGCTCCCACCATGCCAGCAACGCGTCGATGCGGGCGGGCTGCGCGTGCATGTCCTCCCACGGGTCACCGACGGCGCGGAGTCGCTCCGGGATCGTACGCACCGTGTGTGTCCGCGGGTCGGTCTCCGACAGTTCCTCCCATCGGAGCGGGGTCGAGACGGACGCGTGCGGGAGTGCTCGGGGGCTGTAGGCACCGGCGATCGTCCGATCCCGGTTCGCCTGGTTGAAGTCGACGAAGATCCGCTCGCCGCGCTCTTCCTTCCACCACGCGGTCGTCACCTGCTCCGGCATCCGACGTTCGAGTTCGCGGGCGGCGGCGATCACCGCGTGCCGCACGTCGAGGAACTCCCATTCGGGCTCGATCGGCGCGTACACGTGCAGGCCGCGGTTCCCCGAGGTCTTGATCCACGCGGTCAACCCCGCTTCGTCGAGGACCTTCCGCAGCTCGAGCGCGGCGGGGACGGCGTCGTGGAAGTCGGTGCCCGGTTGCGGGTCGAGGTCGATCCGCAGCTGGTCCGGGTGGTCGCTCCGCTCGGCCCGTGACGCCCAGGGGTGGAACACGACGGTGTTCATCTGCGCCGCCCACACCGCCGCGGCGGGCTCGTCGATGATCATCTGCGGGTGTGCGCGGGCGCTCGGGTAGGTCACGGTCACGGCGCGCACGTAGTCGGGCGCGCCCTTCGGCGGGTTCTTCGAGAAGAACTGCTCGCCGTCGACGCCCTCGGGGAACCGCTGGAGCGACACCGGCCGGTCCCCGTTCGCGCGCACGAACGCGTCCCCCACGGCGACGAGATAGTGCGCGAGGTCGAGCTTCGTCAGCCCGAGCTGCGGCCACAGCACGCGGTCGGGGCTCGAGATCCGGACCTCGCGGTCGCCGTCCGGTCCGGGCACCGTCAGCATCGTCGCGTTGCTCGCCATCCGTGCAACCTACGCCGGCCGACCGGGAGGCGCGGCACCGCCCCGCACACCGGCGTCGGTCCGGTCCCGCCCGTCCAGACCGCTTCCATCGAGTCGGGGGGGGCCGGCGCCCGGCGGGCCTCGGTCGCCGTCGCCCGACCGGCACCATGGACACCACCATGGACACCCGGGTCGTCTCGGTCTAGATTGCTAGCATGGTAGCCAGTAACGGCAGCAAGGTGCAGTTCAACGTGTACCTGCCGGCCGAACTCGTCCGCGAGCTCAAGCACCGCGCCATCGACGAGGGGGTCTCGCTCTCGTCGCTCGTCGAACACGTGATGTCCACGTACCTGTCGGGTGCTGAGGCCGCCCCGACGGAGGGGGAACGGCCATGACCACCATCCGCAGCATCCTGGACACCGCCCACCCCGCCGCGTGGCACGACCTCGCGACGGCGCTCGGGCTCCGACGGCACGATGCCCCTGCCGACGACGACTGGACGGAGTTCGACGGCGACGGGGTCCTCGCCATCCGCGGCGTCGATGCCGGAGCGGTCGACGACGGACGGGTCGATCTGCAGGTGCTGGTGGCGGACCTCCCGGCAGTGCGGCGCTCGCTCGAGGGCACCGGAGTCGCGGTCCGGACCACCACGCTCGCCGACGGCGGGGAGCTGCTCGCCGTCGACGTCGCCGGTGCTCCCGTCACCATCACCACCGCGGACCGTGCAGCCGCCGGCGGCGCGACCGGCGTCATGCCCATCCGGTACGCGTCGTCGGTCGCGGACGCCGCACGCGTGTTCCGTGCGGTGGGTCTCCGACCCCGGATCGCGGCCGACGGCGGCGGATGGGCGGCCTTCACCGCGGACGACGGCGGCCTCGCGGCCCTGCACCACGGGGAGGACGGCCGCACCGAGCTGTCGTTCGAGCACCACGGCGACCTCGACGCACTCGCCGCACGTCTCCGCGCCGGCGGGTACGAGGCGGACGTGGTCGACGAGGCATACAACCGGACCGTCCTCGTGACCACGCCCGACGGCTGGCGACTGTGGGTCAACGGAGCCCAGGAGGACCTCCACGGGTACTCGCGTCAGGACTGAGCCCAGCCCCAGGCCGACCGCGGCCCGCTCGCCCTGCCCCGCGTCCGCTCGGTCCTCCCGCGAGATGGCAGAAGGTGTCGCTCCGGGTCCGGTCGAAGCGGCAACGACCGCAACCACCCCCCGTACGAGGGTCACGAGATCGCAGCCGGTGTCGCTTCAATGGGGATCGAAGCGGCAACGACTGCGATCTCGATGAGATGGGAAGCGGGGCGGGGCGCGACCCGCTCGCCAGTAGGCTGACGCGGTGACCGACACCCCCGCCACCCCGCTCCGGATCGCGCTCGTGTCGCTGCACACCTCCCCCGGGGACGAGCCCGGTTCCGGCGAGGTCGGTGGGATGAACGTCGTCGTGCGACACCAGGCCGAGGCGCTCGCGGACCTCGGGCATCGGGTCGAGATCGTCACCCGCCGGTCGTCACCGACGCAGCCGGACTCCGTCGAGATCGTCGCGGGCGTGTGCCTCCGATTCCTGTCGGCCGGGCCCGCACAGCCGGTCCCGAAGGGCGAACACGACGCCTTCATCGAGCCGTTCCGGGCGGGACTGGCGGAGCTCGGTCCGTACGACGTGTTCCACGCCCACCACTGGTTCTCGGGCATGGCCGCGCTGCCGGTGGCTCGGGAGCACGGGGTCCCCCACGTGCAGTCCTTCCACTCGATCGCCGCCGACGCAGCGACTCCGCTGTCCGAGGGCGAGCGCCCCGAGTCGGCGGGCCGGATGGAGGGCGAGGCGTTCCTGGCGCGCGAGTCGGACGCCGTCGTCGCGATCAGCGAGGCCGAGGCCGACACCGTCCGCTCCCGGCTCGGCGCCGCAGCGGATCGGGTGGTCATCGTGCCACCCGGCGTCGACGGCTCGGTGTTCCGTCCGGCGAGCGCCGCGACCCGCGCCGCCGCCCACGACCGCCCCCGCTACGCCGTCGCGGCCGCGCGCGTGCAGCCCCTCAAGGGCCTCGACCTGGCGATCGCCGCGGTCGCCGCCGTTCCCGAGGCCGTTCGGCCGGACCTGGTGATCGCGGGCGATGCGTCGAGCGAGGCGACCGGATACGTCGAGGAGCTCCGCGCGCTCGCGGATCGACTCGGCATCGGGGACCGGGTCCGGTTCGTCGGTCCGCAGTCGCGCCCGGACCTGGCGATGCTGTTCCGCAACGCAGGACTCGTGCTCGTGCCGTCGCACTCCGAGACGTACGGTCTCGTCGCGCTCGAGGGCTCCGCGTCCGGCGTGCCGGTGGTCGCCGCCGCCGCGGGTGGCCTGCGCGAGGCGGTCGTGGACGGTGAGACCGGCGTCGTCGTGGAGTCGCGCGACCCGGAGGTCTGGGCGGGCGTCATCGCGACCGTCCTGACCGATCCGGCGCTCGCGGACCAGCTCGCCGCGGCGGGGCGGGAGCGCGCGGAGCGGCTCAGCTGGGAGCGGTCCGCCGAGGGGCTCGTCGAGACCTACCGGTCGGTGATCGCGCGCGTCGAGGAGCGCCGGCGCTCCGCGTCCGCGTGAGCGCCGTGCTCCGGCGAGTCGTCCGGGCGGCGCTCGTCGCCGGGACCCTGTGCCTGCTGACCGGGTGCTCGGCGGTGAGCGGCAGCGTGCCTCCCGGCTCCGGCACCGGCGGCATCGGCGGGGCGGGCACCGCTGCTGCCGGCCCCGGCGCGGTGAGCGTGAGCGCTGCCGCGAGCGCGGCGACCGCCCCGGGTGCCGCCGACACCCCCTCCACGGCGACAGGCACCGCCGTCGCCCTCCTGGCGACGCTGCCCGTCAAGGGCCGCGCCGCGGCGACCGGGTACGACCGCGTCGGCGACTTCGGCACCGCCTGGCTCGACCGCGACCACGACGGATGTGACACCCGCGACGACGTCCTGGCGCGCGATCTCACGGACGTCGAGCGCCCGGGAGGCTGCCGGGTGCTGTCCGGCACCCTCGTGTCGCCCTACACGGGAGCGGCGATCCGGTTCACGCGCGGCGCGACGACCTCGGCCGCCGTGCAGATCGACCACGTCGTGGCGCTCGAGGACGCCTGGCAGACGGGGGCGCAGCAGCTCGACCAGGAGGCTCGGGAGGACCTGGCGAACGACCCGGGCAACCTCCTGGCGGTCGACGGGCCGTCGAACGAGCAGAAGGGGTCCGGTGATGCCGCCACATGGCTGCCGCACGTCGTCGCGTTCCGGTGCTCCTACGTGGCCCGGCAGGTCGCGGTGAAGGCCGCGTACGGACTCTGGGTCACCCCAGCCGAACACGACGCGATCGCCCGGATCCTGGCGACCTGCCCGATGCAGCCCGCGGTCCGCACGGCGTTCTCGGCCCGACCGGGAGGCACGGCCGCCGGAAGCGGGTCGGGCGGCGCCGCCGTCGCCCCCGCTCCGGCGACTCCTGCGGCTCCCGGAGCGCCGGCTGCGACACCTGCCGGTCCGACGCCGGCACCGAGCTTCGCGAACTGTGCGGCGGTCCGGGCAGCCGGTGCGGCACCGCTCCACGTCGGCGACCCGGGGTACTCGCGCCAGCTCGACCGCGACGGCGACGGCACGGCCTGCGAGGACTGACCGCGGACGGCCGGTGCTACCCCTGACCGGCGAGGAGCTCGTCGATCCGCTCGAAGTCCTCGTCCATCCCGGCGTCGATCCCGCTCGCGAGGACGGCGTCGCAGGCCTCCTTCGAGGCGTGGGTCGAGGTGATCTCGAGCGCGGATCGCCCGCCCTCGAGGTCCACGAACCGCAGGGTCTCGAGCGTCACCCCGCTCTCGCCCTCGTACTCCCACGTGTGGACGATGCGACCCGGCACGACCTCGTGGTACGAGCCACGGAAGGCCCAGCCGTCGCCGTTCGCCGCCTCGACGACGTAGCGGAACGCACCGCCGGTCACCGCGTCGAACCGGTCGAGCCGGACGGTGGTGCCGTGGGGCCCCATCCACCGGACGAAGCGCTCGGGATCGGTGTGGGCGCGTTGCACGGCGCTCGCGGATGCATCGAACTCGCGACGGTGCCGAACGCTCTGGTCGCCGACGCGGATGTGCTCCGTCTCGGCCGGGCCGCGGGGGTCGTCCTGAGGCATCGGGGGTCCTTCCGGATTCGGCCGCGGCGGTGCGGCCGGGTTCGTCGTGCTCGTGTCAGCGCGCGGCAGCACCGTATTCGGGCTCGCGGTCGGACGTCAAGGACCGCGACGGTCGTGCTCGGCCGATGGTGCGAGCGGCAGGATGGGGACATGCCCCTCGACCTCGCCGCGTTCTGGTCGGCGCTCGACGCGGTCCCGGTGCCCGACGACGCCGAGGCGTTGTACGACGCGTCGGCGGAGGGCACGCTCCGACGCGGCAACCTCGACCGGTACCTGCGCCTGCTCGCCGACGCCGGATCGACCGTGCTGCTCGTCGCCGAGGCCCCCGGCTGGCGGGGCATGACGAACACGGGCCTGCCGTTCGTCAGCGTGCGGGAACTCGACGCGCGCCCGGGGATCGTGACCGGGGCCGCCGAGGGTGACGGCTTCGCGCGACCGCCGGCGCCGACCGCGCCGTGGGAGGCCTCCTCGCGGGTGGTCTGGGCCGCGCTCCGGGACTGGGCGGGGCCGTTGCCCGTCGCGTGGCCGGTGTACCCGCACCACCCGTTCGCCGCGCCCGACCGACGCACGAACCGGACGCCCCGACCGGCCGAGGTCCGAGCCGGCGCTCCCGCGACGCTCGCGCTGCTCGAGGCGCTGCGCATCGAGCACGTCGTCGCCGTGGGGCGGAAGGCCCAGGGAGCGCTCGCCACCGCCGGCATCGACGCGGTCGCCGTCCGCCACCCCGCCCAGGGCGGCGCACGACAGTTCACGGACCAGCTCGCCGCGTTCTCCGCGGCCGTCCGCTGAGCCGGCGCGGATCAGGGCGCGGGACGGCTCGCGGACACGTCGCCTCCGCTCGCACCGTCGGCCGGGAGGAACGGGTACCGCCATCGGGACGTCGGCCCGTCCGGTGTCGCCCGCCACGTCACCGTCAGGGTCCGGTCCCGCGTCGCGGCGTCGGGGACGGCCCGGAACGCGAGGGACTCCCCCGCGGCGAGGTCCGCCGGCGGCTCGGACACGACGACCGGCATGGTCGGGTCCGCCGTCAGACGCACGTCGAACGCGCTCGCCGTGCCGGTGTTCCGGAGGACGGCACCGCCGTCCGGCGCCGACGCGATCCGCCACGAGACGGACGGAGCCGGAGGGACCGACGCGGCACGGGCCTCCCGGCCGGCGTCCGACGGAGCGGGCGTGGACGGCGGACCCCCGCCTGGTCGTGCCAGGCGTTCGAGCGCGCCGGCGATGCGCTCGAGGGTGTCGATGGACAGCGCCGAGGTGCGCTCGGCCCGTTCGGCGCTCGCGGCGGCGGCGAGCCGGTCCTGCTCCGCAGCTCGACGGGCGCGCTCGGCGGTCCGGGCGTCACGCTGCTGCTGCCGCGCGGTGTACACCCACGACACGACCACGCCGAGCAGCGCGACGACGGTCCCGACGACCTGGATCCACGTGTCGATGCCGCTCATGCCGACACCCTGCCGGACACCCCCGACACCGCCGACCTACGTGGTCTCGATCGTCACGCCCTTGGCCCGGAGCTCGGCGTCGACGTGCGCGGGCAACGGCGCGGACGTCCACACGGTTTCGAGCGCCGGCAACTCCACGATGTCGCTCCACGTCAGCGGGTCGTGGCGGTCGTCGTCCCCGCTCCAGTCGGGATCGACGTCGCCGTAGATCTGGAGGTCCCCGTCGACGGTCAGCTGCGTCACCAGCGCGAGCTGCGAGGGCAGGACCTCGAGGTCCTCGTAGTACTCGCGGGCGAGCTGCCCGGAGCCCTCGACGACCTCGTCCTCGTCCTCGGCGTCCTCGTGGGCCGCACCCGCGTACGGCTCGAGGACGTCGAGGTCGTAGCACAGCGCCTCGAGGACGATGAGCTTGGCGTTCTGGTCGGCGAAGTCGTACGGCTCCTCGGGCGTTTCCATGCCCGGGATCGTATCCCCGCCGCCGGTGCCGTGGCCGTGCGGTCAGATCCCCGTGACGTCGTGGAGCATCGCCGCGAGTTCGGTCACGTGGGGTTCGCGGAGCAGGGAACTGTGTTCGCTCGCGAGCCGGGGGAACCGCATCTCGCCGCGCAGGTAGGGGCGCCACGAGTCCGGCCCGTCCGGGTTGCCGTCGGCGAACACGAACGTGACCCTGCCGTCGTACGGGCGCACCCGGTGCCGGCGGACCATCACCGAGGCCTGGTCGAAGAACGCGTCGAAGTGGTCCTGCCCCTGGTACCGGACGACCCCCGCCGTGTAGGCGCGGAGCCGGCGGGACACCCGCTTGACCTGCGGGAGTCCACCCGGCAGGACCCTGCGGAGCTGTTGTTCCGCGCCGCGGCGCACCGCGTTGAGCACCCGCGACCCGTGCTCGCGCTCCGGCAGTCGGGCGAACTCGAGCGCGCCCTGCTCCGCCGTGCTCCGCGGCAGGTAGGTGTCCAGGAGCACGACGTGCTCGACGGTCTCCCCGTTCTCGGCGAGGGTCGTCGCGATCTCGAGGGCGATCAGGCCGCCGAGCGAGTGCCCGATGAGCCGGTACGGGCCGTGCGGCTGGACCACGCGCATGAGTTCGATGAACCGACGCGCCGCCGCGGGGACGCTCCAGTCCGGCAGGCTGCGCCGTTCGAGGCCGTGCTGCTGGAACACGTACACGTCGTGGTCGGCCAGGTGCCGGGCCAGGGGCACGAACGTCAGGCCGAGGGCGCCGGCACCGGGGAAGCAGAACACGGGCGCGCCGCCGCCACTCGTCAGCTTGACGACGTCGGGGTGGCTCGGCACGGCTCTGGTCCCGGCACGGACCCGCCGCGCGAAGTCCGCCAGGGTCGGATGCTCGAGGATCTCGGCGGACCGCACCTCGACTCCGATCCGGTCGGACACGGCGGCGAGCATCTCCTCCGCGGCCAGGGAGTCCCCGCCGAGCGACGCGAAGTCGTCCTCCGGCGCGACGGCGGGCAGCCCGAGGACCTCGGCCCAGATCTGCCCGACGGCGAGTTCCCACTGGTCGTGGGTGGTCTCGTCCATCGTGGCGACCGCGCCGTCGCCCCCACCGGCGTCGTCTCCGGTCCCGGCGGCCGGGGGCGGCGGGAGCTCGGCGCGGTCGACCTTGCCGCGCTCGTTCCGCGGCAGCGCCACCATCGGCACGATCGTCCCGGGCACCATGTAGGCGGGGAGTTCGGCGCGCAGGGCACGTCGGATCGCAGCGGGCGACGCCGTGCGCCGCCCGGCTCGACCGACGACGTAGGCGACGAGGCGCGTGGATGCCCCGGGTTGCACGATCGCGGTGACCACGGCCTCCTGGACCGTGTCGATGCGGCGGATGGCGGCCTCGATCTCGCTCGGCTCGACGAGGTACCCGCGGACCTTGACCGCGTCGTCGGCCCGACCGAGGAGCGTGAGTTTGCCGTCCTCGTCGATCCGCGCGAGGTCGCCCTGCTTCCAGGTGGCCCGGCCGTCCTCGGCGATCCCGGCATGGAGTGCCGTCTGCTCGTACGCGCCCCAGTACCCCGGGGTCACCGCGTCGGACACGCACAGCAACTGGCCGGTCTCGCCGACCGCCGCGGTGGTGCCGTCCTCGCGGAGGATCCGGATCTCCTTGTCGAACGCCGGCTCGCCCGCCGGGATGCTCCCCTCGGGCACCGGATCGCCCGGCGCGATCTCGTTGAAGGCGAGCGACGCGGTCTCGCTCGACCCGGTGAAGTTGAAGAACGACGTCGTCGGGCCGAACAGCGGTCGTACCGCCGCGACGTCGGTCCCCGTCACGGCCTCACCGACGGTGGCGAACACCCGGAGCCCGCGGAGCCGGTCGTCGTCGGGTCCGAGCGCGTCGGCGATCGTCCGGGCGAGGTGCGGGGTGCTCTGCAACACGGTGATGCCGCGCTCCGCGATGCGGTCGACGAGTCCGAGCACCCCGGCGTCACGCGCGTCGAGCAGGTGCGCCTCGGCACCCGAGTGGATCGTGCCGAACGCCATGGCGAACCCCGCGGCGAACCCGACGGGCAGCACGACGGCGGAGCGCTCGCCGGGAGCGAGCCCGAGGCGCTCGCGGTAGCCGGTGACGTCCGCGAGCATGGCTCGGTGGCTCGTCACGACGCCCTTCGGCGCGCCCGTCGAGCCGGACGTGAACACGATGTTGAAGCCGTCCGTGCCGCCGCGCTCGAGGGCGGCGGGCACGACCCGGATCGGCCCGCCCGCTGCGGCGATCGACTGGGCCTCGTCGAGCATCGGGTCGAGCGGGAGGACCGCGGTCGGGCCCGCCACGAGCGTCGCCGCGAGCGCGCGGTGCGCCTCGTCCGCGACGATCTCGGTGATGCCCGCGAGCGCGATGACGTGCCGGATCCGTGCCTCTGGCAGATGGGCGTCGAGGACGACGAGCAGCCGGCCGGCGAACGCGAGACCGAGGACGCCGAGCACGCCGCCGCTCGTCTGGCTGGCCATGATCCCGACCGGCACCGGCCCGTCACCGGGCACGGGGCCGACGCCGGCCGCGCTGTGGTCGTCCGGCCGGAGGCGCTCGTCGAGGAGTGCGCCGAGGGCGCGGCTGATCTCGTCGGCCTGCCGGTAGGTCACCGTCGTGTGCTCGTCGGACAGCGCGATCTCGTCCGGCCACCTGGCTGCGGTGCGGGCCCAGCGTTCGAGCAGGGAATGCTCGGGCATGAGCTCGCCCTGCCGCGAGGACTCGGCCGGCGGCGCGATCGCGACGGCGGGGTGTCGGTCGTCGGGCGCGGCACCGACGGACGATCGAGGCGCGCCGCCGGCGGTCGTCGAGGACAGCGTGGTCGCTCTGCGCTCGGACATGGTGGTGTCCTCGTCGGTTCCGGTGCGCGTCGGGGCAGCGCGGTCCGGAACCATCGCGGCGCCTGGGTGGGCGTCGTGCATGGGCAGAACCTCCCGTTTCGGGTCGGGGGTCGTGTTCGGGTGGTGCGACCCTACCCTGCCGCTCACAGCTCGTCCATAGCGCGTGGGGTTCCGGCAGTGGTCGGACGATCGGCGGACGAGACCCGTACCCCGCGCGCCGGCACCGTCGCAGGGCCCGGCAGCGGGCACCGGACGACGACCGGAACCGGTCCACCGAGTCCCCCGGGAGCCGGTCAGTGCGTGGTCGCGAGCGCCCGCGCGGTCAGGGTCCGGAGCCAGTCGATGCGCTTGCCGGGCCAGCCGTGCACCACCGCGAGCCACTCATCGGGCAGGGCGCCCGCCCCGTACCGGGCGCCGGCGAGGCTGCCCGCGATCGCCGCGACGGTGTCGGTGTCGTTCCCGCCCCGGACCGCGCGCTCGAGGACGTCGACGAGGTCGCTGCCGCGGGTGACGGCGGAGACGGCCCTCTGGAGCGCCGCCACGACCCAGCCGTTCCGGTCGGCGAAGTCCGCCGGGTTCGACTGCTCGGCCTCATCGAGGAGCGCGAGCCACCGGGCGCGGCGTGCCCGCGGCAGGAGCGGGATCCCCGTCCGGACGTCGACGTGGCCCTTCCGGACCGCGCGGCGGATCGCGGCCGTCCAGAGCACGCAGGCGTCACCGGCGTCGTCCTCGTGGTGCGTCAGTTCCGAGACCCGTCGGGCCGCCGCGGCGAGTCCCCGCTTCGTGCCGTCTCCGAGGTACGCGAGCGCGACGGGCCCGGTCCGCATGAGCGACCCGTTGCCAGCGGACCGGCCGTTCGCCTGGTGCACCGCGAGTGCGGCGGCGCGGGCAGCGGCCTCGGTGTTGGCGTCGAGCTCGGCGAACACCGCGCGGGTCTGGACACCGGCGTCGGGGGCGTCCTGCGCCCAGTCGGCCCACTCCGCCACGATGCGTCCGAGCGTCCGGGCGTCGTCGAGGCGATCGCCGCGCGCGAGGGCCTCGAGCACGGGGATCCCCATCGCGGTGTCGTCGGTCCATTCCCCCGGCGCGGTACCCGTGGGTCCGCCACCCCGCATGCGCACGGGCGCGTCCTGGGCGAGCGGCGGTCCGAACTCGTAGCCGGCGCCGAGGGCGTCACCGCATGCGGCGGCGAGCACCGACCCCAGCGCGCGATCACGCACGTCGTCGTCCATCGAGCCTCCCGGGGCAACGCTACCGGGCGCGTGGGCCCCGCCGTCGATCGTGACGTCGCCCCGGACGGGGGCATGTCGCTTCGGGTGACGCACGGGAGGATCACTTACTGTCATGCCCGTCCGCCCGCGACCGAACCCCGTCGCGTCCGCTCCCGGAAGGTCCGCCCGCCCCGTGATCCCGACCGCGCCCAGCCCCGTCCGCGACGCCGTGCTCGACCGCACAGGCCAGCGCAGCACGGGCCAGCGCAGCACGGGACAGCGCAGCACGGGACAGGGCAGCACGGCTCGCGCCGGCGCGACCGGTGGTCGCCGGACCACGGGCCGCTCGACCCGGGCGCGCCGACGACCGCGGCGCACCAGCGATGCCCCGGGCCGGTTCGGACGTCGCGTGGCCGTCGGGGTCGTCTCGGTCTTCGGCGCCGGCGTCGTCGCGGCGGCTATCGGGATCGTGGTGCTCGTCGTCATCGCGGTGAACTCCCTGCACGGGCTCGTCGGTGCCGGGACCACGGCGACGGCGATCACGTGCCCCGCGGTGCCCGCGAAGACCGTCGGCGGCATGGTGGTCCCCCGGGGTCCGGTCGCGGGCTACTGTCAGGACCGCCTCGTCAACGCCGCGTACGTCATCGAGGCCGCCCAGTCGCTCGGCATCGGCCCGCACACCCAGGCCGTCGGGGTGATGACGGCAATGGGCGAGTCCGGGCTCGTGGACCTCGACCACGGGGACGCGGCCGGTCCGGACAGCAGGGGCCTGTTCCAGCAGCGGGACAACGGCGCGTGGGGGACGTACGCCCAGCGCATGGACCCGTACACGGCAGCGACGATGTTCTTCCGGAAGCTCGTGAGCATCCCGGGGTGGAAGACGATGACCCCGACCCAGGCCGCACATGCCGTGCAGGTGAACGCCGACCCGGACCACTACGCCCGGTACTGGCCCGGCGCCGTGCAGATCGTCGAACGCCTGACCGGCGAGGACGTCCCCGAGGTCGCACCGCAGTAGCCCACGGCGGTCACCACCCGAGCGTGCCCGGGGCCCCCTTGAACGGGCCCACCACGCGGGACGTCACCCAGCCGCCGTAGAAGTCGCCCGGCTGTGGCTCCACCCGTTCCCCGTCGACCTCGCAGTCGTCCACGGCCCCCGGGTAGACGGCGACCCGGTCGGCGAGGACCTCGTACCCGGCCCAGGGACTCGGGTAGCGCCAGGCCGCGCGTGGCGCCGTCCGGCCGCCCCCGTGCAGGTCGAGGTATCCGGCCCGGCCCTTGAACTCACACATGCTCACGCCCTCCGCCGGGGTGAGGGCGCCGGGGGCGAACCCGGACAGCGGGAGGTAGTACACGGGTGGATGGCTCGTCTCGAGCACGCGGACGGCATCCCGCGTGTCGGCGACGACGACGCCGCCGAGCCGGACCACGACGTGTTCGGCGGTCGACTCGACCCGCGGTGGGCGCGGGTAGTCCCAGACGGACTCCTGACCGGGTCCCGGGACCACCGGGACCAGGCCCTTCGGGCGGGTGCTGGCCATGTGCCCCCGTCTACTCGCGCCGCCCGGGAGGCGCCTCCCGCCACCCGGCAGCCTGCAGCCTGCAGCCGCAGGGATCCTCCAGCCGCAGGGAACCTCCAGCCGCAGGGAGCCTTCCGCCACCGGGGGTGTCATGCCGCGACCGCGCCGAGTGCCGGGAGGAGCGCCACGCCGTCGTCGGACACGAGCACCTGCGCGCGCAGCGGCACCGCGGCTCGAGCGAAGGCGACCGTGACAGCCTCGGCCCACGCCCGGTCGCGATCGCGGGGTGCGGACGAGCCAGGCCGTTCCCACGCCACGATCACCTGGGTGGCGCCGACGTCGGGCACGATCTCGCCCATGGCCTGCGCGAACTGCGCCACGCCGTCGGGCTCGGGAGCGGCGGGGAGGTCGTCGATGGGCACGAGCACCTGCACCGGCACGGCGTCCTCGCCCAGGAACAACAGCCAGCACTGTCGGCGGACGACGGGCAGGAGCAACGCCCGGACGAGGGCGAGCACGTCCGCGTCGGTGTGGACGGGGCGGTCACGGAGCGTTTCGAGTGCGTTCTGATCGGTCATGGGACCGAGCCTGGCCCTGTGGCGGAGCCGCTCCGGGCCTCCCGGTCGGGCCTGTGGACCGCGCGACCGACGCCCGCCCTGTGGACGGCGAGGACGAGCGCCGATCCCGGGTCGACGGCCCGTGCCGGCCGCGGAGACGCGGGTCAGAGTCCCAGCCCGCGCCCGATGATCTCGCGCTGCACCTCGTTCGCGCCGCCGTAGATCGTCGTGGCGACCGCGGTCCGCAGCTGCTGCTCCATGCCCGCGGCCGAGCCGTACCCGGATCCACCCATGAGCTGCACGGCCTCGAGCGTCGTGTGCTTGTACGTCTCGGTGGCGCGCAGCTTCGCCATCGACGCCTCGGTGTTGAGCCGGTCCTCCTCGCCCGCGTCGACACGGTCGGCGATCTCGTACACGTACGCGCGACACACCGCGACGTCGGACGCGAGGTCGGCGATGCGGTGCCGCACCGCCTGCTTCCGCGACAGCGGCGCCCCGAACTGCTCGCGCGTCGTGACGTGCGCGATGAGCTGGTCGAGCGCCCGCTGGGCCGCCCCGACGCTCATGGCGGCGATGATGACGCGCTCGACCGCCAGGCCGCGGCCGATGTGTCGCCACGCCTCACCGCGTGTCCCCACCACCGCGGACGACGGCACGCGCACGCCCGACAGGAACACGTCGTTCACCATGTGGGCGCCCATCGTCTCGATCGGGCGCACCGTCACACCCGGGGCGTCGGCGGGGACCATGAACAGCGTCAGCCCGTCGTGCCGGACACCGCTGTCGTCCGTCCGGGCGAGCACGAGCAGGTGGCGCGCCAGGTGCGCGAACGAGATCCACGTCTTGCGGCCGTCGAGCACCCAGTCGTCGCCGTCCCGGGAGGCGCGGGTCGTCGCCGCGGCCAGGTCCGACCCCGCCTCGGGCTCGGTGAACGTGACCGACTCGGCATGCCCGGAGACGATCGAGGTCACGATGGTCCGGCGCTGGTCGGCGTCGCCCCACTTGAGGTAGCTCTGCGCGGCGGTCAACGCCGTCGAGTAGGCCGTGAGCGGCACGCCCGCGCGCGCCGTCTCCTCCAGGAGCAGGCACTCCTCGGTGAACGTCCGTCCGCCGCCACCGTCGGCCACGGGCAGCGACACCCCGAGCAGACCCCGGTCGGCGAACAGCGCGAAGGCCTCGGGTGCGTTGAGCGCGGTGTCGTCGCGGGACAGGCGGCGGCGGGCCTCCTCGTCCGGGACGAGCTCGGCGCACGCGGCACGCACGGCGTCGAGGTACGACCGCTGCTGCTCGGTCAGGCGCATGGACTCCTCCTCAGGGACGAGCCGACGGTACTCCGTCCACAGGAACGCTCCTGCCTCCGGACACACCAGCCGACCATGGGTACGTTCCACCCATGGACGCTTCGGTGCGGGATGCAGTACCCACGACGGCGGTGACGCTGCGGATCAACGGCGAGGACCACCCGCTGGTGGTGGACAACCGCACGTCGTTGCTCGACGTGCTCCGCGAGCGGCTCGACCTCATCGGCTCGAAGAAGGGCTGCGACCACGGCCAGTGCGGCGCGTGCACGGTGCTCCTCGACGGCCGCCGGGTGAACAGCTGTCTCGTGCTCGCGGTCGCGGCGGAGGGCAGCGCCGTGACGACGATCGAGGGACTCGCGGACGGTGACGATCTCCATCCGGTGCAGGTGGCCTTCCTCGAGCGCGACGCGTACCAGTGCGGGTACTGCACGCCGGGCCAGATCTGCTCGACCATCGGCGCGCTCCGCGAGGCTCGTGCGGGGATGCCGAGCCACGTCACCACCGACCTCGCGGCCGACGAGATCGTCCTCGATGACGCCGAGATCAGGGAACGGATGAGCGGCAACATCTGCCGCTGCGGTGCGTACGTCAACATCGTGGCCGCGGTCCACGACGCCGACGCCGCCGACGCGGTCCACGTGCACACCGAGACCGACGACACCGACGGCACGCAGCGGCGTGACGAGACGACAGGGGCTGCACGATGAAGACGTTCGAGTACGAGCGCGCGACGGACGTCGACGACGCGGTCCGGCGACTCGCGGCGGAGCCGACGGCCAAGCCCCTCGCCGGCGGCACGAACCTGGTCGACCTCATGAAGCTCGGCGTCGAGCGGCCCGATCGCCTGGTCGACGTGTCCCACCTCGGTCTGACGGACGTCGTGGAGGAGCCCGACGGCTCGCTCACCATCGGCGCGGGCGTGCTCAACGCCGACCTCGCCGCGCATCCGGCCGTCCGTACGCGCTTCCCGGTGTTGAGCCGCGCACTCCTCGCCGGGGCGTCCGGACAGCTCCGGAACCGGGCGACCACCGCCGGCAACCTCCTCCAGCGGACCCGGTGCGTGTACTTCAACGACGTGAGCAAGCCGTGCAACAAGCGGGAGCCCGGGACCGGCTGTCCGGCGATCGAGGGCCTGTCGCGCGAACTCGCCGTGCTCGGCACGTCCCACTCGTGCATCGCGACGCACCCCGGCGACATGGCCGTGGCGCTCACCGCACTCGACGCGACCGTGCACTTCACGACCACGGAGGGGCCGTCCTCGCTCCGGATCGGCGACTTCTACCGGCTCCCCGGCGACGAGCCGGAGCGTGACACGAACCTGCCGGTCGGCGCGGTCATCACCGCCGTGACGATCCCCGCGCTGCCGTTCGCCGCCCACTCGACGTACCGCAAGGCCCGCGACCGCCGGTCCTACGCCTTCGCACTCGCCTCCGTCGCGGCCGCGATCGACGTCGACGGCGACGTCGTCCGCGACGTCCGGATCGCGTTCGGTGCCGCGTCGCACAAGCCGTGGCGCGCCTCCGCCGCCGAGGACGCGTTGCGGGGCGGCCCCGTGACCCTGTCGGCGTTCGCCGCGGCTGCCGACGCCGAGCTGGCCGCCGCGACCCCGACCGACCAGAACGCGTTCAAGGTCCCGCTGCTGCGGCGGCTCGTCGTCGGCGTCCTCGCCGAACTCACGGGCGTCGACGACGCCGCCGGCCCGACGAATGGTCGCGCCGCGGACACCGGCGCGGCCGCGGCGTGACCGCGATCGGGGCTCCCCTCGCCCGCCTCGAGGGGCGGGAGAAGACCACCGGCATCGCGCGGTACGCCTTCGAGCAGGGGCCGGAGGACGACGTCCTCTACGCCTGGCCGGTGCAGGCCTCCGTCGTGACGGGTCGGATCGTCGCCACGAACGCCGACGAGGTCCGCGCCATGCCCGGCGTGGTCACGGTGCTCACCCACGAGGACGCGCCGCGCCTGCAGGAGTCGGACGACGCCGAGTTGCTCGTGCTGCAGTCCGACCGGATCGCGTACCGGGGCCAGGTGGTCGCCCTCGTCGTGGCCGAGACCCTCGAGACCGCCCGCGAGGCGGCAGCCCGGTTCGTGCCCGAGTACGCCGAGGAGGGCATGGACGTCGTCCTCACCGAGGACCACCCGAAGCTCTACGCGCCCGAGCAGGTGAACGCGGGGTTCGCCACCGACTCGAGCGAGGGGGACGTCGACGCCGCCCTCGCCACGGCGGCCACGAGCATCGACGCGACGTACCGGACGCCCGCGCTCTTCAACAACCCGATGGAACCCCACGCGACCACCGCGCACTGGCACGACGGCCGGTTGGACGTGGTCGACGCGTCGCAGGGCACGAGCCCCGACCAGTCGACGATCGTCTCGCTGTTCGGGCTCGACCCCTCGTCCGTACGCGTCCGGGCCGAACACGTCGGCGGCGGGTTCGGGTCGAAGGGATCCCCACGGCCGAACGTCCCGCTCGCCGTGATGGCGACGATGGCCACGGGTCGACCCGTCAAGATCGCCTACACGCGGCAGATGATGTTCGCGATCGCGGGCTACCGCACGCCGACGATCTCGCGCATGCGGCTCGGGCTCGACACCGACGGCCACCTGACGGCGGTGTCGCACCAGGCGTACTCGCACACGTCGAGCATCCAGGAGTTCGCGGAGCAGACCGGCGAGGTCACCCGGCACATGTACGGGGCTCCGAACATGCTCGTCACGCACCGCCTCGCAGGCCTCGACGTCCCGACGCCGCGGTGGATGCGGGCCCCGGGCGAGTGCCCCGGCATGTACGCACTCGAGTCCGCGATGGACGAACTCGCGATCGCCGCGGGGATCGACCCCGTCGAGCTCCGCGTGCGCAACGACCCGGAGGTCGACCCGGAGTCCGGGCAGCCCTTCAGCAGCCGGAACCTCGTCGCCTGCCTGCGCCGGGGCGCCGAGCTGTTCGGGTGGGACGGCCGCGACCCACGGCCCGGCGTTCGACGCGAAGGCCGATGGCTCGTCGGCACCGGTGTGGCTGCGTCGTCGTACCCCGCGATGGCCCAGCAGAGCGGTGCCCGGGCGACGGCGCTGCCCGGCGGACGCTACGCGATCGGTGTCAACGCGACGGACATCGGCACCGGCGCGCGCACGGTGATGGCGCAGATCGCCGCCGACGCGCTGGACGTCCCCGTCGAGGCGATCGACATCAGCATCGCGGACAGCGACCTGCCCGTCGCGTCCGTCGCGGGCGGCTCGTCCGGCACGGCGTCCTGGGGGTGGGCCGTCACGAAGGCGTGCCGCCACCTCACCGCGCTGCTCGACGAGGGTCAGCCGGTGCCGCCCGAGGGCCTGGAGGTGGTGGTCGACACCACCGAGGACGTCGCCGCCATGGGCCCGTACGTCCGTCAGGCGTTCGGCGCGCAGTTCGTCGAGGCGCGGGTCGACCTGGACTCGGGTGAGGTCGTGGTCCCCCGCATGGTCGGGGTGTTCGCGGCGGGACGGATCATGAACCCCCGCACCGCTCGATCGCAGTTCGTCGGCGGCATGACCATGGGCCTGTCGATGGCCCTGCACGAGCACGGCCTGCTCGATCCCGTGCTCGGGGACTACGGCAACCACGACCTGGCGACCTACCACGTGGCGGCGAACGCCGACGTCGAGGACCTGCACGTCGAGTGGCTCGACGAACGCGACGACCACCTCGCGCCGATGGGCGGCAAGGGGATCGGCGAGATCGGGATCGTCGGGGCCGCAGCCGCCGTCACCAACGCCGTGTGGCACGCGACCGGTGTCCGCATCCGCTCGCTGCCCGTGCAGCCGGACAAGCTCGTCGGGGCGCTGCCCTCGCGGGCCTGACGCCGACCGGGTCAGGACGCGGTGGACGCCGCCCGCGCCGGGTGGATGTTCCCTGAGCGCTCCCGGAGCGGCCGCGCACTGGTGGCGTTCCTCGTTGCGAGCACCTCGGCGAGGATCGACACGGCGACCTCCTCCGGGGTCTCCGCACCGAGGTCCAGGCCGATCGGCGACCGCAGTCGTGCGACGTCCGTCACACCCAGCCCGGCGAGTTCCTGCATCCGCCGCTCGTGCGTGCGCCGCGATCCCATGGCCCCGACGTACCCGGCGCCCCGCTCGAGGGCGAGCGCGACGACCTCGGCGTCGAACCGGTCGTCGTGGCTCACGACCACGACCGCGGTGTCGGCGTCCAGCCCGGCGCACGCGAGCCACGTCGGCGGCCAGGCGACCACCACCTCGGCCGCGGCGGGGAACCGTTCCGGGGTCGCGAACACCGGGCGGGGGTCGCAGACCGTCACCCGGTAGCCGAGGGTCGACGCCGCGTTGGTGAGTGCGACCGCGAACTCGACCGCGCCGACGACGACCATGCGCGGTGCCGGCTCGTTGCGCTCGGTGGCGCTCCGGACGTCCGAGCACTCGTCCGGCCGGGCCACGATCGCTCCGAGCCGGGGACCCTCGAGGACCCGCGTCACGCGGGCAGGACGCCCGGCCGCGGCTCGGCGCAGGGCGTCGACGGCGACCAGGTCGTCGCGCGTGAGGCGGGTCGCGAGGACCTCGACCCGTCCACCGCAGGCCAGGCCGACCGCGAACGGGTGGTCGTCGTGGCCGAAGGACTCGAGTTCCGCGACGCCGGACGCGAGGACCCGCTCGCACATCTCGTAGACGGCGCCCTCGACACAGCCCCCGGAGATGCTCCCGATCACGGTGCCGTCGACGGTGACGGCCATCGAGGTCCCGGCGCCGCGGGGCGCGCTCCCGTCCACGCCCACGGCCGTCGCGACGGCGACGGCCTCGCCTGCGTCGAGTCGGGCGAGGATCCGGTCGGCGATCTCGAACACGTGCTGGTCCTCCCGGTCGTCGTGTCGGCCGCACCCGCTCCGGGTGCGGCGGTCCGGGCCTCCCGACCCGACCCTCACAGCCAACCACCGGTGGCGGCGGTCGGCCACAGCGTCAGCCGGCGCCGAGCACGTCGGCCAGGAACCGGACCATCGTCGCCACGAGCGTCCGTCGCGACGTGTCGGTGTCCGCGCCGGCAGCGTGGACGCGAACCGGATGCGGTCCCGCGTGAGTGACACGCATCGGCACGCCGACCTCGGCGGGACGGCCGTCGGAGCGGAGCTCCCCCGCGAGTCCGCACATGTCAGTCCCCTCCCACGATCCACGTGTCCTTCGCTCCGCCGCCCCGGGACGAGTTGACGACCATGCTGCCCTCGGGCGCGACCCGGGTCAGCGCGACGTCGGCGAGTCGCGCCTCGTCCGCTCCGGTCCCCGTGAGGTACACGAACGCGCGGAGGTCGACGTGCCGGGGTTCGAGCCCGGCGGGCGTGAGCGTCGGGTGCGAGGACAGCTGGACGACCTCCTGCGCCACCCACGCCTCGGGAGCGGCGGCGATGGCGGTCCGCCGGTCGGCGACCTCCTCCGCGGTGGCGCTCGGTCCGATGAGCACACCGCGGCCGCCCTCGCCGTCGACGGGCTTCGTCACGAGCTCGCCGACGCGCTCGAGGACGGTGAGACGCTCCGACTCGTCCCGCGTCCGGTACGTCGGCACGGACTCGAGCAACGGTCGCTCGTCGAGGTAGTACCAGATGAGGTCCTGCACCGAGACGTACATCGACTTGTCGTCGGCCAGACCGTTGCCCGGGCCGTTCGCGAGGAACACGTCCCCCGCGGCGGCGACCGCGAGGACGTGCTCGCCGAGGTCCGGGTCGGCGTCGTTCGCCATGTCGACCACCTCGCCGTCGATGCGGATCAGAAGGGCGTCGACGACGCGACCGGTCGATCGCTCGACGACCCGGGCCTCCCGGACGGCGACGTCGTCGGGGGTGAGCAGCAGCATGCCCGCCTCGTCCGCCAAGGTGTGGTGCTCGTACCAGGCCTCGCTCGACGGACCGCTCGTCAGCACCGCGAGCGTCGGCTCCGCGACGCCGCGGGCGCGTGCCGGGGCGGCCAGGGTCGCGCGCAACAGCGGCAGGACGCTCCGCGGGTCCCGGAGCCCCGTCGGGCGAGGCGCGTCCGGCAGGACGTCGTCGATGAGCCGCCGCACCGCGAGCGCGTACGCCACGCCGCTCGGTGAGCGGACGTTGTCCTCGAGGACCCGCCATCCGCCGAACTCGTTGCGGACGACGTCGAACCCCTGCACCGCGGCCCGGACCGTGCCCGCCGGCAGCCGCGTGGCCTCATCGCGCCACCCGGCCGCGCCGACGACGTCGGACTCACGCAGCACACCGTCGGCGACGATCCGCCGATCGCCGTACGCGTCCTGGAGGAACGCCTCGATCGCGCGTGCCCGTTGCGTCAGCCCGCGCTGCAGCTGGCCCCACTCGTACGGGTTGACGATGCGCGGGACGAGGTCGCAGTGGAACGGCTGACGGGCACCACCGATGACGAACCCGAGCTGCTCCCGCTCCGTCCACGCGTCGCGGGCGGCGCACCGGGCGAGCGCCTCGTCGCCGTCCCACCCACGGAGGTACCCGGCGAGGTCACGGAAGACCGGGCGCGGGGAGGCACCCGGCCCGACCGCCTCGTCGCCCGCGCGCACGTGGTACCCGGGGATGGCGACCGCGCGCTCGTCGGCGCCGACGTCGGGATCGCTCCGGGACTCGCGGACCACCAGGTCGACGACGTCGTCGAGCTCCCCCCGCTCGGCGTACGCCGTGCGCTGCCGGTCCGCCGAGTTGCCGCGGGCCAGCGTCTCCTCGACGAGCGCCCCGACCATGCCCCAGTCCCCGAGCTCCTCGAGCTGCGGACGGAGGCGGTCGACGAGCTGCCGCACCGCCACGTGGGCCGGGAGCCGCTCGGGGTGTTCGCCGAGCCCGACGAGCTCGCCCGAGAGGCCGCCACGGGCCGCCTGCCACATCGCCGCCCGGTGCAGGGGCTCCCGGCGGGGGCGCCACTCGTCACCGCGCTCGATGTCCTGCTCCGCGCGGCGGACCGCGGCGCGGAACAGGCCCGCGATGAGCACGGCATCGTCGACGATCGGCGTCGCGTCGCACACCCGCAGCTCGAGCGTCGGGGCGTGCGAGGACGGCCGGACGTCGAAGTACGCCATCTTGGAGTCGGCGATCACCCCGCTCGCGATGAGGTCCTGCAGCATCCGGTCGTACTCGGCCGCGCTCGTCATCCGGCCGAACGAACCCGCGGTGGGCCAGCGCTGCCAGATGATGCTGCGGATGCTCGCGTACCCGGTGTCCTGGCCGTTCCAGTACGGGCTGCTCGCGCTCAGGGCGAGCAGCACCGGCAGCGCGGGGGCGACCCGCTGGGCGATCTGCACCGCCAGGTCGCGGTCGCTCACGCCGACGTGGATCTGCAGCCCGCAGATGAGCTGCTCGTCGACGAGCATCCGGTACTGCTCCTGCATGCGCCCGTACCGGCCGGTCGACGTCAGCTCGAAGTCGGCGAACTCCGAGCGCGGCGCCGTCCCGACGCTCCCGATCGCGAGCCCGTGCGGGGCGATCGCCGCCGTCAGGTCCGTCCGGAGCCGGACGATCTCGGTCCGGAGGTCCGCGAGGTCCCGCACCACCGGCACGTTCGTCTCGATCGTCGTCCGCTGCAGCTCGGCGCCGTACCGGTCGGGCGGCAGGCCCGGGAGGAGCTGGGGGGCCTTGGCGGACAACCGCCCTGTCCGCAGGTCGATGAGGTGGAGCTCTTCCTCGGCGCCCAGCGTCAGCTCTGCACTCATCCCTGCACGCTACGCGGGCGGCGTGTCGGCGGGGTGTCCGGGCCGTGTCGGCGGTGTTTCCCCGATCCCGGGCCGCCGCGGAGCACCCGTGGCACCCGATCCGCGGCGGCAGGATGCGCGCTCGTGGCCGTCGAGGCGTAGACGAGGAATCCGGACACCGTTGACGAGGAGCACCCTGATGACGAACTTCGGCTACACCCTGATGACCGAGCAGAGCGGCCCCCGCGAGCTCGTCCGGTACGCGCAGAAGGCCGAGGACGTCGGATACGACTTCGAGGTGTCGAGCGACCACGCCTTCCCCTGGCTCGAGAGCATGGGGCACGCCCCCTATGCCTGGACCGTCCTCGGCGCCGTGGCGCAGGTGACGAGCACGGTCGAGCTCATGACCTACGTGACCTGCCCGACGATCCGGTACCACCCGGCCGTGGTCGCACAGAAGGCCGCGACGCTCCAGATCCTGTCCGAGGGCCGGTTCACGCTCGGGCTCGGTGCCGGCGAGAACCTCAACGAGCACATCGTCGGGGAACGCTGGCCCGCGGTCGGCGAACGACAGGACATGCTCGAGGAGGCCATCCACATCATCCGCGCGCTCGAGTCCGGTGACGTCGTGACGTGGGAGGGCACGCACTTCCGCGTCGACCAGGCGAAGCTCTGGGACGTCCCGGACGGCGGGGTCCCGATCGGCGTCGCGGTGTCCGGCGCGAAGGGCATCGAGCGGTTCGCACCCCTCGGCGACCACATGATCACCACCGATCCCGTGCCCGAGCTCGTGCAGGGGTGGGACGAGCACCACCAGGGCGCCCCGTCACGCAAGATCGGCCAGATCCCGATCTGCTGGGACCCCGACGAGGACGCCGCGGTCGCGCGGGCACACGACCTGTTCCGCTGGTTCGCCGGCGGCTGGCACGTCAACGCGGACCTGCCCACCCCCGCGTCGTTCGACAGCGCCAGCCAGTTCGTGCGTCCCGAGGACGTCGCGGAGTCGATCGCGTGCGGCCCCGACCTCGACCGACTCGCCGAGAGCGTGCGGCCGTTCCTCGACGCCGGTTTCACCGACATCGCGATCGTCCAGGTCGGCGACGAGGGTCAGGACCGGTTCCTCGACGAGGCCGCCGGTCCCCTCCTGGAGAAGCTCCGCGCGCTGTGACGACCGTCGACGCGCACACCGCCCAGCGGGAGGGGTGCATCATTGATGAGGTGTCAACCGTCACAGACCGCCCCGCAGCCACCCCAGAGACGCGCCGGGCCGACCTCCCCGCCCCCGGCAACGCCACCACCCGTCACGAGAACGTCGGTCTGCTCGCCGTCGCGACCACGATCGCCGATCGCGTCACGACGTCCGCGGACATCGAGGAGCGCCTCCACCCCGTGCTCCGACGCCTCCGCCTCCCGAAGGGCCTGCTCGAGCGGGTCGCGGGCGTCAAGGAGCGTCGGAACTGGGGCCCCGAGCAGAGCTTCGACGAGGCCGCGATCGACGCCGCCCGCCGGGCGCTCGCCGAGGCCGGCGTCCGTCCGGACCAGGTCGGGCTGCTCATCAACACGTCGGTGACCCGCCCGCACCTCGAGCCGAGCGTGGCGGTCCGCCTGCACCACGGGCTCGGGCTGCCGACGTCCGCGATCAACTTCGACATCGCGAACGCATGCCTCGGGTTCGTCAACGCGATGAGCGTCGCCGCGGGCATGATCGACTCGGGTCAGATCCAGTACGCGGTCGTCATCGACGGCGAGGACGCCGACCAGGTCCAGCTCAACACGATCGCGCGCCTGAGCGAGGGCGGTCGGAACCGCAAGGACTTCATGAGCGAGTTCGCGAGCCTCACCCTCGGATCCGGCGCCGCGGCCGCCGTGCTCGGCCCGATGGACGTCCACCCGGAGGGGCACCGCATCCACGGCGGCGTCACCCGAGCCGCGACCCAGTGGTACGACCTCTGCGTCGGCAGCGTGGACGGCATGTTCACCGACGCCAAGGCCCTGCTCCGCGGCGGCGTCGAGCTCGTCGTGTCCGCCTGGAACGAGGCCAAGCGCGACTGGAGTTGGGGCGGCATGGACCGCTACATCTTCCACCAGGTGTCGGACATCCACATGAAGGCGATCGTCGAGGCGATCGACATCGACCGCGACCGCGTCCCCGTGACCTACTCGCGGTACGGCAACGTCGGTCCGGCGTCGATCCCGATCACCCTGGCCGAAGAGGTCCAGGCCGGCAACGTGCGGCGCGGCGACCGCGTCCTGCTCGGCGGCGTCGGCTCCGGCCTCAACACCGCCATGATGGAGATCGGATGGTGAGGTCCGGCCTGCCGCGCGCCGCCGCGGCGACCGCGCCCGCCGCGCTCCCCCCGCACCTCCCCGGACTCGACCCCGCCTGGTCGCGCCTCGTCGTGACCCCCGCGGTCGCGCCCGAGCACGCGCCAGGAGGCCCGTCGCCCGCCACGCGCACCTGGCACCTGCTCGACAACGCGGGACAGCTCGCCGAGCTCGGGGTCGAGCCCGTCGGCACCGTCCTCTGCGTCCACGGGAACCCGACCTGGTCGTACCTCTGGCGCAGCGTCCTCACCGCCGCGACCGAGACCGCCCGGGCCGGCGGTCCGGCCTGGCGCGTGGTCGCCGTCGACCAGCTCGACATGGGGTACTCGGAGCGGAGCGGTGTGCCCCGCGGACTCGCGCAGCGCGTCGCGGACCTCGGCGCCCTCACCGACGAACTCGGCCTCACCGGTCCCGTCGTCACCCTCGGACACGACTGGGGCGGCGTCGTGTCCCTCGGCTGGGCCGTGGACCACCCGGAGCTGCTCGCCGGCGTCGTCGTGTGCAACACCGCCGTGCACCAGCCCGCCGACGCCCCGATCCCCGCGCCGCTCCGGCTCGCCCTGCGGCCGTCCGTGCTCGGGCGCGCGACGGTCCTGACACCCGGGTTCCTCGAGACGACGCTCGCGATCGCCCACCCGCCGCTCCCCGCTCCCGTGCGCGACGCCTACCGTTCGCCGTACCGCGGAGCCGACCGACGGGGCGGCATCGGCGGGTTCGTGGCGGACATCCCCGTCGACGACCGCCACCCGAGCGCCGTCGAACTCGACCGGATCGCCGAGGGCGTCCGCGCGCTCGGCGTCCCCGCCCTCGTGCTGTGGGGCCCGCGCGACCCGGTGTTCCTCGAGCGCTACCTCGACGACCTGGCGACGCGGATGCCGCGCGCCGACGTGCACCGCTTCGAGGGCGCCGGACACCTGCTGCCGGAGGACGTCGACGTCGCCGGAGCCGTCCTCGCGTGGCTCGGCGACCGTCTGCCGGACGGGCAGGAGCCCGCCGCGGGGACTGCGGGCCTCCCGCCCGACGCCGACGCCGACGCCGACGCGAGCCGACCGGTGTGGGCGGCCCTCGACGAACTCGCCGACGCCGACGACGTCGCCCTCGTCGAGATGGCGCCCGGCGGCGGCCGTCCCCCCCGCTCCGTCAGCTGGCGGCTCCTGAGCCGTCGCGTCCGCGAGATCGCCGCCGGTCTGGCCGACGCCGGGGTGCAGCGCGGCGACCGCGTCTCGCTCCTCGTGACGCCGGGCGCCGACCTGACCGCCGTGCTCTACGCCTGCGTCCGCATCGGGGCGGTCGTCGTCGTCGCCGACGCCGGCCTCGGAGTCCGCGGGCTCACGCGGGCCGTGCGTGGCGCCCGACCCGACTGGCTCGTCGGCGCGCTCCCCGGGCTGACGGCCGCCCGCGCGCTCGGCTGGCCGGGCCGACGCATCGCCACGCCCTCGGTCCCCCCGGCGGCCCGTGTCGCCCTCGGCGTGGAGCACACGCTGGGGGAGCTCGCCAGGCGCGGCGCGGCGCGACTCCGTGCCGGGGTCGCGCTGCCCGCGGCACCCGTGCCGACGGACACGGCCGCGGTGCTGTTCACCTCGGGATCGACCGGACCCGCGAAGGGCGTCGTCTACACGCACGCGCAGCTCGCCGCCGTCCGGGACGCCCTCGCGACGCAGTACGGCGTCGGCGTCGGCACCGGGCTCGTGGCGGGGTTCGCGCCGTTCGCCCTGCTCGGACCCGCGCTCGGCGCCCGGTCGGTGACGCCCGACATGGACGTCACGGCGCCCCGGACCCTGACGGCTCGCGCGGTCGCCGCTGCGGCCGCCGCCGCCGCCGCCGGCTCTCCCCTCCGCGAGATCGCAGTCGTTGCCGCTCAGACCGGGTCGGGAACGGCAACGACTGCGATCTCGGCGGAAGGAACCGGGGGGACCGAAGGGACCGGCCGGACCGAGCCCAGCGGCGAGGGCGTCGTCGTGTTCCTGTCGCCCGCCGCGCTGGCGAACGTCGTCGCCACGGCCGGTGCGCTGACCGCCGAGGACCACGCCGCGCTCGGACGCGTCCGCCTGTTCCTGTCCGCGGGCGCTCCCGTGCCCGAACCGCTCCTCGCCGAGGCCGCTCGACTCATGCCCGCCGCGAGCGCCCACACGCCGTACGGCATGACCGAGGGGCTGCTCATGACGGACATCGACCTCGCGGGCATTCGAGCCGCCGCGGTGGGCCCCGCCCACACCCCGGCGAGATCGCAGTTGTCGCCGGTGTCGCAGGGGTCAGAACGGCAAGGACTGCGATCTCGCGGAAGGGGGACCGGGGCCGGGGCCGGGACCGGCGGGGGCGTGTGCGTCGGGAGGCCCGCCGCGGGTGTCGCCGTGCGCATCGCACCCCTCGACGACCTCGGCGCGGCGACGGGTCCCCTCGGCACGACACCGGAGGTCACCGGCGAGATCGTCCTCGCTGCGCCGCACGGCAAGGACCACTACGACCGGCTGTGGCTGACCGACCTCGCGGCGCGGCGACAGGTGAGCACCGACCGTCGCTGGCACCGCACCGGCGACGTCGGACACCTCGACGCCGACGGACGCCTCTGGGTCGAGGGGCGGCTCCCCCACGTCGTCCCCACCGCGTCGGGCGTCGTCACCCCTGTCGGACCGGAGCAGCGCATCGAGTCCGTGCCGGAGGTCGACCGCGCGGCCGTCGTCGGCGTCGGCCCCGCCGGGACGCAGCAGGTCGTGGCCGTCGTCGAGACCACCCCGGCGGCGCGACGGCCGCACCTGGCCGACCCCGCGCTCGCGGAGCGGGTCCGGGCGACCGTCGGCGTGCCGGTGGCGGCGGTGCTGGTCGTGCCGCGCCTCCCGACCGACATCCGACACAACTCGAAGATCGACCGCACGCGCGTGGCGCGCTGGGCCGCCGGCGTGCTCGCGGGGGGCCGGATGGTGCGACCGTGAGGGTGCTCGTGACGGGCGCGAGCGGGTTCCTCGGCCGCGCCGTGGCCGCCGCGGTCCGCGACGCCGGTCACAAGGTGCACACCTTCCAGCGGCGCCCGTCCGGCGTCCTCGGCCTGGAGGACCGGCTCGGCTCCCTGACGTCGGCCGCCGACGTCGAGGCGGCCGTCGCCGACACCGACGCGGTCGTGCACCTCGCCGCGAAGGTGTCGCTCGCGGGCGACCCCGCGGACTTCGCGCGCGTCAACGTCGAGGGGACGCGGACGTTGCTCGCCGCGGCCCGCTCGGCGGGGGCGTCCCGGTTCGTGTTCGTGTCCTCGCCCTCGGTGGCGCACGCCGGCGCCTCGATCGTCGGCGACGACGCCGCGCCCGCCGATCCGTTCCGCGCACGTGGGGACTACGCCCGCACGAAGGCGCAGGCCGAGCTCGCTGCGCTGGCGGCCGACGCTCCCGGGTTCGCCGTCGTCGCGGTCCGCCCGCACCTGGTGTGGGGTCCGGGCGACACCCAGCTCGTCGGCCGGATCGTCGAGCGCGCCCGGACGGGGCGGCTGCCGCTGCTCGATGCCGGGGCGGCCCTGATCGACACGACGTACGTCGACAACGCGGCGAGCGCCATGGTGGCCGCACTCGACCGGGCCGAGGACGTCCACGGCAACGCGTACGTCGTCACGAACGGCGAGCCACGCCCGGTGGCGGAACTCCTGGCGGGGATCTGTCGAGCGTCGGGCGTGCCGGCGCCGACGCTGCACGTGCCGGCGGGGCTCGCCCGGGTCGCGGGGTCCGCCGTCGAGGCGCTGTGGCGCGTCCGGCCCGGGCGCGACGAGCCGCCGATGACGCGGTTCCTGGCCGAGCAGCTGTCGACCTCGCACTGGTTCGACCAGCGGCGGACCCGGGCCGACCTCGGGTGGACGCCCGCGGTGTCGCTCGACGAGGGGTTCCGGCGGCTCGCGGCCGTGCCCGGGCGTTGACCTCTGGTTGACTCGTCGGGTGTCCCGACGTCGACGCCCGCTGGCCCGTCTCCTCGCGGCGGCGGCGGTGCTCCTGGTCCTCGCGGGCACCGCGGTCCTCGTCCTGCGCGTCCATGCGTCGCGCGAGGGCGGTGCCGTCCGGTACACCAGCCGCCCGCCCCTCGTCGATGCGGTCCAGGTCGACAACGCGCTGGCGACCCTGGCGCTCCTGCTCGTCCTCGCGGCGGTGGTCTGCCTCGTCGTCGCAGCGGTGCGGGCGCTCCGGCGGCGCTGACGCCGCGACCGAACCGGGTTCCGGACATCCCGCCGCGCATCGGCGCGGCTCGTCGTCCGTACTGCGGCTCAACGCCCGCGATGGACCGTGACGGGAGCACACGGGAGGCGCTAGCCTCGCGACCACCACGAGGGGGCAGTCAGCATGCGGATCATCACCATCGCAGCACGAACGGCAGCGTGGCTGCTCAGCACCGCAGTGAAGACGGTCGGCGGGATGCACGGCGTGAAGCCGTTCGCCGACGAGTCCGCCGCGGCACTGTACCGACGACGGGGCGACTACCGGCCGTAGCGCGCTCCGGGCGGGCGCGAGGCTTCCGGAAGGGCGCGCGTGGACGACGACTGCGCTGTCGTCGCGACGGCGCAGTCGTCGTCCAGGCGCGCAGTCGTCGTCCAGGCGCGCAGTCGCCCGGGATCGGGTCAGCGCTCGAGCGTCAGCGCCGCCGCGACGGCCCCGAGCACGCCCGAGTGGTCCCCGAGCGCCGGCTGCGCCAGGAAGTCCGGTGCGTCGAGCGACGCGGCGTGCCCCGCGCCGGGCCCACCGGACAGGAGCGGCAGCTGCGCCCGCACGGCGTCGAACAGCCCCGGGGACTTGAGCACCCCGCCGCCGACGACGAAGCGCTGCACGCCGGCGGTGATCGCCGCCGTGAGGGCGAGCTGCGCGATGTAGGAGCCGAGCATCTCGTAGGCGAGGGCCTGCTCCTCAGGGTCGGTGAACGAGGAGGCGTCGTGTCCCCATCGACCGATCACGGCCGGCCCGGACGCGAGCCCCTCGAGGCAGTCGCCGTGGAACGGGCAGCTGCCGACGAAGTCGTCCTGCGGGTGCTTGCGGACGATGACGTGCCCCATCTCGGGGTAGCCGTTGCCGTGCAGCAGTCGGCCGCCGAGCGCGAGGCCGACGCCCACGCCGGTCCCGAACGTCGCGTACCCGACGCGGTCGACGTCGCGCCCCGCGCCCCAGGTCGCTTCGCCGAGGGCCGCGCTGCCCACGTCGGCCATGATCACGGTCGGGACCCGGGAGGCCAGGGGGATCCGTCCGAGCAGGTCCTGGTCCGCCCATCCCGGCTTGGGCGTCCCGGTGACCCAGCCCCAGCGGTCCTCGGCGGGGTCGACGTTGACGGGGCCGAACGACGCCACCCCGAGCGCGGTGACCGGCTCGGACGACGACGCCTCGGCCTCGTCGAGGAAGGCGTTGATCGCGGTGGTGGTCTCGTCGGGCGTGGTCGTGGGGATCCGGGTCGTGCTGAGCAGCCGCTGGGGGTCGTCCTCGGAGACCACCCCGCAGATGACCTTCGTCCCGCCCGTCTCGATGCCTGCGATCACGTGTGTCTGCTCCTTCGGTCGGCGTCGTTGCTCGCCGTGCTCGTGTTCGATCGGTTCCCAGGATGGCACGACCCCCGCGGGGACGAGTGCCGGGCGACCGGTCCCCCGGCCGGCCCTCACGCGTCGGCGACGTGCACCCGGACCCCGGCGTCCCGGAGCTCCTCGAGCGCGGCCGGGTCGGCGGTCGAGTCCGTCACGAGGTCGTGGACCTGGTCGCAGGTCGCCACGCTCGCCAGCGTCACACGCCCCACCTTCGAGCCGTCGGCCACGACGACCGTGCGTTGCGCGTGCGTCACCATCGCGTGGTTCGTGCGGGCCTCGACCTCGTCGTGGGTGGTGGCTCCGGCCGCGGCGGTGATGCCGTCGACGCCGAGGATCGCGGTGCCCACGTTGATCGCGTTGAAGGTGTTCTCCGCGAGCACGCCGACCAGTTCGAACGAGTGTGGTCGGACGAGACCGCCCGTCATGATGACCTGCAGGGTGGGTCGCGACGCCAGCTGTGTCGCGGTCGTGAGGGAGTTGGTCACGATGGTGAGTTCGCGGCGCGTGGCCAGCACCCGCGCCACCTCGGTCGTCGTGGTGCCACCGGAGAGGGCGACGACGTACCTGCCCGACGGGATGAGTTGCGCTGCTCTCCGGGCGATCAGCGCCTTCGCCTCGCGGAACCGGGTGTCCTTCAGCTGCACCGGGAGTTCGATCGCGGTGTCGAAGGTCTTCGCACCGCCGTGGGTACGACGCAGGAGTTGCTGGTCCTCGAGGTCGGCGAGGTCGCGCCGGATCGTCGCCGGGGACACCGCGAGTTCCGCCGAGAGCGACTCGAGACTGAGGCTTCCGCTCTCGGCCAGGCGCTCGAGGATGGCGAGCATGCGCTGCGATCGCTTGACCGAGGTCGCGCGCGGGTGCGGGTCCGCCCGGCCGCCCTGGTAGGTCATGCTTCGATGCTACTGGGAGCGCGCACTCGCTCATTCCTGTTGTCCACTTGCGGGTGTTCCGCGCGAAACCGTTGGTGATCCGCGCACTGCTGACGAGGATCAGCACCATGACACGGGTTACCTTCATCGGCGCCGGCAGCGTCGTGTTCACGCGCCAGCTGCTGACCGACCTCCTCCGCTTCCCCGAACTCGCCGACGTCACCGTCGCGCTCCACGACATCGACCCCGACCGACTCGCGGTGGCCGAGGGCACCGCGAAGCAGGTGAACGAGCGGCTCGGCGCGCGCGCCACGATCGTCGCGAGCCTCGACCGCAGACTGGCCCTCGAGGGCAGCGACTTCGTCGTCAACATGGTGCAGATCGGCGGCATCGACGGCACCCGGAAGGACCTGGAGATCCCGGCGCGCTACGGCCTGCAGCAGACGATCGGGGACACCACCGGTGTCGGCGGTGTCTTCCGCGGCCTCCGGACGTTCCCGTTCCTGACCGCCCTGACCGCCGACATGCGAGCGGTGTGCCCCGACGCCCTCCTCATGAACTACACCAACCCGATGGCGATGAACGTGTGGTGGCTGTCGGTCGTCGCGCCGGACATCCGGTCGGTCGGTCTCTGCCACAGCGTCTACTGGACCGCCCACGAGCTGTGTGAGCTCGTCGGCGTCCCGCTCGAGGGCACGCACTACCGTGCTGCGGGCGTCAACCACCAGGCGTGGTTGCTCGAGTGGTCCCGCGACGGCGAGGACCTGTACCCGCGACTGCGCGAGCGGATCCGCTCCGAGCCGGAACTGCAGCGACGCGTCCGGGTCGAGATGTTCGAACGGTTCGGGTTCTACCCGACGGAGACCAGCGAGCACTCCTCCGAGTACCTGTCGTGGTTCCTCCGCTCCCCCGAGCAGATCGCCCGGTACCGGATCGAACCGCTCCAGTACCTCGACATCAGCGCAGCGAACGTCGACGAGTTCGAGGACGCACGGGCACGCCTGGCCTCGGGGACCGATCTCGAACTCCACGACAACGGCGCCGCCGAGTACGCACCGCTGATCATCCACTCGATGGTGACCGGCACCGAACGGGTCATCCACGCGAACGTGCCGAACCGCGGGCTCATCGACGACCTGCCGACCGGCGCCGCCGTCGAGGTGCCGTGCACGATCGACGCGGGCGGCCTCGCGCCGCACCGCATCGGGAACCTGCCGCTGCAGTGCGCCGCGCAGAACCGCAACTACGTGTCGGTCGCCGAGCTCGCCGTGTCCGCGGCACAGACCGGCGATCCCCTGCTCGTGCGCCAGGCCGTGCTCGTCGACCCGAACGCGAGTTCGACCCTGACGCCCGAGCAGATCTGGGCCATGTGCAACGACCTCGTGGACGCGCACGGCGACCTCTTGCCCGAGCCGCTCCGGGTGCACGTCCCGTCGACCTGGTCGTGACCCGCGCCGTGCCCCTGCCCACTCGGTGGGGGCACGGCGCGGCGGATCGCTGCGGCGTTCGCCGAGCCGCCCCGGGGACCGGTGGTCCGCGGGGCGGCTCGGAGGTTCACTCCCCCGGAGCGCCCTCGGGCACGGCGACGGGCACCCGGAGTGGATCGACGAGGTCGGCCACCGGGTGGACGGGGCCGCCGAGGACCTGGTCGGCGAGCACCTCGCCGAGGAGGGGGCCGAGTGTGAGCCCCCACGAGCCGAACCCGGTGGCCACGAACACGTCGTCCAGCCGCGACCGCCCGACCAACGGGAACCCGTCGGCCGAGGCCGGACGCAGCCCGACGCGGGTCTCGACGATCCGCGCGGCGGTGAGCCCGGGCGCGACGCGGAGCGCGTCCTGCAACACCGTCCGTTGGTCGCCCGCTCGGACCTCGGCGTCGTGGTCGGAGCTGGTCTCGTGGGTCGCACCGGCCACGATGCGTCCTCCGCTGAACCCGATGACGTAGGGTCCGGCGAAGGTCTTGAGGACCGGGAGCCGCTCGGTGGGCAGCCACCCCGCCGCGAGGTGCACGATCTGACCGCGGTCCGCCGTGACGGAGGTCGGCACGCCCACGGTCGTCAGCATCGATGCGGACCAGGCCCCGGTCGCGATCACGACGGTGTCGGCGACCACGGGCGCCCCGTCGACCTCGACGATGGCCCGGGATCCGGCACGACGGAGCTCCGCGCGTCCGGGCACGACCTCGACCCCCGACCGGACCGCGGCATCCAGGAGCACAGCCGTGAGCGCGTGGCCGTCCACCCTGGCGGTGCCGGCGAGCAGGAGTCCCTGCAGGTCGGGATCGACCGCGGGCCATCGCTCGCGGAGTTCCCGGCCCTCCAGGAACACGGGTGCCTCGCCTGCCGCTCCGCCGGGGTCCCGTTCCGCCGCCCGTGCGGCCAGGGCCGCGAGTGCGCCGCGTTCCTCCTCGTCGGCGGCCACGACGACCTCGTCGACGATCGCGTAGTCGGCGCGCGTGGTGGCGTCGTCGCCGAGGTCGCGCAGGAGGCCCGGGTACCGGGCGACGGCCGCGTCGACCAGGCGCGTCCACCGCGGGTCCGTGTCGCCCGGCGCCAGGCCGAACGGCGAGATGATGCCGGCTCCCGCGGTGGTCGCTCGGCCGGGGAGCCCCGCGTCGACGAGGGTGACCGCGACACCGCGCTCGGCGAGCCGCAGTGCGACGCTCGTTCCGGAGATCCCGGCGCCGAGCACGACGACGTCGGCCACCCGGCGTCCCGCGGTCACAGGCCCAGCACGCGACGGGCGTTGCCCGCGTACACCTGCTCGAGCGAGGAGCCGCTGAGTCCCACGCCCGACACCTGCCAGCGCCCCTGCGGCGGCACGGCGGCTCCGGGTGCGTAGTCGAAGCTCTCGTCCTCGGTCTCGAGGAAGCGGTAGAAGAGCGCGTAGGCCTCCGCGTCGACCGGGTAGACGTCCGATCCGAACAACACGCGATCGGGGAACCGCTCGACGAGGGCGCGGAACCGGCGGGGCTGCCGACCCAGCTCGGCCATCCGACCGCCGGTGTCCACGGTGAAGTTCGGCGCGCGCTCGAGGAGCCGCTCGACCCGGTCCAGGTCCTCGGCGACGCACCCGACGTGCGCGCCGATGTAGGTCGTCTGCGGGGTGGCGACCACGAGGGTCTCCAGGGCGTCGAGGATCCGGTCGAACGTCGGGAAGACCGAGCGGTCGCCGAACCACCAGTCGCGCTCGTGCCCCAGTTCGTCGAGCCGCTCGTTGTGCTCGTCGAGCGGTTCGAAGAACGCCATCGGGTCGGCCACGTGGATCAGGACCGGCAGGCCGATGTCACCGGCGTGACCGAGGACGCGCACGACGCGGGGGTCGTCCGGCAGGATCACGGCGCCGTCGGCGTCGTGCACCCGCAGCCCGAGGTTCTTCCACACCTTCAGACCGCGTGCACCACGCCGCTTGCTGTCGTCGAGGGAGGCGAGCAGCCGCTCCTCGCCGTCCGGTTCGCCGAGGAGCGGCCAGTCCAGCTGGCAGAACGTCACGAACCGCCCGGGGAACGCACGGTCGTACCGCTCGACGTTCGCGTCCACCTCGTCGCCCCACATGCCGTCGAGGTTGACGACGGTGGCGACGTTCGCGGCGTCCATGGTGCGCACGAGGTCGGCCGGGTCGGTGATCATCCAGTCGCCGTCGTCGCTGAGCCAGCGTCCGAGGTGGTTGTGGACGTCGATGCAGGGGACGGCGCTCCGCGTGACCGTGGTGTGCGGCAGGCGGACCTGCGCGCGCGGCCGCCAGTCGGTCAGTCGTAGCTCGGCGACGCGGTCCCAGTCGGGTGTTGCCATCATTCCTCCTCCGGACGGCGCGCGGTGCGCCGTCGTCCTCGCTCGCTCGCTCGCGTGCTGCGTCGAGACATCCAGTGCTGCGTCATCCCTTCAGGCCCGCGAAGGTCATCGTCGCGACGAACTGCTTCTGCGCGGCCAGGAAGAACAGGATCAGCGGCAGCGTGGCGATCACGTTGCCCGCCATGAGCAGGGACCACTCCGTACGTCGCGAGCCCTGGAAGTTCGTCAGGCCGAGCTGCAGCGTGAACGCGTGCTCGTTGTTGATCGCGATGAGCGGCCAGACGAGGTCGTTCCAGGAGCCGAGCAGGGTGAAGATCGCGAGCGTCGCCAGCGCCGGCCGGGCCAGCGGCAGGATGATCCGGAAGAACACCTGGAGGCGCGTGCACCCGTCGATGAGGCCGGCCTCCTCGAGTTCCGCGGGGAGCGACAGGAAGAACTGCCGCATCAGGAAGATCCCGAACGCCGAGGCGAGCCACGGGACGATGGCCGCGCCGAGGTGGTCGATGAGCCCGACCCGGGCGAACATGACGTACGTCGGCACCATGAGCAGCTGTGTCGGGATCATGATCGTGGCGAGGACCGCGAGGAACGCGAACGAGCGGCCCGGGAACGACAGCCGCGCGAAGCCGTAGCCGGCGAGCGAGCACAGCACGAGGTGGGAGCCGACCGCCGCCGCGGACACGATGACGGTGTTGAGCAGCCAGTGCAGGATGTCCGACTGCGCGAACAGCTGCCGGAACCCGTCGAGCGTCACGTGCGAGGGGATGAAGGCCGGCGGGAACGCGTTGATCTCGGCGGCCGGTTCCACCGACGTGATGAACATCTCGAGGAACGGCAGGAGGAACAGGAACGCCACCGGGACCAGCAGGAAGTGCCAGCCGCTGAACGGGAGTCTCCGGCGCCGACGGGCGAGCGGCGCGGGGAGCGGCCGGGTCCGGGCGCGCCCGTGCTCGGCGGACAGGGTGGGGAGGTCGATGGCCATCAGCGGGACCGCCTTCCGGAGGTGCGCGTGTACACGGTCACGGACACCGTGAGGATGAGGGTGACGAAGAACATCGCGTACGCGATCGCCGAGCCGTAGCCGAACTGGAGGCCCTGGAACGAGACCTTCCAGAGGTAGGAGACGATCGTCTCGGTGGCGTCGAGCGGCCCGCCGCGGGTGGTGGCGTACACGAGGTCGAACAGCTGGAGCGCCTCCAGGGCCTGGTAGATGCCGACGAACACCGTGACGGGCGCGAGCGACGGCCACACCACCCGCCAGAAGACCTGCCACGAGTTCGCCCCGTCGATCCGAGCCGCCTCGATGACGTCACCGGGGACGTCCTGGAGCGCGGCGAGGTAGATCACCGTCGTGAACGCCGCCTGGCCCCACAGGGACATGATCGTGACGACGATCATGGCCTCGTGGCGGTCCTCGAGCCATCCCTGCTGCGGCAGGTGCACCACCCGCAGCACGTTGTTGACGAGCCCGAACTGCGGGCTGAAGAGGTAGGTGGTCAGGATGCCGGTGGCGGCCGCCGACGCGACGAACGGCACGAAGATCGCCGTCCGGTAGAGGCCGATGAACCGGATCCGTCGGTTCAGCGCCACGGCCAGGAACAGCCCGAGGAGCACCGATGCCGGCACGAACAGGACCGTGTAGAGCAGCGTGTGCAGGACGGCGGCGTGCAGTTCCCCGTCCGAGAGCAGCGCCTGGTAGTTCTGCGCCCCGACGGAGACCGCGGCGCTGAACCCGTCCCACTTCTGGAACGAGAGGACGAGGGCCCACACCCCGGGGAAGACGGTGAGCCCGAGCACGATGACGAGGGCAGGGGTGACGAACCCCCAGCCTTCCAGTCCGTCCCGGAACGACCTCCGCCGGCGTCCGGCGGCGGCCGCCGCCGTGGTGGTCTCCCGAGGTCGGAGCGCGAACGTGGTCACGGTCGCCTCCTACTTGCCCGCGAGCGCTTTGTCGGCTGCGACGGTGGCCGTCTTCAATGCTGACGAGGGCGTCCCCTGGCCCTGCAGGACCTGTGACACCGCGGCACCGACCGCTTGGGACAGCCCGTTGTACCCGGGGACCGTCGGCCGGGCCTGCTTGGCGTTGGCCGAGTTCTGCTCCATCACCTCGAGCCCGGGGAGCGCCGTGACCTGCTGCTGGAACTCGGCACTGTCGGCCTCGCTCGAGCGGAGCGGCAGGTTGCCGTACGACACGTTGAACTGCTCGTCCTGCTCGTCCGACGTCAGCCACTGGGTGAACCGCTCGGCCCAGTAGGCACGGTCGGCGTCGTGGTGGTCGAACAGGGTCCACAGGTCGGGTCCGGACACCGTCTGGTGGTCGCCGTTCGTCCCGGGGAGCCGCACCACGCCGTACGAGGTCCCCGCGGTCTTGAGCGCCGACAGTTCCCAGGGGCCGGAGGTGATCATGCCGATGTGGTTGCTCTCGAACAGCTGCGCGAACTTCGTGTCGGTCTGGTCGAGGTAGACGCTCTTGTCGGTGATCGCGAGGTCACGCAGGTAGGTGAGGGCGTCGACGCCCGCCGTCGAGTCGAACGTCGCCTTCTTGCCGTTGCTCGACAGGATGGACCCACCGTTCTGCCAGAGGTGCGGCCACAACTGCCAGGTCGTCTCCTCGCTCCCCGACACGGAGTAGCCGTAGCCGTAGGTGTTCGTCCCCGGATCGGTGAGCTGCTTCGCCGCCTTCCGGAAGTCGGCCCAGGTCCAGTCCGCCGTCGGGTAGGCGACGTGCGCCTTGTCGAAGACGGTCTTGTTGTAGAGCAGCGACAGGTCGTCGACGACCGCGGGGAACCCGATCGTCTTCTTCCCGGTCGGCCGGGCGGTGGCCCGCGCCGCGGCGGAGAACTCGTCCCACCCGACCGACGGCTTGGCGACGTCCTTCGTGATGTCGAGCGTGCGGCCGGACTGCTCGAGCTGGCTGGCCCACGATCCGTACGTGTAGGAGACGTCGGGGTAGGTGCTCGCCGCGAAGGACGCGGAGAGCTTCTGGAGGAGCTGGTCGGTGGACGAGGCGCCCGAGGACAGGTCGATCGAGACGTTCGGGTGCTGCTGCTCGAACTCCGACACGAGGTGCTGGAGGATCTGCTCGGCCTGGTCGTCCTGGCCGGACCAGACGGTCAGGTGCACCTTCGCCTTCGTGTCGAGGGCGCCCGACGAGGTGGACGACGCGCAGCCGGTGAGGGCGGCCGCGATCGCGACCGTGGCGACGCCGAGAACGGCGCCACGACGGAGCACGGCGGCACCCCGGCGGTTGATGGTCCTGGGGAACACGTGAACTCCTTCGTTCAAGCGGGACGAGACGGCGCCGTCGGACGGGGCCGCGCGAGTCGTCCTCGGCACCCGTCACGGCCACGCATGGAGCGGGGCCTGAGCGACCTCGTCGGAGCGGCGAGCCGGTCGGTGGTGCCGCGGTGGAGGGAACGCTATTGCACCGTTCGAACGACTGGCAATCAAACGAGCACCAGCACTGATCGGTTCTGGTCCACAGGCCCGCGAAACAAGCAGGAAACATGCGCTGACGCTGCCGCACGGTCGCAGAACTGTACGAATGCGCAGTCAGAAGGGGTCGTCGGTGACACCGACGACCCCGTCGCGCTTCGCCCCGGTGGACGGATCGGGCCCTCAGCTCACGCGGCCGTGCCGTCGACGGCGTACGGCTCGATCGCGGCGAGTTCGGCAGGGGTGAGCGGCGGAGCCGTCGCCGCGCGGAGGTTCTGCTCGAGCTGCGGCACGCTGGAGGCCCCGACCAGTGCCGACGCGACCTCCGGGTGGCGCAGGACCCAGGTCAGGGCGAGCTGCGCCAGCGTCTGCCCGCGGTCCGCCGCGATGGCGGCGAGCGCGCGAGCGCGTTCCCGGTAGGGGCCGTCGAGGGCGGACGCCGGGAGGTCGCGCCCGGCCACGACACGCGAGTCACCCGGGATCGTGGCACCGAGGTAGCGATCCGTGAGCAACCCCTGCGCGAGCGGTGAGTACACCACCGCTCCCGTGCCGAGTTCCGCGAGCGTCGGGATCAACGCGTGCTCGGCCTCCCGGTCGAACATCGAGTACGGCGGCTGGTTGACCAGGAGCGGCACGCCGAGGTCGGCGAGCGCCGCGGCCGCACGCCGGGTCTGGTCGGCGTCGTGGTTGGAGACGCCGACGTAGAGTGCCTTGCCGCTCGTGACGGCGGACGCCAGGGCGCCCATCGTCTCCTCGATCGGCGTGTCCGGGTCGTACCGGTGCGAGTAGAACACGTCGACGTACTCGAGCCCGAGCCGCCCCAGGCTCTGGTCGAGCGAGGCGATCATGGACTTGCGGGACCCGAACTCGCCGTACGGCCCGGCCCACATGTCGTACCCGGCCTTCGTCGAGACGATCAGCTCGTCGCGGTGGTGGCGGAGGTCCTCCCGGAGCACCCGGCCGAACGTGACCTCGGCGCTGCCGTACGGCGGCCCGTAGTTGTTCGCGAGGTCGAAGTGGGTGACGCCCAGGTCGAACGCCCGACGGACGATCGCCCGCTGTGTCGCGTACGGGCGATCGTCCCCGAAGTTCTGCCACAGACCCAGGGCGATGGCCGGCAGCAGCAGTCCGCTCCGCCCGACCCGGTTGTACGGCATGGTGTCGTACCGCGTCACCGCTGCGGTGGAGGACATGGATCAGACCGTCCGACCGGCGGACAGGCGTGCCAGTGCGGCCTCGCCGAGCGGCTGTCCGGCGAGCTTGGCCGCGTGGAGGGCGGCGCCGATGTCCGAGGGGAACCGCGGGCTCCGCACGTCGTACCGGTCCGACCGAGCGCGGAGGGCGCGCTCGAACCCGGTCCGGACGAGTTCGGCCCTGAAGACGCCGCCCGAGTACGACACGGGTACCGGCTCGTCCGCGCCGAACCCGAGGTTGCGCTTCGTCGCCTCGACGAGTTCCACCAGGTGGTCGACCGCGCGCTCGACGATCCGCGTCGCGGCGGCGTCGTCGTCCTGCGCCGCCTCGACGACGAGGCGGGACAGCGACGCGATCCGGCCGCGGCTCCGCCCCCACCGGGTGAGCACCACGTCGATCATGTCCAGGTCCGTCTCGACCCCGACCGCGTCACGGACACGGTCGTGCAGCGAGGTACGCGGCAGCCGTCCGTCACTCATGCGGGCGAACGCGAAGAGCGCCTCCAGACCGATCCAGTACCCGGACCCCTCGTCGCCGAACAGCTCCCCCCAGCCGCCGACACGTGACGACGCCCCGGCCCGTTCGCCGTAGGTGAGGCTGCCCGTCCCGGCGACGACGTTGATCCCGTCGGCGTCGGCGAGGGAGCCGGCCCAACCCGCGATCATGTCGTTGCCGCACCGGTACCGGTCGTGTCCGAGCGCCTGCGCAGGGAGCTCGTCGAGGACGGCCACCTCGTGACTGGCCTCGCCGTAGGTGGGGATCGCGATGAACGCGTAGGTGATGGCATCGGCGGTGGTCCCCGCCGCCGCCGTCACCGCGGCGACGCCCTCGACGAGCACCTGCCGCACGTGCGGCAGCCCGTGCTCGAGGTGGTAGGCGCTCGCACCCTCGACGGCCCCGAGTTCCCGTCCGTCGTCGTCGAGCAGGACGAAGGCGGTCTTCGTGCCCCCGCCGTCGACGCCCAGGAAGACCGCCACGTCAGCGACCGTCCCCGGCGGAGTCCTCGAGCTCGTGGATGTGCACACCCTGCACGACCCGGTTCACGTCGCCGCCGGGGAACGGGTTGTCCGGCGTCGTCCCGACCCGGAGCGCGAACGAGAGCGCGAGGATCTGCGCGACCAGGATGTACGCGATCGCGAGGTACCCGTCGTCCGTGCCGCGCAGGCCCTCGAGCACGATCGCTCCCTCGCCGACGCCGTCGGTCGCGACCGACAGCACCCGGGAGGCGCCGATCGCGGTACGCAGCTCCGCCACGATGTCGAGGTCGTAGGACCGCGTGTACGGGTCGTTCGAGATGTAGACCACCACGAGCGTCTCGGCGTCGAGGACGGCCTTGGGCCCGTGCCGGAACCCGAGCGACGAGTCGTGGTAGCTCACGACGCCGCCGGCGGTCAGCTCGAGGGTCTTGAGCGCGGACTCCTGCGCCAGTGCGGCGAGCGGACCACTGCCGAGGTACACGAGTCGCCGGAGGCCGTCCTGCGCGAGCCCCTTGATCGAGTCCCAGTCCTCCCCGATCACCTGGTCCGCCGCGCTGGACAGCGCCGCGACCGTCTCGGGGGCGTCGCCGAGGAAGGCCAGCAGCGCGCTGAGCATCATCGACGTGAAGCTCGACGTCATCGCGAAGCCGGCGTCGTCCGAACGCTGCGGCATGAGCAGCACGAACGAGTCGGGCCGTTCCTGGTGCTCCTGTGCGAGCGCACCGCCGGCGTTGCAGGTGATGACGAGGTGGGAGGCATCGCCGAGGACCTGGTCGGTCAGCCGCGTCGCCGCCACGCTCTCGGGACTGTTCCCGGACCGGGCGAACGACACCAGCAACGTGGGGACGTCCTCGGCGAGGTAGTGCCGGGGGTTCGACACGATGTCGGTCGTCGCGATGCTCTCGACGCGTCGACCGGTGGCGCGGGCCACCGTCGGGGCCACGACGCCGCCGGCGAACGCCGAGGTCCCGGCACCGGTGAAGACGATGCGCAGGTCGTCGTGCGCGAGGAGCGGTGCGAGGAACGCGTCGAGGTCGGCGCGGCGCCCCTGCACGATCGATGCCGCCTCGAGCCACACGTCGGGCTGCTGTCTGATCTCCCGGAAGGTCGCGGTCGCCCCTGCGGCCGCGAGGTCGACATCGATGTCGGGGTTGGTCTCGGTCATGGTGGTTCTCCTGATGGTGAGGCTGAGGGGCGACCCCTCGGGGCCGACCCGGTGACGTGGTCGAGGTGGTCGCGCTCAGACGGTGGCGAGACCGTGCTCGGTGCCGGCACGGAGGGTGGTCGGGTCCTCGGCGACCGCGGCGTCGAGGATCGCGGTGGCCGTCGCCCGGTCGGGCACGAGCGGGTCGAGCACGAGCGCCTGGATCGCGAGCGTGCGATCACCGCGCAGTGCTGCGTCGACGACGAGCTCCTGCTGGAGCGCCCGGGCGGTGAGCACCGCGGCGATGCCGGCGGGGAGGTCCCCGACGGACACGCCGCGCACGCCGTCGGCACCGACGGCGGCCGGCACCTCGACGACCGCGGTCTCGGGGAGGTTCCCGATGAGACCGTGGTTCGGGAGGTTGACCGCGAGCTCGACGTGGGTCCGGCCCGTGCGGATCGCCGTCGCCATGGCGACGAGTCGTTCCGCCTCCTGGTCGGACGGCGGCGGCACCGGCCGGTCACCGTCCGCGAGCTCGCGCAGCTCGTCCCAGAGTCGCGACTTCTCGCCGATGTACTCGCGTGTCGCGTCGAGGCCGGCCTGGAGGCCCCACGGGAGCTCCCCCGCGCCGGCCGGACCGAGGTGGTCGGCGAAGAACTCCGCCACGTGCCGGTCGCCGGGCGCCGGGTACAGCCCGAACGTCCGCATGAGGTCCGCCGACACCGGCGCGTGCGGGCCCTCGCTCCAGTCGGAGGGAGCATCGGCGCCACCGGCCTGCGCTTCGACGAGCTCGCGGAGGCGCGGGTACAGGTCCTGGTCCGCCGTCCGGATGTCCATCAGCCAGGACAGGTGGTTCAGCCCGCCGAACGTCGTTGTGATCTCCTGCTCGGGGACCTCGAGCGCCCGGGCGAGCGCGCTCTTGGTGTGCATCGTGCCGTGACAGAGCCCGACGGCACGGATGCCCGTCTCGCGGGTGACGGCCCGGACGTTCGCGGTGAGGGGATTGCTGTAGTTGAACAGGATGGCGTCTGGAGCGACGTCGGCGATGTCGCGGCCGATCGCGACGATCTCCGGGACGTGTCGGAGCGCGCGGAGGACGCCGCCCGGTCCGACGCTGTCGCCGACCGTCTGCCGGATCCCGAACCGTTCCGGTACCTCGAGGTCACGCCGCCATCCGGCGGCCGACCCGACGGCGATGGTCGTCGTGACGAACTGCGCGCCGCGCAGGGCCTCACGTCGGTCGTGCACCGCCTCGACGCGCATGTGCGATCCGTACTGCGCGGCGATCCGGCGTCCCACGGCCGCCATGGTCTCCGCCGCCTCGGGAGCGACGTCGACCAGGCGGACCGTGATGTCGTCGAACGCCGCCGCGCGGGCGAGATCGGTCAGGAGGCCCGGAGTGAACACCGTGCTGCCCGCACCGATGAGGACGAACGCCCCGCCTCGATTCACTTGACGCTCCCCGTGAGGAGGCCGCTGACGATGTACCGGTTGAGCACGACCGCGATGGCGGCCGGGACGACGACCGCGAGGACGCCCGCCGCGCTCATCAGGGAGTACGGCACCGTGTGCCGCCCCTGCAGCGCGGCGATCACGACCGTGAGCGGTTGGGTCGAGATGTCGCTCGACAGCACGAGCGGGAACAGGAACTGCGCCCAGGCGGACAGGAACGTGATGATCGCCGTCGAGACGATGCCCGGGCGGGCGAGCGGCAGCACGATGTGCCAGAGCACGCCGAGCCGACTGGCGCCGTCCATCGACCCGGCCTCCTCGAGCGCCAGGGGCAGGCTCGACATGTAGTTGTAGAGGATCCACGTGGCGAGCGGCAGGAACCCCGACACGTACACGAGCACGATGCCGGTGTACGTGTTCACGAGCCCGGCGGTGCTGAGCATCTCGTAGAGCGGGATGAGCGTCGCGTAGGCGGGGAAGGCCATCGTCGCGAGGACCGCGTAGAACAGCACGTTCCGACCACGGAACGTCATCCGGGCGAACGCGTACGCCGCGATCGTCGCGAGCACGACGGTGACGATCGTCGCCCCGCCGCACTCGACGAAGATGTTGAGCGTCGACTGCCGGACCGACGAGGCCACGTCCCCACTGCCTCCCAGCAGGGTCGCGTAGTTGGCGAACGTCGGCGTCGGCGGGATGTAGTTGGCCGGCTTCGCGCTGATCTGCTGATCCGTCTGGAGGCTCGTGTTGAGCACCCAGTACAGCGGGACGAGCGTCCAGAGGACGATGAACGCGACGCCCAGGGGGCGCGCGACGGAACGACGGTGCATCAGAACTCCACCGGCTTGTAGACGAGTCGCACGACGGCGAGGGAGACCACGACCGTTGCGATGGTGATGAGGAGCGACAGCGCGTACCCCTCGCCGAAGTCCAGGTTCTGGAAGCTGACGAAGTAGGTCTGCTCGGTCACCGAGGCTCCGGTCGAGGCAGCGCCGTTCAACACGTACGGCTGGTCGAACACGTTGAGCGTCGCGATGATGGCCTGCACCATCGCGATCGCGATGCCCGGACGAGCGAGCGGCAGCGTCACCTGGAGGAACGACTTCCAGCCCGTCGCACCGTCGATCGACGCCGCTTCGTACAGCTCGCCGGGGATGTTCTGCAAGGCCGCCAGCACGAGCAGTGTGGACAGCGGGGTCATCTGCCACACCTGGACGATCTCGATCACCAGGATGGTGACGAATCGGTTCTGGCCGAGGAACACCTGGTAGTGGTCGATCAGGTGGAGCGACGACAGCACGCTGTTGAGCAGACCGGTGTTGCTGTCCCAGATGCCCGACCAGACGATGCCCTCGACCACGCCCGGCAGCGCCCACGGCAGGATGAGGACCGCGATGAGCACGGACCGTCCGACGAACGGCTTCTGCAGGGTGACCGCCATGACGATCCCCAGCACGGTCGAGACCACGACACCGATGACGACGTAGTAGGCCGTGTTCACCATGCTCGAGACGATCGTGTCGTCCTGGAACAGCTTCACGAAGTTGCCGAGCCCGACGAAGGAGTTCGGCGGGTCGAGCGGTTGGGCCTTGAAGAACGCCTCGACCAGCGTGATCGCCGCTGGGACGAGGGCCAGGACGACGATGAACAGCGCCAGGGGCGTGACCAGTGCGTAGGGCAGGAGGTCGAACCGTCGCCGCCCGCGGCCCGGTGTCGGCCGAGGAGCGTTCGCGCGGCCGTTCCTCCGCGCGATCCGAGTCGCACGGGACGTGGTGCTCGTACCGGCACTCACGGGGTCGTCACCTCCGTCGCGGTGCAGGGCAGGACCAGGGTCACGAGTTCCCCTTCGCGAGCGAGTTCGTGGTCTTCACGATCGCCTTGATGGCGGCGCTGACGGACTCGTTGCCCACGGCCGCAGCGTGCAGGTTCGTGTTCACGGCCCGGGAGAACTGCGGGTACCAGGACGGTGCGCCGGCCGGGAAGACGGCCTTCGAGCCCTCGAGGAGCGTGGTCAGCTCCTGGCCCTGTGCCAGGTGGCCGGACGTCGTCAGGGCCTTCATGGCGCTGAGGCGCGAGGGCGTCGGGTAGTTCGGGAGCACCTTGGAGGGCCCGTCGGCACCCGCGAACGCCGCCTGGTTCTTCGAAGACGTCATCCACTTGATGAACTCGGCGGCCGCCTTCGGGTACTTCGCCTGCTTCGGGATGCCGATGCCGTCCGGGTTGCCGAGGTTCGCCACCGGGCCGTGGACGCCGGGGGTCGGGATGTACTCGACCTGGCCCACCACCGAGGAGGACGCGGGGACGTCGTAGAGGCTGCCGACGTTGCCCGAGTAGTCCGATGTGGTCGCGGCGGTGATGCCCTTGGCCATCAAGTTCTGCATGCCCTGCGAATCGTTGACGTTGATGTTGCCGGCAGGGACGAGGCCGTCCTTCAGCGCATCGACCATCCACTCGGCCGCCTTGTACCCGGGCGAGCTCGGCGACGCGAACTGGGGCCGCCCCTGCTTGTCGAGGACGGACCCGCCGAACGCGTTCGTCAGCTGGTACCAGTGCGTCGACAGACCCTCGGCGGCGGCGAACGGGATGTTCAGCGGGGTGTCCGTGACGCCCTTCGCCTTGATCTGCCGGAGGTCCTTGGTGTACTCGCTCATCGTCGTGGGCATGGTCGTGATCCCGGCCTTGGCGAACTCGGCCTTGTTCACCGTGGTGACCATGTAGGACGAGTCGAACGGGATGCCATAGACCGTGCCCTTCGAGGTGAACGAGCTCATCTGGGGCATGTCCGGCCGCATGCTCTTGACGTCGAGGTACTGCGACATGGGGTAGAACCACCCGAGCTGGCCGAGCTGGCCGACCCGCGACCAGTCGACGTCGGTGGCATCGGCGAAGTAGGTGTGCGAGGTCGCCGCCGCCGAGATCTTGGTCTGGAGGCTGTCCCAGTCGGTGGTGGTCCACTTGACGTGGATCCCCGTGCTCTTCGTGAACTGGTCGAGTGCGGCCTGCGGAGGCGGCGGGTTCAGCCACGCCACGGTGATCGTGACGCCCTTGGTCTGGTCGGAGCCGCCGGACGAGGAGCTCCCGGAGCAACCGCTGGCGAGCAGTGACAGCCCCAGCGCACCCGCCAGGAGCGCGGTGCCCTTGAGGCTCTTTCGCGTGAATGGCATCTCATGACCCTTCTGAGACAGGGACGCATCGTCGCGCCTGTCCCTCCTCGCTGCGCACCGTGCGCAGGTGTGGTGGAACGATTGCACGATCTGCACGCGGGTGCCAACACGAGGACCGAATTCACACACCAGCGGCCCCTTTCGCGCATTTTCTTGCTCGTACTGCACGTACTCTTGGCTTGCGCATGCGCAGTGGCTACTGTGAGCATGTGCAGCGTAAGCAGAGGCTCAATCAGATCGTGTCGGCCATCGTCGAGCACGCCGAGATGGACGTCCCGTCCCTCGCAGCCCGGTTCGACGTCTCGGAAGCCACCATCCGGCGGGACCTCGAGGTCCTCGAGCAGCAGCAGCTCGTCAGCCGCACGCGTGGGGGCGCGACGCGTCACGTCGCCTTCAACGACCTCCCGCTCGGGTACAAGACCTCGCAGGACGCCGCAGAGAAGCAGCGCATCGCGCTCGCGGCGCTGCGGTTCCTCGACAGCGCGCGGGTGATCGGGCTCACGGGTGGGACCACCGTCTGGGAGTTCGCGCAGCACCTCGGCAGCCGCCCGGGGCTCACCGTCGTGACGAACGCACTCAACGTCGCCTCGAGCCTGGTGGGCAACAGCGGGATCCGGGTGTTCGCAGCGGGTGGCGAGGTGCGCGCCAGCAGTCAGGAGACCGTCGGACCGAGCGCGGAGTCGTTCCTCGCCGATTACCACATCGACGTCTCCTTCGTCGGTGTGGACGGTGTCGACGCGGCCGCCGGCTGCACGAACTACGACCCGGTGGGTGCCCGTGTGAACGCCAGGATGAGTCAGCGGTCACGGGCGACGGTCGTCCTCGCGGACGCGACGAAGATCGGCCGGACCGCGCTGGCCGGAGTGTGCCCGATGGAAGCCGTCGACGTCCTCGTGACCGACCTGCGCGCTCCGGACAGCGCCGTCGAGGCGATCGAGCGCCAGGGCTGCCGCGTCATCCGGGCCTGATCCCGACCCATGGCGCCCGCCGCCGCTTCGCGCAGTTCGCGTCGCAGTTCTTGCGCATTCATTGCACACAACGCGCAGCACGTGCCAGGGTGAGCGCGTGGTCAAAGTAGCCTTCATCGGCGCCGGGAGCGTCGAGTTCACCCGCAACGTCGTCACCGATCTGTGCACCTACCCGGAGCTCCAGGGACAGCTCGAGCTGTCGCTCCACGACATCGACGCCGAGCGGCTCGGGTACGCCGAGGCCCTGGCCGGCCGGGTGTCCGACCTGGCCGGAGCCGGCGCGCGCATCAGCTCCGACATCGACCGACGCGCCGCGCTCGAGGGTGCCGACTTCGTCATCAACGAGATCCAGGTCGGCGGGTACGCGGCGACCCGCCTCGACTTCGACATCCCCGCCAAGTACGGGCTGCGTCAGACGATCGGCGACACGATCGGCGTCGGCGGCATCTTCCGCGGCCTCCGTACCATCCCCGTGCTCCAGGGCATCGGGAACGACCTCGCCGAGGTCGCGCCCGACTCCACGCTCCTCAACTACAGCAACCCGATGGCGATGCTGCCGTGGGCCGTCGCGGCGAGCACGCCCTTCCAGCGCGTCGTCGGCCTGTGCCACTCCGTGCGCGACACCCACCGCCAGCTCGCCGAGCTCGTCGGCGTTCCGCAGGACGAGATCGAGTACGTCACCGCCGGCTTCAACCACCAGGCGTTCGTCCTCCGGTTCAGCCGCGACGGCGAGGACCTGTACCCGCGCCTCCGCGAGGTCGTCGAGGCCGACCCGGAGCTGCAGCGCCGCGTGCGCGTCGAGATCTTCCGCCGGTTCGGGTACTTCCCCACCGAGTCGAGCGAGCACTCGGCCGAGTACGTGCCGTGGCTCATGCACGACGACGCCGCGATCGATCGGTTCCGCATCCCGGTCGGCGAGTACCTGCGCCGCTCCGAGGAGAACCTCGACGAGCTCGACGAGACGAAGCACATCCTCGAGGGCGGCGGGGAACTCACGCTCGAGCCCACCTCGGAGATGGCGTCGGAGTACATCCGCGCGCAGGTGACCGGTCAGCCGACGGACCTGTACGTCAACGTCGTGAACAACGGCAAGATCGCGAACCTCCCCGACGAGTGCGCGATCGAGGTCCCCGCGACGGTCGACGCCGACGGCCTGCACCCGCAGTCCGTGGGCGCACTGCCCGCGCAGCTCGTCGCGCTCAACCGGACGTTCCTCAACGTCGTCGAACTCACGGTCAAGGCCGTCCTCGAGGGCGACCGCGACCACGTGTACCACGCCGCGATGCTCGACCCGAACGCCGCCGCGTCACTGAGCCTGGACGACATCCACGCGATGTGCGACGAGCTGCTCGAGGCGCACGGCGACCGGATCCCACAGGCGCTGCGTCTCCACTGATCGCCGCCGCACCACCATCGGGTGCGTCGGGAACCGCCATGCTGGTCCCGATGCACCCGTTCCCGGTCGACGTCCCGTCGTCGACCACGGATCGCGCTCACCGCGCTGGAAGGAACCCCACGACATGAACCAGGTCGAAGCCATCGTCCGTCGGCACCGCGGCGGCGACACCGTCGGGATCACCTCCGTCTGCTCCGCGCACCCCCTCGTGCTGCGGGCGTCGATGCGGCAGGCCCTCGAGGACGGCTCCGTCCTGCTCATCGAGGCGACCTCGAACCAGGTCGACCAGTTCGGCGGGTACACGGGGCTCACGCCGGAGCAGTTCCGCGACCAGGTGCTCGGCTTCGCCGACGAGGAGTCCTTCCCCCGCGACCGCCTGGTGCTCGGCGGGGACCACCTCGGGCCGAACCGGTGGCAGCGTGAGACGCCGGATCAGGCGATGCCGAAGGCCGACGACCTCGTCGCCGCGTACGCCGCCGCCGGGTACGCCAAACTCCACATCGACTGCAGCATGCGGCTCGACGGCGACCCCACGCCCCTGCCCGACGCCGTCGTCGCCGAACGCGCGGCCCGGCTCATCGCGATCGCCGAGGCCGCCCGGCCGGCCGACGGCGAACCGCCCGTGTACGTGATCGGCACCGAGGTGCCCGTGCCGGGAGGCGCGCACGAGACCCTCGGCGCGCTCCAGCCGACGAGTCCCGGGGCCGCACGCGAGACCCTCGACGCCCACCGGGGCGCCCTGCGCGACCGCGGCCTCGACGCGGTGTGGCCGCGGGTCGTCGCACTCGTCGTGCAGCCCGGCGTCGAGTTCGACCACCTCAAGGTGATCGACTACGACCGGACGGCCACGCAGCAGCTGCAGCGGGTCCTCGACGACGAGCCCGACATGGTGTTCGAGGCGCACAGCACCGACTACCAGACCCGCGGCCACCTGACCGAGCTCGTCGAGGACCACTGGGCCGTGCTCAAGGTCGGGCCGGGGCTGACGTTCGCCCTGCGCGAGGCCCTGTTCGCCCTCGCCGCGATCGAGGACGAACTCGTGCCCGCCGGCGAGCGCTCCGACCTCGTCGCGTTCATGGACGAGCGGATGGTCGCCGATCCCGGGTACTGGGAGCACTACTACGAGGGCGACGCCGAGGAGCAGCGCATCGCCCGCCGGTACAGCTACAGCGACCGCATCCGCTACTACTGGGCCTCGCCCGAGGTCGAGGAGCGCGTCGACCGGTTGTTCACCAACCTGACCGCGTCCGGGATCCCCGAGCCGCTGATCGGGCAGTTCCTGCCGAAGCAGTTCACGCGGGTGCGGCAGGGCGTGCTGGCGCCGGAGCCCGAGGCCCTCGCGGTCGACGCCGTGCGAGAGGTCCTCCGCGACTACGCGGCGGCCTGCGGGCACAGCGTCGGCTGACCGCTGACCGCCGGCCGCTCCCCCGCTCCCCCTTCCGCGAGATCGCAGTCGTTGCCGTTCTGACCGGCGTCGGAACGACGACGACTGCGATCTCGTCGGAACGGTCGGGTGCCGGCCACCCGGCGAGCGGGACGCCGGACGCCCGGGACGCCGGGACGCGCGGACGAGCAGGATGGACGGCGTGCACCCCGTCGACGCCCTGCAGGAGATCGCCTTCTGGCTCGAACGGGACCTCGCTCCGTCGTTCAAGGTGCAGGCGTTCCGCACGGCGGCCGCCGCGATCGCCGGTCGGTCCGACGACGATCTGGAGGCCCGGCTCCGCTCCGGCGCACTCGCCCGCACCAAGGGGGTCGGTTCCCGCAGCCTCGAGGTGATCGGCCAGGCGCTCGAGGGCCGCGTGCCCGACTACCTGCAGGCCCTGCGCGACCGGGAACGCGAGACGACGAGCGAAGCCGGGGCGGGCCTCCTGGCCGACCTGCGCGGCGACCTGCACTGCCACAGTGAGTGGTCGGACGGCGGCACGCCCATCGCGCTCATGGTCGAGGCGGCGCGGACCCTGGGGCGCGAGTACATCGCGCTCACCGACCACTCGCCCAACCTGACCGTCGCACACGGTCTGACCGCCGAGCGCCTGACCGAACAGCTCGGCGTGCTCGACGACGTCCGGGCGGACCACCCCGACGTCCGGGTGCTCAGCGGGATCGAGGTCGACATCCTCGAGGACGGCACGCTCGACCAGACCCCGGCGATGCTCGACCGGCTCGACGTCGTCGTCGCGAGCGTGCACTCGAAGCTCCGCGCTGACCGCCGCACGATGACGGAGCGCATGCTCGGCGGCATTCGTGATCCGCACACGAACGTCCTCGGGCACTGCACCGGCCGCCTCGTGCAGGGGTCCCGCGGCGAGCGCCCGCAGTCGACGTTCGACGCGCGTGCGGTGTTCGAGGCGTGCGCGGAGCACGACGTCGCGGTCGAGATCAACAGCCGACCCGAGCGACAGGACCCGCCGGACGACCTCATCCAGCTCGCGCTCGAGGTGGGCTGTCTGTTCAGCATCGACACCGACGCACACGCGCCCGGACAGCTCGACTTCCTGCGGCTCGGGGCGGAGCGGGCGGCGCAGAACGGGGTGCCGCCCGACCGCATCGTGACGACGTGGCCGGTGGAGCGCCTCCTGGCCTGGGCGCATCCGCAGGCCTGACGGCCGTCCGCCCCCGCCGTCCGAGGGCCACCGGCCACAGGCCACGGGCCGCCGGCCACCGAACACCGGCCACCGGCCACCGGCCACCGGCCGCCGACCACCCACGAATGCCGCGGGATCGGGGCCGGGGGCGCCAACGGCTGAGCAGAGTGACAGGATGAACGCGTGACGACGACGTCAGCGCGGCGCGACCTGTTCCGCCGCAAGCCGATCGACCAGGTCGAGGACGATCCGGGCGCGGGGTCCCCGCCCGGCGGTCTCGCTCGCCACCTGGGCCTCTGGCAGCTCACCGCGATCGGCGTCGGCGGCATCATCGGCGCGGGGATCTTCACCCTCGCGGGCCAGGTCGCGCACCAGACGGCAGGACCCGCGGTGCTCATCTCGTTCCTCGTCGCCGGGGTCGCGAGCGCGGCGGCAGCGCTGTCGTACGCCGAGTTCGCGGGGATGATCCCGAAGGCCGGCAGCGCCTACACGTACGGCTACGCGGTGCTCGGCGAGCTCGTCGCCTGGTTCATCGGCTGGGACCTGCTCCTCGAGTACACGGCGATCGTGGCGGTGGTCGCGATCGGCATCTCGGGGTACGTCGGGTTCCTGCTCGGGCAGGTGGGTCTCGACCTCCCGGCGTGGATGCTCGGCGCCCCGGGAACGGGGCACGGCCACGTCGTCGACGTGTTCGCGATCGCACTCTGTCTGCTCACGGCGTTCGTCCTGACCCGGGGCATTCGGAGTGCAGCGCGGTTCGAGTTCGTGGCGGTGGGGATCAAGGTCGCACTCGTCGTGCTCATCGTCGTGCTCGGCGTCTTCCACATCCGGGCGGCGAACTACCATCCGTACTTCCCGCACGGCTTCGGCGGGGTGATGACCGGGGCGGCGACCGTGTTCTTCGCGGTGTTCGGGTACGACGCCATGAGCACCGCGGCGGAGGAGTCGAAGGACGCGCGGAAGCACATGCCGAAGGCGATCCTGCTGTCGCTCGGGATCGCCATGGTGTTGTACGTGCTGGCCACCCTGGTGCTCACGGGCATGCAGCGGTACACGGAGATCGACCCGGCGTCGGGCTTCGCGACCGCGTTCGCGTCGGTCGGGCTCGGGGGCGTGGCGGACGTCATCGCCGTGGGCGCGATCATCGGCATCGTCACGGTGCTCCTGACGTTCCTGCTCGGGGTCTCGCGCGTGTGGTTCTCGATGAGCCGCGACGGCCTGCTGCCCGCGTGGTTCGCCAAGACGGACCCGAAGCGACACGTCCCGACGCGCGTGACGTGGATCGCGGGCGCGGCGGCGGCGGTCCTGGCGGGGCTGCTGCCGATCGGCACCGTCGCGGAGCTGACGAACATCGGCATCCTGCTCGCCTTCGTCGTGGTCTGCTCGGCCGTGGTGGTCCTCCGCTACCGGCGTCCAGAGATCCCCCGCCAGTTCCGACTGCCGCTCATGCCCGTCGTGCCCGTGATCGGGGTGATGGCGTCCCTGTGGCTGGTGACGTTCCTCCAGTGGGAGACGTGGGTGCGGTTCGGCGTGTGGTTCGCGATCGGTCTCGGGGTCTACTTCGGGTACTCACGGCGGCACTCGGTCCTGGCGACCCAGGAGGCGCCGCCGTCCTCGGCCGGATAGGCGGGCGCCGTCCCTCCCCGTCGCGCGTCGTACACACTCGGCGGCCAGACGGGGCGGTAGCGGTTGCACACTGGGGCGTGCCGGACACATCCAGGGTGACCACCGATCCGAAGGAGTCCCGTGGACCCCACATTCACCGAGCTGTACCGGCTCCACTACCCCGCGGTGCTGCGGTTCGTCCGTCGACGAGCGCACCCGGCGGCCGTGGACGACGTCGTGTCCGAGACCTTCGTCGCCGCGTGGCGCCGGCAGGACGAGATGCTCGTCGCACCGCTCCCCTGGCTCTACCGGACGGCGCGGAACGTCATGCTCAACGCCGCCCGGAGCGCCGGACGTCGGACCGGACTCGCCGTCCGGGTGCAGGGTGAGGCATCGGTCGCGGTTCCGAGCGACGACCCGATCGCGGCGCTCGAACGTCGGCACGACCTCGCCCTCGCGTGGCGCTCGCTCGACGAGCTCGACCAGGAGGCCCTGGCCCTGCAGGTCTGGGAGGGCATGACCGGAGCGCAAGCCGCCGCCGTCCTCGGCATCAGCCGTGCGGCCTACTCGATGCGCGCCAGTCGCGCCCGACGCCGCCTGGCAGCGGTGCTCCGCGACTCCGACGAGGGCGAGCGACGCGGATCGTCGACGGCACCGGCCGCCGCCACGCACCCCGACACCGGCCGGGAGGCCCAGCCGCCCGCCGCCATCTGGCCCACCCCCGACACCGGCCGGGAGGCCCCGCACCCGTTCGCCAGCTGGCCCACCCCCGACGCGGATCCGGGCCCCGACCACCCGGACTCCCCCACCGCGATGACCGCACTCCGCCTCGACCGGAAGGCACGACGATGACACGACCGCACGCAACACGACTCGAGCACGAGCTCGGCGGCCTCGACACCGAGCCCCGCACCGACCTGACCCCGAGCGAGGTCGACCGCGCGGAGCGCCTCCTCGCCGCGATCGTCCGACTCGACCCCGAGCCGGAGGTGGTCCGCGTGACGGGCTCGTCCCGGGCCTCCCGGCCGATGCCGGCGACACGCACCGGGCGCGGACCGGTCACACGGGCCGCCTGGGCGACCGGTGCCACCGTGGCGGGCGGCGCGCTGCTCCTCGGCGGCGCCGTGGTCGGCCTGCCGATCGCCCGCGACCTGTACCACCAGCTGCCGGGACACGCGACGAGCCTGTCGACGGCCGAGATCGCCTCGTGGACGGCGGTCCCCTCGCACCCGTCGGCGACGTCCTCGTCGATCGAGGCGATCGCGCAGCAGTGCACGAGGTCGGTGGGCACCGACGCGACCTCGACGGCCGGACGGATCTCGGTGTCGGACGTCGACCGCCGCGGCTCGGTCCTGACCATGGTGGTGTCGAGCGCGGGCGACGGCGCGCGGCGCTGGTGCCTCGTCGGCTCCGGACATGTCGTGTCGTGGGAGCTCATCGACGACCGCTCGACCCCGCTGCCGGTGCTCGCCGCCGGGACGGTCAACGTCCAGAGCACCGAGATGAACGGATCGGGCGGCCAGGCGATCAGCCGCGCGTACGGCCAGGTCGGGCCGGACGTCACGGGCGTCGTCCTCCACACCGCCTCAGGCCGGACGATCACGACGACCGTCGGGGACGGCCTGTGGACCGCGTGGTGGCCGCCGGCGGACCGGGACACCGGGGACCTCGGAGACCTGACCGTGACCTGGACGACGAGCGACGGCGCCACGCACTCGGCGTCGACGGACGCCCTCTCCGCGCTGCGCTGACCAGCGCTCCCACCGGCCCGGTCACCCCCCCTTCGTCGAGATCGCAGTTGTTGCCGCTCTGGAGCCGCAGATACCGGCAACGACTGCGATCTCGCGGAAGAACGGGACGGTCAGGCGGCGGAGCGCTCCGCGGCCGGGCGGCGGCGCAGCGCCGGGTCGCCGACCTCCGGGCCGCGGTAGACCATGTCCATCGCCCCGACGCTCTCGCCGGGCGGGACGATCGCGTCGATCCGGTCGAGCACCTCGTCCGACAGCGCGACGTCGATCCCGGCGAGCGTGTCCTCGAGCTGCTCCATGGTCCGGGGTCCGGCGATGGCGGAGGTCACCCCGGGATGCGCGATCACGAAGGACATCGCGAGGTGGGTGAGTGGGACACCGACCTCCTGGGCCAGCGTGATGAGCTGCTCGACGGTGGCGAGGCGACGTTCGTCGCGGAAGTGCCGCATCCCGGAGACCGACGAGCGGAACACGTCGTTGTCCTGACCCGCCCGGTAGCGCCCGGTCAGGGTGCCACCGGCGAGCGGGCTGTAGACCAGGGTCCCCATGCCGTAGCGCTCGGCGACGGGGAGGATCTCGCGCTCGATCTCACGGTCGAGGATCGAGTAGTTCGGCTGTTCGGTGCGGAACCGCTCGAACCCGCGGCGCTCGGACGTCCACTGCGCCTCGACGATCTCGGAGCCGCGCATCGAGGACGACCCGATCGCGCGGACCTTGCCCTGCCGCACGAGGTCGGTGAGCGCCGACAGCGTCTCGTCGATGTCGGTGTCGGGGTCCGGGCGGTGGAGCTGGTACAGGTCGATGTGGTCGGTCTGCAGGCGGCGGAGCGATCGCTCGACCGCCTGGGTGATCCAGCGCCGCGACGCGCCCCGGTGGTTGACGTCGTCGTCCACGGGACCCCAGAACTTCGTGGCGAGGACGACGTCGTCGCGGCGGCCCTTCAGCGCTTCGCCGACGACCTCCTCGGAGTCGCCGTAGCGGTCGGCGGTGTCGACGAGGTTGATGCCGGCGTCGAGGGCCCGGTGGATGATCCGGACGCCCTCCTTCCGGTCCGGATTGCCGAGACTCCCGAGCATCATCGCGCCGAGCGCGTACGGGGTGACCTTGATGCCGGTGCGGCCGAGAGTGCGGTACTGCATGATGCTCCACTTCCGGACCCGCGCCGCCCTGTCAGCCGAGGCGGGTCGTATGATCGATGAATCGGAACGACCTTCCGGAACGACCGCTCGATGCGATTCGGCTATCCGGAACCCTGTTCCGCTTGATTCTGTCACCTTATGCGGAACTTTGTTCCGCCGCAAGAGGAGCCCCACCATGCCCGCGCCCACGAGCGACACCGAGGCGTCGATCGCCCCGGCCGGCCGACGGATGCGCTCGGACGCGCGGCAGAACGTCGATGCCCTCCTCGAAGCCGCGAAGGCGGTGTTCGCGGACGCCGGCGTGGACGCGCCGGTGCGGTCGATCGCCGAACGCGCGGGCGTCGGGGTCGGCACCCTGTACCGGCACTTCCCGCTCCGCTCGGACCTCATCTCGGCGGTGTTCCGGCGGGAGATGGACGCGTGCGTGGCGGCTGCGGAGGAGATCGAGGCCACCTCGCCGCCGGGCGAGGCACTCGACCGCTGGATCATGCGCTACACCCAGTTCGTCGCCACGAAGCGCGGGCTCGCTGCGGCACTCCACTCGGGCGACCCGGCGTACGAACCGCTCGCCGAGTACTTCTCGACGCGACTCGCACCGACGCTCGATCGGCTGCTCACCGCGGCGACCGCGTCCGGGGACGTCGTGCACGAGGTCGACGCCGCCGAGTTCCTCGGGGCGGTCGCGGACCTCTGTCACGCGGGTGGGCCTCCCGGGACCGAGCGGTCCGGCCGTGCCGAACGCATGGTGCGGCTGCTGCTCGCGGGACTGCGGGCGGAGCCGGGCGACTGACGACGTCGGACGCTCCTGCGACGATGGGGGACATGCCCGCCCCGCTCGTCGACGCGGTCGACGTCATCCGACTCGTCGGCCCGCGTCCGTTCGGGCGCGCGAAGGACCTCGTGCGTGCCGGCGGCGTGCTCGGGACCCGCTGGGACGACGCGGACGAGACGCTCGCCGCCCTCGTGCAGGGCTCCGGCCCCGAGCCGTACCAGGTGAGCGTGCACCTCACGCCCACCCGCGGTCCGTTCAGCCGACCCGGCCGGAACACCTGCACGTGCCCCATCGGTGGCGACTGCAAGCACGTCGCGGCGGCGCTCCTCGAGGTCACGGCCGCCGCGGTCCGGCGCGACCCCGGGCTGACCGGCGCCGCCGGACTCACCGGACTCGTGGAGCCGACGGGCCTCGCCGTGACGGCGGTCGACGACGCCGTAGCCGCGCCGCCCGAGCACTGGCGGACGGCGCTCGGGTCGCTCGCCGGCGACCCCGGGCCGGCGAGCGCACGGACGACCGCGATGGGCCTCCAGTTCGAGCTCCGGGACCTCGTGCCGCAGCGACTCGCTCGCGCAGCGGCGGCTCACGACGCCGCTCGGTCGGTCGGGAGCCGTGTCCGCCTCGGCGTCCGCCCGGTCACGCGCAGCGCAGCGGGCAACTGGGTCCGCGGGCAACTCACCTGGGGGTCGCTCCCGTACTCGCGCAACCGCCTCGGCGCGGACCCCGACCAGCACGCCTGGTTCCTGCAGTTCGCCGCGCTGCACCGCTCCGCGCACGCGGCGTACGCGCCGGGCGAGAGCGACTGGCTGTTCCTCGACGAGTTCGCGAGTCCGCTGTTGTGGCCGCTGCTGCACGAGGCCGACCGCCTCGGCATCGGGCTCGTCGCGGCGGGCGCGAAGGCCGCGGCGCGCGGGCGCGGCCGGAGCGCCAGTGCCGGCACCGGCACCGGCACCGGCACTGGCACGGCGCCCGACCCCACCGCCGACACCGACGCCCGTGCCGTCGTCGTCGGCCGGGAGGCCCGGGTCGTCCTCGATGCGTCCCGCACGTCGGACGGCGTGCAGCTCGGCGCACTCGCCCTGGTCGACGGCCGTCCGATCCCGCCGGGGGCCGCGGGCGCGATCGGCACCCACGGCGTCTACGCCTTCCGTCGCTCCCCCGCGCTGCACATCACCCTCGCGCCGACACCGACGCCCCTGCGCGAGGACCAGCGCCGTCTCCTGACGACCGGGGACCGCATCACCGTCCCGCCCGCGGACGTCGACGAGTTCCTGCACGACGTCTCGCCCCGCCTGCGCGGCAGCGTGGACCTCGTGAGCGCCGACGGCTCGCTCGAGCTCCCGGACCGCACGCCGCCGGAGTTCGTCCTGACCGTGACGTTCGAGCCCGAGGACCGGGTGCTGCTCAGCTGGCGTTGGCACGTGGACGGCCGACGGGACCTCCCGGCAGCGCACGGACCGGTTCCGGACCTGTCGGAAGTGGACGGGCCTCCTGGCGTGCGGTGGCCGAGCCGGACCGGCGTCGACCCGGTCCGTGACCGTGACCGCGGCGGCGACGTCGACGGAAGCGACGCCGACGACGGGGACTCCGACGACGGCGACCAGGTGCTCGACGGCTCCGACGCCATCGAGTTCACGACGACGACCCTGCCGACACTCCAGGCCCGCGACGACCTGCGCGTCCGCATCGTGGGCGAGCGCCCGGACTACCGGGAACTCACCGACCAGCCGAAGCTGACCCTGACCACGATGCCGAGCCCGCACCGCGACTGGTTCGACCTCGGGTTCCTCGTGACCGTCGAGGGTCGCACGGTCCCGTTCACGCCCCTGCTCGAGGCGCTCGCCAAGCGGGAGCGGAAGCTCAAGCTCATCGACAACACGTACATGTCACTGCAGAACCCGGTGTTCGACGAGCTGAAGCGCCTCATCGACGAGGCGACCGAGCTCGACGAGTGGGAGCCCGGCCGCTACCGCATCAGCCCGTACCAGGCCGCGCTGTGGTCGGAGTTCGACCAGCTCGCCGACGAGACCGTGCAGGACGCCCGGTGGCGCGAGACCGTCGAGGGCCTCCTGCGGTTCCAGGACGCCACCGACGACGACCCGGTGATCGCGGCCGTGTCCGTGCCGGACTCCGTGCACGCCGAGCTCCGCCCCTACCAACGCGAGGGCCTGGCGTGGCTGACGTTCCTGTACGAGCACGGGCTCGGCGGGGTCCTGGCGGACGACATGGGGCTCGGCAAGACGCTGCAGACGCTCGCGTTCGTGGCGGGCGTGCGGGAGCGCGAACGCGCGCGGGCCGGCTCGGGGGACGCCGCACCGGACCGGTCGGGAGGCCCGTCAGCCGCCGCTCCCGACCGTCGCCCGTTCCTCGTGGTCGCGCCGACGAGCGTCGTCGGCAACTGGGTCACCGAGGCGGCGCGGTTCACCCCGTCGCTCGTGGTGCGCGGCGTGACGGCGACGACCGCGAAGCGACGGCGGATGCTCCGGGACGCCGCGGCCGAGGCGGACGTCGTCGTGACCTCGTACGCGCTGTTCCGGCTCGACGCGGCGGCGTACCGACAGCAGGAGTGGGCCGGGCTGGTCCTCGACGAGGCGCAGTTCGTCAAGAACCGGACGTCGCAGGCGAACCGGCTCGCGGCGGACCTCCCCGCGCCGTTCAAGCTCGCGATCACCGGGACGCCGCTCGAGAACGGGCTCATGGACCTGTGGTCGATCTTCTCGGTCGTCGCGCCCGGTCTGCTGTCGAGCGTGACGCGGTTCACGGACGACGTGGTCAAGCCGGTTGCGTCCCCGGACCTGACACCGGAGCAGCGGGCCGATGTGATGGGTCGGCTGCGGCGGCGGATCCGCCCGCTCATGCTCCGGCGCACCAAGGAGTCCGTGGCGGCGGACCTGCCCGAGAAGGTCGAGCAGGTGCTGCACGTCGACCTCGACCCGGAGCACCGCGCCCTCTACGACCGGACCCTGCAGCGCGAGCGGCTCAAGGTGCTCGACCTGCTCGACGACATGGACCGGAACCGGATGATCGTGTTCCGCTCGCTGACGCTCCTGCGGATGCTCGCCCTCTCGCCGGCGCTCATCGACCCGGACTCGGCCGTGCCGTCGGCGAAGCTCGACCTGCTGCTCGACGACCTCGCGGAGCTCGAGGCCGAGGGGCGCCGTGCCCTCGTGTTCAGTCAGTTCACCTCGTTCCTCCGGCTCGTCGCGGCCGGGCTCGACGCGCGCGGCGTGGCGTACGAGTACCTCGACGGGTCGACGACCGGTCGCGCAGCGGTGATCGACCGGTTCAAGCAGGGCAGTGCGTCGGCGTTCCTCATCAGCCTCAAGGCGGGCGGGTTCGGCCTCAACCTGACCGAGGCCGACACGGTGTTCGTGCTCGATCCCTGGTGGAACCCCGCGGCGGAGGCCCAGGCGATCGACCGCGCGCACCGCATCGGGCAGCGGGTCCCCGTGAGCGTGCACCGCCTCATCGCGCAGGACACCATCGAGGACAAGGTCCTGGCCCTCGCGACCCGCAAGGGGGAACTGTTCGACGCGGTCATCGACGAGGACGACACGTTCTCGGGAGCGCTGACGGCTGAGGACGTGCGGGGGCTCCTGGAGTAGGACAGTTCCGTCTGGATCCACCACACCCCGAACTGGGTGGTCACCGGGGACAGGACTCACAGCGTGCCCCCGGTGTGACCTGATTTGCTAGACAGACTAGCGAATCCGAGTTCCCGCCCGGCCCTGGACGTGGCGACTCCGGACGTGCAGTGGGGCGATCGAGCGGTCGCCCTGTGCAACCCGAACCGAGGAACCAATGACGCTCATGAGCACCACAGCACCATCCGAGATCACGATCGACCACGAGCCGTACAGCGGCGAGGACGCCGTTCGCCTGCGGGCCGTCGCACTCCTCAGCGCCGGGCTCCCCCCGCGCATGGCACGGACGCTGCCCCCGGCGTCGGTCGCGGCGAACCTGACGGTCCGCAACGGCATGGGTGAGCCGCTCGGCTACGGGGTCCTCAGCGAGGTCGCCGACGGCGTGCTCGAGATCCAGTCGTTCTTCATCCGCGAGGACGCCCGGGGCGCAGGTGTCGGCAGCGCGCTGCTCAGCCGCCTCGAACAGGTCGCGGGCGAACTCGGCTCCCCCGCCCTCGTGCACGCCGGCACCCCGGGAGACGCGGACATCACGGACACGCTGCTGCGCCGCGGGTACGTGCCGATCGCCCCGTTCGGTGCGCACACCCTCGTGGCGGACGTGGTCTGCGTCTCGAAGATCCTGGTCTGATCCGCGGGACGGCCGGGAGGCCCGGCAGCGTCATCCGCGGAGGTTCGCCACCCAAGCGTCCACGGTCGTGACGTCGGCCTGTCGGGGGTAGACCTTCTCGGTCAGGACCCGGTGGACCTCGGGATCGGCGTCCGCACATGCGTCGGCGAGGACGGTGATCCCGTAGTCGAGGTCCGCGGCCTGCCGGAGGGTCGACAGCACGACCCCGCTCGTGGCGATGCCCGCGAGGACGAGTTCGGTCGCCCCGGCAGCCCGGAGCACGACGTCGAGGTCGCTGCCGGCGAAGGCACTGACCCGGCGCTTCGTCACGACGACCTCGTCGGGGCGGACCGCGAACGCGGCGTCGATCGCGGTCGAGCGCTCGTCGAAGCCGGCGGCGTCGCCCCGCTGCCGGATCGCGCCGAAGCTCTTGTTCGACGCGGCGATCTCCGGGAACCCCGCGCGGAAGGCGACGCGGACGAACACCACGGGCACGCCGTTCGTGCGGGCGGCATCGACCGCGCGCGTGGCGGCCGCCAGGACCTCGGGCGAGCCGAGCCGGTCGACGATGCTGGTCTGGAAGTCCATGACGAGCAGGACGGGTGTGGACATGGCGAGCCTCCGGTGGTCGTGTGGAATTCGACAGTCCTGACTGTACAGGTACTGATGCGCAGTCTAGGCTGCAGATCATGTCCGACGAACCGATCCCACTCGACGCATCCCCCGCGGCGACCTCGCTGGCCGTGCGCGTGGCCGTCGGCCGTTTCCTCCGCCGCCTGCGCGAGGTCGCGGCCGAGGGCGACCTCACTCCCTCGCAGGCGTCCGTCCTGACCCGCGTCGGCAAGGGCGAGGCGACCACCGCCTCGGCTCTCGCCGTGCTCGAGGGCGTCCGGCCGCAGTCGATGGCGAACACCCTCACCGCGCTCGAGGCCGCAGGGCTCGTGCAGCGGGCACCCGACCCCACCGACGGGCGCCGCCAGATCGTCGGCCTGACCGACGCCGGGTCGGTGCAGAACGAGGGCAACCGCGCCGCGCGGCAGGAGTGGCTCACCGAGGTGATGGCCGAGCGGTACACGGAGGACGAGCGTCGTCGACTGCTCGAGGCCCTGGCGCTGCTCGACCGGGTCGCCGAGGCGCCGACGGAGCGCACCGACCGATGAGCGAGTCGGACACCGGGCGGCTCCCCCGCACCACTGCACCGTCCACGCCGGGAGCCGGACGACGGGGCCGCGCCGCGCCTCCCGACCGGTTCGACCGGCGCCTGCTCGCGCCGATGATGCTCGGGTCGATCCTCAACCCGATCAACTCGTCGATCATCGCGGTCGCCCTCGTGCCGATCGCCGCCGCGTTCGGCGCACCCGCGTCGGAGACCGCCTGGCTGGTGTCCGCGCTGTACCTGGCGACGTCGATCGGGCAGCCCCTGGTGGGGCGACTCGTCGACACGTTCGGGCCGCGGCGGCTGTTCCTCGTCGGCGCCGTGCTCACCCTCGTCGCGGGCGTGATCGGCACCGCGGCCCCCGGGCTCGGGTGGCTCGTCGCCGCCCGGGTCGTGCTCGGGTTCGGCACGTGCGCGGGGTACCCCGCCGCCATGACGCTCATCCGTGCCGAGGGCCGCCGCACCGGGCAGGACAGCCCCCAGGCGGTGCTCACCGCGCTCGCCGTGACGACGCAGACCATCGCGGTGATCGGGCCGACGCTCGGCGGACTCCTCATCGCCGTCGGCGGGTGGCGGGCGACGTTCGCGGTCAACATCCCGCTCGGTGTCGCCTGTCTGGTGCTCGGCTGGGTCGCACTCCCCCGGCACACCGCGCTCGACGCCACCCGGACGCGTGCGCGGTTCGACGTCGCCGGTGTCCTGCTCTTCGCGGCGACGCTCCTCGCGCTCCTGCTGTTCCTCATGGACCTGCGGCCGGCACTCGTCTGGCTGCTCGTGGTCGCCGTCGCCGCCGCGGTCGCCTTCACGGTGCGCGAGCTCCGCGCCGTCGACCCGTTCATCGACGTGCGGGTGTTCGCCGGCAACCTCCCGCTGCTCGGGACGTTCGCGCGCGCCCTCGTCGCCCAGGTCGTCAGCTACGCGTTCCTCTACGGGTTCACGCAGTGGCTCGAGGACGGCCGTGGCTTGTCGGCATCGGCCGCGGGGCTCGTGCTGCTCCCGCTGTTCGGTGCGGCCATCGTCGTGTCGACCCTGACCGGCAGACGGCCCGAGGTGCGGGCGAAGCTCGTCGTCGGCGGCGTCCTGTTGCTCGTCGGCTGCGTCCTGCTCCTCGCCGTGGGGTCCGGCACGGCCGTGTGGCTCCTGTTCGCCCTCACCACGCTCGTCGGGATCCCGCTCGGGCTGCTCAACCTGGCGAACCAGAACGCCCTGTACCACCAGGCGGACCCCGAGCGAGTCGGCGCGTCCGCGGGCTTGCTCCGGACGTTCTCGTACTTCGGCGCGATCGTGGCGTCGGCGTCGGGCGGGGCGGCGTTCGGGGCACGGGCGACCACCCCCGGGCTGCACGAACTCGCGTGGATCATGGTCGTGGCGGCCGCGGTCCTCGTGGCGCTGACGCTCGCCGATCGCTCGCTCGCAGCGCTCTCGCGCCCGGCCCCGGCGAGCTGACCGCGCCCGCGCCGCCGCCGCGCCCGGCCCCTCTTCCGCGAGATCGCAGTCGTTGTCGTTCTGACCGCGTTCGGAACGACAACGACCGCGATCTCGCGGGATCGCGCGTCAGCGGGCGGAGGTTCCCAGGGCGTCGATCGCGGCGACCTCGTCCTCGGTCAGCTGGAACGTCACGCCGCGCGCGTTCGAGCGGATGCGCTCCGGCTGCGACGACTTCGGGATGACGACGAACTCGTGCGCGATGTGCCATGCGACGATGACCTGCGCGGCGTCGGCGTCGTGCGCCTCGGCGATGCGGAGGAACGTCGGGTCCTGGAGGTTCGAGGCCTTGAACGGGCTGTACCCCTCGAGGACGACGCCGCGCTCGGCCAACCCCTGGGCGAAGGCGACGTCGTACTCCGCAGGGCTCCAGCGCACCTGGTTCACCGACGGGGTCACGCCGGTCGCGTCGATGAGTTCGTCGATCTGCGCCAGCGAGTAGTTGCTGACGCCGATGGCCTTGGTCAGACCGTCCTGCTGGGCGGCGATGACCTGCTCCCACACCGCCGGGGTCGCCTCGCCGTTCGGCGGCCAGTGCACGAGCCACAGGTCGAGCTGGTCGACGCCGAGCTTGTCCAGGCTCTCGGAGATGGTCTGCCGTTCACGGCCGCCGTGCTCCGGCGGCAGCTTGGTGGTGATGAACACCTCGTCGCGGTCGAGTCCGGACTCGGCGACGGCCCGACCGACCCCGCGCTCGTTGGCGTAGCCGGTGGCGGTGTCGATGTGGCGGTAGCCGGCCTCGAGGGCCGAGCTCACGGCAGCGGGGGCGTCGGCGTCCTCGATCTGCCAGGTGCCGAAGCCGAGCAGCGGCATCGAGGCGGTGGGCAGGGCGACGGCTGGTTCGTTGTACGCGTCGTTGGGCATGACGCCTGTCTACTCCGCCAGGCGGGCGTGGGTGAGCGTTCACTCGCCGACCGGCCGGGAGGCACGACCCCTGTCCTCGTCGCTTTCCCCGGTGCAGCATGGGGACATGAGCACGAGGACCGTCCTCCACCCCGTCGATCCGGACGTCCTGCGGGACCTGCGCGAGCGCGTGCGCGCACGCCGGGTGCTGCCTGCCGTTGACCGCGCCGGTCAGGACCTCGGCATGGCGGGGCGCGACCTCGACGCCCTCCTCGACCACTGGGCCGACGCCTACCGGTGGGAGGACCACGAGGCGCGCCTCCTCGCCCGGCCATGGGTGCACTCGGGGTCGACGACACCGGTGAACGCGATCGTCCAACCTGCGGGTGCCGACGCCCCGGTCGTCCTGTTCCTGCACGGGTGGCCGGACTCGGTCCTCCGGTTCGAGCGGGTGCTCGACCGCGTCGACGACGTGACGTGCGTCGTTCCGGCGCTGCCGGGCTTCCCGTTCGCCGCGGCGACGGAGCGGAGCGGCTGGTCGGCGATCGAGATGGCGGACGCGGTGCACGCCGCGATGCTCGACCTCGGGTTCGACCGGTTCGTCGTCTCGGCCGGGGACGTCGGCTGCGACGTGGGCGAGGCGATCGCGGCCCGGCACCCCGGAGCGGTGGCTGCGCTGCACCTGACGGACGTGTCGCAGTACCACTTCCTCGGTGGCCTCCCCGACGACCTCGACGACGAGGAGCGCGCGTACGTCGAGCGCGGCCGGCAGTGGCAACGGGCCGAGGGCGGGTACATGCACGAGCAGTCGACACGTCCGAACACGCTGTCCGTCGGGCTCGCGGACTCGCCTGCCGGGCTCGCCGCCTGGATCGGCGAGAAGCTCGACCGCTGGACCGACCAGGCGGTGGACACGCCGCCGTTCTCGCGCGACGAGCTGCTCACCTGGATCACCGCCTACTGGGTCAGCGGATGCATCGGAACGTCGTTCGCGCCCTACGCGGTGGGCGGCGGCAAGGACTGGGGTCGCATCGACGTACCGACCGTGATGACGGTGTTCCCCGCCGACCTCGTCAACGCGCCGCGACGGTTCGCCGAGCGACGCTTCCGGATCGTGGACTGGCGGGAGTTCGAGCACGGCGGGCACTTCGCGGCGTGGGAGCGACCCGACGACTACCTGTGGGGCGTCCGACGAGCGGTCGAGGTCGGCTGGTGACGGCGGCGTCGTTCGATCAGCTCCTGGCGGCGCCGCGGTTCCGGATGCTGTGCCTCGCCGTCGCAGAGGAACTCGGCGTGGACACGACCGACAGCCTGACCGTCGGAGGCGCGGCCAGGAGCGGCTTCGCCCGCCTCGACCAGCTCGACGTCGACGAAGCGCTCGTGCGCCCGTTGGCGCGTGCCCTGGCGGTGGCGCCCGTGCGGGCCGTCCGAGCACGGACCGAGCCGCTCTCGTTGTTCCCGGCGCTCGGCCGCGCCGTCGACTCGTCCATGCCCTGGCAGCCGCCGTTGATCGAGGAGGCGCTCAGCGGCCTCCCGGTCATCCAGGAGGCCCTCCGACCGGTCGCGGAGGCCGTCCTCGCGTCGGACGCGGCCGCCTGGTGGTCGACGGACCTCGACCACGACGGGCAATGGGTCGTCCGTGCGGTGCGTGACGGGCAGCAGCAGCCGATGGCGAGCCCCGGCCCGGCGGCCGCCACCCTCGAACGGTGGCACGAGAACCAGCGGAACGAGGACGCCGAGTACCGCACCACTCGCCCGGTCGAGCGGTCGATGAGCGGCGCATGGTGGTCGACCCCGTACGCGTTCGGTGGGGAGGATCGGGATGCGGCGTTCCTCCCCTCGTCCACGCGCCGGGTCGGTGCGCTTGGTGCGACGGGGTTGGCGCTCGTGGAGGACGGATTCGGCGACGAGGAGGCATGGACGTACCGGCTCACGCCCGATGCCGACGCTCGCGTGTACGAGGTCCACGGGCCGGACGACTGGACCGCGCTCGTCGCTCGCTTCCCGATGGACGTCCGGTGGGCGCGACGACGGGAGTGGTGGGAATCGACGGGACGCGAGGCCCGCTGGTACATCCCTGATTACCGCGCCGCCGCGCGTGACTTCGACGCGATCCACCTGTCCGTGACCGGATACCTCGCGACCGCGGGACGTGCCCTGGACGTCCTCGACGGGGCGACCGTGCTCGCGGGGTGGGATCCCGACGCGACCTCCTGGCTGACCGAGGCCGCGGTGATCGCCGACGATCCGGAGCACTGGCGCCGGGTGGGCGACATGCACGAGTGGGAGCAGGTGCCGTCGGAGGAGCGCTAACGCCGTCATGAGTTCCACGGCGGCGGCACCTCAGACCACGACAGCGGCGCCCGTCGTGAGCTGCATCCGGGCGCGCTCGGCGTCGGCCGCCGGCGGTGCTCCGTACATCGCGCGGTAGTCGCGGGAGAAGTGCGAGGCGCTGCGGTACGCGACCGCGGTGGCGGCCTGCATCGCGGTCTCGTCGAGGACGACCATCCGGTGCCGGGCCTCGCCGAGGCGGACCCGCCTGAGGTACTGCACGGGCGTCATGCCCGTGACCTGGCGGAAGCGTGCGAACAGCGTCGACTCGCTCGTAGCGAGCGCCGCGGCGAGGTCCGCGACCGACCAGGGCTCCGCCATCCGGCGGGTCAGGAGGTCCGTGGCGGCGGCGGCGTCGCCCTCGCGGTTGCCGACAGCGGCCAGGAGGCGCGGGGCCTGATCCGTGACCCGTGCGAGGGCGGCGGAGTTCGCCGGCACCGGCGTCCGGGTCTCGACGGTGGCGCCGGGCGCGACGGCCATCCCGGGGAACGCCGACTCGAGCGAGCTGCTCGCGGCGATGACCGAGGGGACGCCGGCCGGCGTGCCGGTCCGCCCGGTGGACGTCGCGGTCGCCGTCCGCTGGGTGGCCTCGGACGAGGGCGTGTTCGTCAACGGTGGGACGCTCGACGTGGACGGCGGGATCGCCTCCACGCGCCTCCGCGGCTGACGGGAGGCCCACCGGGTACCGGTCAGCGGGACGCAGCTCCCGCGGATCTCGGGGAACGCCCGAGTCGGCGAGGGATGTCAGAACCCGCCGAAGCCGAACAGCGCGGTGACGCCACCGGTCACGAGCACCCAGAACGACACGGGGACGGCCATCGCGCCGAGGACGACGACGACGACCCCGAGCGTGCGGTGTCCCGGGTCGGCGGAGCGCGCCCCGCGGACACCGAGCACGAGCACGGTCGCCGCGGCGATGACCGAGCCGACGGACAACAGCCCGAGCAGCAGGGCGGCCACCTGCACCCACCACGAGGGTGTCGTGAGCGCCGCGTGCGGTTCGTGACGCACGAGGGCCAGCAGGACGAGGTAGGCGCCCAGGAGCGCGGCCGCGTAGCCGACGAGCAACGTCATCCCCACGACCGACGCGCCCGCACTCCCCCGCGGACGCCGATCGGCCAGCGGGTCCGGCGCCCACTCGTCGTCGAAGCCCGCCCACACCCCGTCGTTCCCCATGACGGCAGCATGGCAACGCGAGAAGTGCTCGCACATCCGTCGGAGGGATGACGGCATCGGGCGCGCGTGGTCCCGGTCTCAGTCCGGCCGGTGCGTCAGAGTCGGAAGTCGATCGCCGAGGTCGGCGAGGTCGCGCACCGCGATCGTGAAGCGGTCGTCGGGCGCCGGAGCGTCGGCGGACGGGCGAGCGACGTACGCGGTCTGCATGCCGAGCGAGGCCGCCGCCCGGAGGTCCCACGGATGCGCCGCCACCATCATCGTGCGGGCGGCGGGGACGCCGAGCAGCTCCAACGCCGTCCGGTACACCGAGGCCGCGGGCTTGAAGGCACGCGCGAACTGCGCGGAGACCACGGCGTGCCAGCGCAGTCCGGCACGCTGCGACAGCGCGGCGAGCTCGTCGAGGTCCGCGTTCGACAGGGACGCGACCACCACCTGCCGTCCCAGCGTCGCGAGGGCGTCCGCCGAATCGGGCCACGGCCGGAGCGTCTCGGTGACGTCCACGAGCGCATCGTGTTCATCGGCCGACAGCGCAGGGAGCGAGCCGTCCGCGACGAGGTCGTCGAGGGCCTCCCGTCGGATCGCGCGGTGCGGGCGCCAGGGGGCCTCTCCGGCGTTGACCGCCGCCATGGCGGCGTCCATCAGGTCGTCCCATCGACGGGCGATCGCGTCGACGTCGTGTCCGGCATGCGCGGCGAGCGCCACCGCCAGACGGTCCCGGATGGTCCCGACGTCGTCGACGACGGTGCCGATGGTGTCGACGAGGAGTGCGTCGACGCCGGTTCCGTGGTCGGTCATGCGCCCAACCTACGGATCACCTCCGACCGCGGGACGGTCATCCTCACGACGGATGCCGCTCCGGTGCACGGTCCGCCACGATCGGTACCACCCGCCCGCGGATCCCTGGAGGCCGTTCCCATGCCCTTCCTCGTCCTGGTACCCGTCATGTGTCTCTGCATCGCCCTGCCGATCACGGATGCGCTCGTCCGGAAGGACCTCGGTCGAGCCGGGCGGGTGCTCGTCCTGCTGACCGTCGCGATCGTCGTGGGCGCGTGCTCGGAGTTCGTCGTCTACCTCGCCGTGCCTGCGTTCGCCGTCCCGGCGGTGGTCTACCTGGCGGCCCGTGGCCGGCTCCCGTTCGTGCAGCGGCTCGTCCCCGGTCGGTCCGGTGACCCGGAGCGGCGGCGCGCACTCGCCGTGCGGCCCGCGTTGGCCCTCAGCGCGGTGGCACTCGGGGTCGCGGTCCTCGCCGTCGTCGCGATGATGAGCGTGGCGCTGTCCGAGATGTGAGGGCACCGAGGCCGGCGGGCCGCGCCGGGACGAACGGGCGACGGCCCTCGATGCGGCCGCGTCAGTCCATCGCGATTCCTCAGTCGATCCGGTTGGTCAGGGCCTCCCCGCCGCGGACGTGCTGGTCGCAGAACGTGAACACGGTCTCGCTCCACACGCGGAAGTTCGACGGCGACAGCACCCAGTGGTTCTCGCTCGTGAGCTGCAGGAACCGGTGCGGCATGTCCTCGGGCGCGCCCGGGAACCCCGATACCAGGTCCCACCACGCCCGCAGCGCCTCGGAGATCGGCACGCGGTAGTCCCGGTTGCCGTGGATGAGCAGCATCGGCGTCGTGATCGCCGCGGCGGTCCGGTCGGGCGAGTTCTGCGCGTACCAGTCCGGGTGCTCCTGCTCGGTGCCGAAGATCCCGTTCTTGTTCTCGGCGGCATCGGTCGTGTCGTGCTGCTGGTCGAGCGACCAGAGCCCGGCGTGCGTGACGATGCAGTCGAAGCGGTCGGTGTGGCCGGCGATCCAGTTCGTCATGTACCCGCCGAAACTCGCGCCGAGCAACGCCGTCCGCGTCGGGTCGAGGCGGTGGTCGCTGTCGGCGAGGACGGCGTCGAGCACGCCCTCGACCTCACGCCACACGATCGCGGCGCGGTGCGGCCAGGCCCGCGCGATCCACTCGTCGCCGTACCCGGTCGAGAGCGCCGGGTCGGGCAGCACGACGGCGTACCCGCGCTCGACGGCGAGCCAGGGGCACCAGCGCCACGACCAGGCGTTCCAGGACGAGAACGGTCCGCCGTGCACCCACGTCATGACGGGTGCCGGGCCATTGCCGCGGTGGACGTCGTCCGGCAGGAACAACCATCCGGGCACCTCGACGCCGTCGACCTCGGCCGATACTCGCTGCACGGTGCCGGGCAGGGTGTCGACCACGCCGGGGGCCGGGAGGAACGCGGGCGTCTGGTCCTCCGCGGTCACGTCGAGCCGCACCGGGCTCGCCGGACGGTCCATCGCCGAGCGGAGCGCGAACAGCGTCTGCCCGTCCGGGTGCACGAGGAGGTTCGAGTACGACGCGTCGGTGACGAGCCATCGGACGATGGCACCGGAGGTCGGGTCGACGAGGACGACCGCCCCCGCGCCGTGCAGGTCACCCGTCACCAGGAGGCCGGTTCCGTCGGCCGTCCATACGACGTCGTTCGCTGTGATGTCGCCGAGGTCGAGCCGCACCGCTGCGCCGCCGTCGATGCTGCGGACCTCGATCCACTCCTGGTGCGGGGTGTCGTACGTCCCGCGCACGCGCATCGCGACGGCGAACCGGGAGGCGTCGGGCGCGATCCGCGCCTGGCTCGCGTCGGCGCCGTCCTCGTCGACGACGACCGATCGCTCCCCCGTCGCGACGTCGATCCGGAGGAGCACGGCATGGGAGCGTCCGCCCGTGATCCGCTCCGTGGCGCGAGCGAGGACGAAGGAGCCGTCCGGAGCGATGTCGAACTCGGGGTTCCGGAAGCGCTGCCCCGCGTCGGGGGCGAGGTCCCGGAGCGGGGTGGGACGGGCCTCCCGGTCGGAGGCCGGCGCACGGTCAGCGGCCCCCGCGTCATCGAGCACGAGCAGGCGCGCCTCGGTGTCGTCGAGTTCGTGGTCCCACCAGCGGATGGGCATGCCGTCGTGCAGGATCGCGGTGACCGCCTGGTCCTTCCGGCGCTCGCGGCGGGCTCGGTCCTCGTCGGCGTCGGCGTCGGACGAGCCGACCAGGCGGCTGCCGGTCACGATCACCACACCCGAGCGGCTGACGAGCGGACTCCCGACGCCACCGGGACTCGTCGCGACGCGGATCGGCTCACCGTGTTCTGGCAGCGACCAGAGCGCGGGGTCCTCCGTGTTCTCGCCGCTGCGCGGGTCGGGACGGCTCGACGTGAAGAGCAGGTCGCCGGACGGGGTGAACGCGGGCGACGACTCCCCCTGCTCCGAGGACGTCAGGCGGACCGGCGGGCGATCGCCGACGGGGTCGACCTCCCACAGCGCGCTCCGGTACCGGGCGGCGTCCGCGTCGGGCTCCTGCACGGTCGCGACGAGGCGGGCGCCGTCGTGACTGAGCGCGAGGCCGGTGACGCGCGGATGGCGGATGAACGAGTCGAGGTCGGCGAAGAGCGAGGAGGTCATCGCGTCCGAGCGTACGGCGGGGCGCCGACCAGCGTTCTCGCTGCCGGTCAGCGGTCAGGCACCGCTGCCGGTCAGCGGTCAGGAACGCACCCAGACCGTGGTCTCCCCCGGGAGCACGCCAGCCGCGGTGAGCGGACCGCTCGCGACGACGACCGAGCCGGCGGGCGCGGGCACGGGGTCGGTCCCGAAGTTCATCGCGCACACCCAGCCGTCGTGCCGGGCGAAGGCGATCGCGTCCGGCCCCGGAGCGTCGAGCCAGCGGAGGTCCTCGCCCTGCTGCAGCGCGTGGCGGGCGCCGAGTGCGGCCCGGTAGAGCTCGAGCGTCGAGTCGGGCGCACCGTCCTGCACGGACACGGCGAGGTCGGCGAACCACGCCGGCTGCGGCAGGTGCGGCGCGGCCGGGCCGAAGCCGAACGCCGGCGTCGACGTGTCCCACGGCAGCGGGACTCGGCAGCCGTCACGGCCCTTGCGCGTGTGTGCACTCCGGACCCACACCGGGTCCTGGAGGTCGCCCTCGCGGAGGTCCGCGACCTCACGGAGTCCGAGTTCCTCGCCCTGGTACAGGTACGCCGAGCCCGGCAGCGCGAGCAGGAGGAGCGTGGCGGCGCGGGCGCGGCGGAGTCCCCGGGTCTCGTCCGCCGCAGGACGCGTGCCGCCGGACATGAGCCAGTCCTCCTCGTCCGCGCCGGCGGGCAGCGCGTAGCGGGAGGCGTGGCGGATGACGTCGTGGTTCGAGAGCACCCACGTGCTCGACGCACCGCTCTCGGCCGCGAGCCGCAGGTTGTCGTCGATGATCCGCGAGAACGTGCCGGCGTCGAAGTCGGCGCGGAGCAGGTCGAAGTTGAACGCCTGCCCGAGCTCGGTCGGCCGCGCGTAGAGGGCGACCCGCGCGCTCGGCACCCACGCCTCGGCGACCGCGGTGCGGGGCGGGTCGTACTCGTCGAACACCCGCCGCCAGCCGCTGAAGATCTCGTGCACCTCGTCGCGGTCGTACAGCGGGTCGCTGCCGTCGAGCGGGAGGTCGAAGTCCTTCGGGTTCGCGTCGCGCAGTGGTTCGCTGAGGTCCTTCGCGAGAGCGTGTGCGACGTCGACGCGGAACCCGTCCACCCCGCGGTCGGCCCAGAACCGGAGCGTGGTGTGGAAGTCCTCGCGGATCTCCGGGTTCGCCCAGTTGAAGTCGGGCTGCTCGGGCGCGAACAGGTGCAGGTACCACTGGCCCGGTGTGCCATCGGGGTCCGTGGTGCGGGTCCAGGCGCTGCCACCGAAGTTCGACTGCCACGTGGAGGGCGGGATCTGCCCGTCGTCGCCGAGCCCGTCGCGGAACACGTAGCGCTCGCGGGCGGCGGAACCGGGCTCGGCGGCGAGCGCCTCCCGGAACCACGCGTGGTCGTTCGAGCTGTGGTTCGGCACGATGTCGACGATCACCTTGATGCCGGCGTCGTGCGCGGCGGCGACCATGGCGTCGAAGTCGTCGAGCGTGCCGAGCCGCGGGTCGACGTTCCGGTAGTCCGCGACGTCGTACCCACCGTCGGCGAGGGCGGACGGGTAGAACGGGCTGAGCCAGATGGCGTCGACGCCGAGCCGCTGCAGGTACGGCACGCGACTCGTGACACCGGCGATGTCGCCGAGACCGTCCCCGTTGCTGTCGGCGAAGCTCCGCGGGTACACCTGGTAGACGACGGCCTGGCGCCACCAGTCTGGGTCGGTGCCGTCGATGGCGATGAGCTCGCCGTCGTCGCGTGCGGTGGGGCCCGGGGTGGTGGGTTCGGACATGGGGTTGGCCTCCTGGGATGGTCGTGGTCCCTGCACGAGGGACGTCGACGAACGGCGGACGATCACCCCCAGCATGGCGCTCCCGACGGCGACAGGCCCGCTTCCCGCGTCCCTGACCGGCAGCTGAAGGGGCGCGGCACCCGACGTTTAGCGTCGGACCGGTCCTCGTCCGCGGTCCGACCGGTCCGCTCTCCCACCCACGCAGGAGGTTCCATGGCCCACACCGACATCGACGACGCCCTCTGGGACGACTTCCACGCGGCCGTCAACATGACCTCGCGCGAACTCCGCGAGTGGCTCGAGACCGATGCGTCGCAGCCGGACAGCGAGGCCTTCGCAGACCAGGCCGGTGACGAGCGCTCGCGCGCCGTGCTCGAGATCCTCGGCAAGCGCAGGACGGACCTGACCGACGACGACGTCACCGTCATGGAGACCGTGGTCGCCGAGGTGCAGGCCGAGCGCGGCGACGACCGCGAGCCGACGGCCGGCGACGCGGAGTGGCGGCACCGGCTCATGTCCATCGGGCACGACCCGCTCAAGCCCTCGACCTGAGCGGGGCACACATGCCAGCGGACGCGACGGCCGCTGAACGGGCAGACTCACAGTCGAACCACGCTCATGCTTCCGACGAAGGAGTCCCGATGACCTACGCCTCCGAGCGCCAGACCCGTGCCACCCCACCCACGCTGGTGAACGCCGCGTTCTGGCTGTTCATGCTCGCCGTGCTCGCCCAGATCGTCAGCCTGATCGTCTCGATCTCGACCTTCGGCACGGCGGAGGACGAAGCGAAGCGACGGGTCGCGTCGACGTCGAGCAACCTCTCGGAATCGACGGTGCACGCCGCGCTCGTCGCCGGACTCGTGATCGCGATCGTCATCGGCGTGCTCTCCATCATCGCGTTCGCCCTGTTCGACGTGTTCATGCGTCGCGGGGCGAACTGGGCGCGCATCGTGCTCTTCATCCTGACGATCCTGTCGCTCTTCACCATCCTCGGGGGCCACGGCATCAACGCGGTCGGTGAGGTCGCCGCCATCGTCGCGACGATCCTCATGTACCTCCGGCCGTCGAACGCCTACTTCGCCGCGGTCAAGGCGCGGAAGACGGGTGCGCAGCCGCTCGGGTACTGACCCCCGGACCACCACCGCAGGACCACTCCCGGCCGGGAGGCGCCGTGTGCGTCTCCCGGCCGTCGTGCGCTCCCGGCCGTCGCGCGCCCCCGGCCGTCGCGCCCGAACAGGATCGGTCGGTTTGATCCTTGACAGTTAGATGTCGGACTGTCAGAGTTCTGACCATGACCGAACAGGAGCCCGAACTCACGACCAACCTGGACCTGCTCCGGTGGGTCGGCTGGGCGCAGCAGCAGGCCGGACTGGACTGGATCCGGCAGCGCGAGCTGAGCCACCAGCAGGGCTTCGCACTCGGGTTCCTCGTGCAGAACCCCGGTGCGATCCAGCGTGACATCGCCGCGATGACACGGACGACCCCGGCCAGCGTCTCGAGTCTCCTGCAGGGGCTCGAACGACGCGGACTCATCGAGCGCCGCACGGAACTCGGGAACGAACGGAGCAAACGCGTGTACGCCACCGAGGCCGGCGCCGCGCTCATCGCCGGGTTCGACGACGCGATGCGGGACGCCGAGGAGACCATCCTCGCGCCCCTGAGCGAGGAGGAGCGTCACACCCTCCACGCCCTGCTCACCAAGGTGACCTCCGCACTCCCGCGTCCGACGCGGGACCAGTAGCCAGTCGCCCGCGCGCCCGGCCGCGGGTCGCACCCCCACCACCGCCGTGCCGGCGTCCGTCGGCGCGCCATCCGTCATGCCCGGAACCGGGCTCCACCCTGCCCTCGAGGAGTCACCATGAGCACCTCAACCCCCACCACCGTCGACGTGTCCGTCGCCGCCCCCGCCATCGGCACGAACCGTTGGTACCTGTCCGCCGCGCCCATCGTGCGGGCGCTCGTCCACCTCTGCATCCCGATGGCCGCCGCGCTCATCGTCGGAGCCGTCTACAACGTCGTCAACGCCGGGTTCATCGGTTCGCTGCACGACGCGACGCTGCTCGCCGCCGTCACCTTCGGCTCGCCGATCCTCGGGCTCGTCATGGCCGTCGGCGGTGTGTTCGGGACCGGTGGCAGTGCCCTCATCTCGCGGCTGCTCGGCGCGTCGGAACAGGACCCCGCGGAAGCGGGCGAGATCAAGCACGTCGCCGCGTTCTCCGTGTGGGGTGCGGTGATCGTCGGCGCGGTGCTCGGCGGCGTCGGCCTCGTGGTCCTGCACCCCCTGGTGCTCGCCCTCGGCGCGCACGGTGTGGCCGTCCCCGCGACGAGCGCGTTCGTCGCGGTCATGCTCGCCTTCGTCCCGGTGCTCGCCGCGGCGTTCTGCCTCGAGCAACTCGTGCGCGCCGAGGGCGCCGCACGGCAGGTGATGATCGGCCTCATCGCGTCCACGGTCGGCAACCTGGTGTTCGACGTGCTGTTCATCCTCGTGCTGCGCCGGGGTGTCGCCGGCGCGGCACTGTCGGTCGGGCTGTCGAACCTCGTGACCGTCGTGTACTTCGTCACGTGGCTGACCCGGCACAGCGAGCACGTCAGCCTCGCGCCGCGATGGTTCACGCTCTCCCCCGCCATCATGCGGCCCGTGTTCGGGGTCGGCATCGGCGAGCTGCTGCAGTCGGCGTTCCTCATCGTGACGTCGCTCGTGCTCAACAACCTGGCAGCGGGCTACGGTGACGGCCCCCTCGCCGCGATGGGAGTCGCCGTGCGGATCGCGCAGGTGCCGGAGTTCCTCATCATGGGTGTCACGCTCGGGGTCCTGCCGCTGCTCGCCTACACGTTCGGCAAGGGCGACCGGGCACGGCTCGCTACGGCGCTCCGCGGCTCGGCGATCACCGTCGGCGGCATCGCCTTCGTGTTCTCCGGGCTCGTCTTCGCCTTCCGTGACCAGGTGTTCTCACTGTTCGTCGCGGACCACGCGCTGCTCGCCCTCGGCGCCACGATCATCACCGCGCAGCTCGTGTCGATGATCTGCAACGGGTTCACCGGCCTGATCACGTCGCTGTTCCAGGCGACCGGCCGCGCCCTGCCTGCGACGATCATGTCGGTCACCCAGGGGGTGCTCTTCATCCCGATCGTGATCCTGGCGAACCTGTGGTTCGGCCTCGGGGGCATCATCTGGGCGCTCACCGTCAGCGAGGGTCTCGTCCTCGTCGCCGGGATCGTCATGTGGTCCGGGCTCCGCGGTTCGATCGACCGCGGGCTCGCCGAGGGCAGCCCGGAGCGCGCGGAGGCGGTGCTCGAGGAAGCGTGAGCAGCCCGGCCCGCGGGCTCAGTCCTCGGTCTGCTCCGCCTGCGCCCGCTCGGCCTGTGCGGTGAGCGGGCTGCGGACCACCCAGACGACGAACAGGGCGGCCACGACGAGCATGCCGATGCCGGCCCAGAGGTTGACGTTCGTGCCCGCGGCCTTGTCGAGTTCGCGCTGGGTGGTGAACGCGAGGCCCCAGATGAGGCAGACGATGCCGTAGATCGTGAAGAGCACCGCGATGATCATGCGGAGGTCGAAGAGCTGCTCGACGACCCGGTTCTGACGCGCCATGGTGGACCTTTCGTGGAGGGTCAGTAGACGATGAAGAGGATGTAGCTGAGTGCGGTGATCACGAGCACGATGACCGCCAGGACCTTCGGCCGCTGCCACCAGGGCGCCGGCGGCAGGTCGGACAGCTTGTGCGGCGACAGACCGCGGACGAGGCCCACGAGTTCGGACTCCGGCTTCGGTGCGGTCCGGTAGGACACGATGACCGCCACGAGCAGCGCGAGCGCGAACCCGACGCCACCGCCGAGGAAGCTCGAGCCCTGACCCGAGAGCGCGATCACGCCCGACTGGTTCATCACGAACACGACGACCGCGCCCACGACGCCGGCCAGGAGGCCCGACCAGCCCGCCGGACCCGTCATCCGCTTCCAGAGGAGGCCGAGGATGAAGATCGCGAACAGCGGCACGTTGAAGAACGAGAACAGCGTCTGGATGTAGTCCATGATGTTGCTGAACCCGCCCGCGATGAACGCGGTCCCGATCGCCACCGCGGTACCCGCGATCGTCACCACGCGTCCGACGTTGAGGTAGTAGCGGTCCGACTTACCGGGCTTGATCCAGTCCTGCCAGATGTCGTACGTGAACACCGTGTTGAGCGAGCTGACGTTCGCGGCCATGCCGGCCATGAACGACGCGAGCAGACCGGCGAGCGCGACGCCGAGGAACCCGTTCGGCAGCAGTTCCTGGAGCAGTAGCGGCACGACGTCGTTGTAGGCGGCGTGCGAGGGCAGGCCCTCCTTGAGGTGCGCGATCGACGGGATGAGGACCGAGGCGATCATGCCCGGGATGATGATCACGTAGGCGACCAGCGTCTTCGGGATCGCGGCGATGAGCGGGGTCCGGACCGCGGCCGAGGCGTCCTTCGCCGAGAACGCACGCTGGACCTCGGTGAAGTTCGTCGTCCAGTACCCGAACGAGGTCACGAAGCCGAGGCCGAGCACGACGCCGACGACGCTGCCGAACGAGTTCATGATGCCGGTCAGCTCGTGTGCCGGGAACGGGTTCAGGCTGCCCTGCGAGTGCGGCTGCGCCGAGATCTTCTGCACCAGGCCGTGCCATCCGCCCACGCGAGCGAGACCGACGAAGGTGATCGGGACCATCGCCGCGACGATGACGAAGAACTGCAGGACCTCGTTGTAGATCGCGGCCGACAGGCCGCCGATGAACGTGTAGACGAGGACGACCGCGCCGGCGACGACGATCGCGACCCAGATCGGCCAGCCGAGGAGCGCGTTCACGACGAGGGCCATCGCGTAGAGGTTCACGCCGGCGAGCAGCACCGACGCCACCGCGAACAGGACGGCCTGGAACCGCTGTGTCGTCGGGTTGAATCGGCGCCGCAGGAACTCCGGCACACTGCGGGCCTTCGACCCGTAGTAGAAGGGCATCATGAAGAGCCCGAGGAACACCATCGCCGGGATCGCGCCGATCCAGTAGTAGTGGAACGTCTGTTCCCCGTACTGCGCGCCGTTGGCCGTCTGGCCGAGGAGCTCGGTCGCCCCGAGGTTCGCCGACATGAACGCGAGTCCGGTGACCCAGGCCGGCAGCGACCGACCCGAGAGCAGGAAGTCCAGGCTGCTCGACACCTGGCGCCGTGCGACGAAACCGATGGCCAGCACGAGCGCGAAGTACACGGCGACGAGCACGTAGTCGATCGCGTGGGCGTTGATCCGGAGTCCGCCTCCTCCGGCGGATGCGGCCAGCAGGGCCGGGTGCAGCGATGACGACAAAGGATCTCCTCACGATCGGGCGCGCCAAACGTCCTCGACCCTATGAGGTCGCGCCCTGGAGAATCTCAGCGAATTGGTCGGTTCGTCCAGCGTGACGTGTGGACGCTGCGCACACGACGACGGCCGGGAGGCGCGGTGCGGGTCCGACCCGCACCGCGCCTCCCGGCCGTTCCCCCGGATCAGCTGAGCGCGTCGACCACCGCGCCCCAGCCCGGGGCGAGCTCGGCCGCCCGGACGCAGGAGAGCAGCATGCTCGCCTCGTTCGCCTGGCCGGTCCCGGCGATGTCGAACGCCGTGCCGTGGTCCACGGAGACGCGCACCGCGGGCAGGCCGACCGTGATGTTGACCCCGTCGTCGCCGTAGACCGACTTGAAGGGGGCGTGGCCCTGGTCGTGGTAGCACGCGACGAGCAGGTTCCAGCGGCCGCGGCGCATCGCCGCGGGGAACAGCGCGTCGGCGGGGATCGGTCCGTCGACGGGGATGCCCCGCTCGCGGGCGGCCTCGATCGCCGGGGTGAGGACGTCGGCGTCCTCGTCGCCGAACAGCCGGTTCTCGCCCGCGTGCGGGTTGAGGCCGGCGACGGCGATCCGCTCCTCCGGACGCCCGAGGGCCCGGGCGAGCCCGTGTGCGAGGTTCAGCACCTGGGTCGTCCGCTCGACGGTGACGTCCTCGATCGCACGGCGGAGCGACACGTGCGTGGTGAGGTGGAACACGTAGAGGTCCCCGGCCGAGAGCACGAGGCTGTAGTCCTTGACGCCGAACTCGTGGGCGAGCAGCTCGGTGTGGCCGGCGAAGTCGTGGCCGCCCGCGTGCATCGCCGCCTTGTTGAGCGGCGCGGTGACGATCGCGTCGGCGCGGCCGGCCCTGACGAGGGAGCAGGCCTCGACGACGAAGCGGTAGGCGCCGTCGCCGGCGGCCGCGCTGAGCTCGCCGATCGGGACGTCGGCCAGGGACGGTCCGGTCTGCACGAGTTCGACGGTGTCCGGGTCGTTCCGGGCCTCGCGCGGGTCCTCGATGACGACGAGGGCGTCCGTGTCGAACCCGGTGGCGCGCATCCCGCGGCGCATCGCGTCGGCGTCGCCGATCACGACCGGACGCGCGATCTCCCGGAGTTCGGGGTGTGCGAGCAGCGCCTTGGCGGTGATCTCCGGACCGATGCCGGCGACGTCGCCGAGGGTGAGCGCGAGCGTGGGGTTGGTCATGGTTCGTCCTTCGTGAGGGTGCGGATGATGGCGTTCAGGGTGTCGGCGTCGCCGAAGCCGCCGGACTTGGTCACGATCGTGGTGCCGTCGGCGCGACCACCGCGGATCCGACCCCAGGGCACGCCCGGCAGCACGGACCCGAGGACCTCGACACCCTCGGCGCCGAGCGCGCTGAGCAGGGCGTCGGTGCCGTCGCCGCCGATGACGACCACGGCGGTGTCGGCATCCCGGTGGACGTGCTCGGCGGCACGGTCGGCGGTGGCCCGCGCGATCGCGACGGCCTGCTCGTGCGTGACCGTCCCGATGTCGAGGGCGGGCGGCGAGACGATCGGCACCCGGACCTCCAGGGCGCCGATCTGCGCGCGGGACACGGGGTGCACCGAGGTGACGACCACGACCACGCGTGCAGCCCGCGGGCCCGGCGCCTGCCGTGCCGTGCGCCGTGCGCCGAGTGCCGCCGCGAGGCCCGACGCGCCGACGGGGACGGCACGGGGCCCGGCGGCCTCGATGACGGCGGCGAGCGCGTCGAGGTCCGCCTGGGTCGCGGCGTCCACGACGACGGCGGGGTGGTGCCCGATCGCGCCCGGGAGATCCGCGAGGTCCACCAGGGGCGCGTCGAACAGCACCGGCAGGCGGTCCTCGCGGGTCGGGGCGACCGGATCGGCTCCGGCGGCCGTCTGTGCCGCGGGGGTCCCGTGGACGAGCACGCGGCCGTCGGTGACGGTGCGGCCGAGTGCCGGGGCAGCCGGGCAGATGACGGCCGTCGCGGACGGGCCCCACCACGCGAGGGCGGTGCGGACGTGCTCGCCCGGCCAGCCACGGAGCGTGGAGTCGATCTTGACGAACAGGCGGTCGACGGCGTCGCGGTCGAACCGGTCGTCGGTCTCCCAGTCGTGCGTCGGCTTGGCGCGGGACCCGGTCGAGACGGACGCGACGTCGACGTGGACCGGCAGCGTCACCCCGTACTCGACGAGGCCGGTCCCGGCGAAACCCACGGCGCTGTCGAGCGCGCCGGTGACGTCGTCGGCGAGGATGAGCCACCGTTCCATCGCGTCTCCTCCTCGGTCTGTGTGCTGCACTGCTCGGATCCCGTCTACGCGATCGCGATGGGACGGACCATCGAGCCGGTCGCGCCCGCGATCTTGAGCGGCAGGCAGATGAGCGTGAACTCGGCCACGCCATCACGCGCGAGGTCCTCGAGGAACGCGTTCTCGAGCAGGTGGACGCCGCGCTGCCGCAGGGCGAACTCGTGCACGGGGTGCGGGTTCTGCGGGTCGGCGGACGGGACCTGCTCGACCGTCGAGGTGTCCGAGCCGAGCACGACGCAGCCGAGGTCGTCGATGAGCCAGCGCGCGGCCTCGAGGTCGGGGCCCGCGCCGTCGGCGGCCCCGTAGCGGGCGGGATCCGGCCACACCGACATGAGGCCGGTGCGGACGAGCACGCAGGACCGCGGCGGGATCGTCGTCCCCTGGGCCGCGGCGACGGCTTCGAGGTCCGCCCGGGACAGCCCGCGGCCCTGTTCGAGCAGCGGGACGTCGAAGTACCCCGCGGCGTCGAGCAGGACACCGCGCAGCACGATCGGCGGGATGCTCGCGGCGTCGGCCCGGGTGGGACCGAAGTCGCTGCTGTGCTCCGCCGCGTGGAAGCCACCGAACCACGTGTCGTCGGCGTCCGTGATGTGGCAGAGGGCGTCGAGGTGCGTGCCCGTGTGCATGCCGGTGATCATGAGCTCGGTCAGCATGCTCACGCCTGCGGCGTTCTGCTGCTCGCCGAACAGGGGGATGTCCTGCGCCCGCTTGATGCCCCGCGGCGTGCGGTACGGGGTGAGGGTGAAGGTCGGGTGTCCATCCCACTGCGGCATGCCCACGAACCGGCCCGCGTCGAGGTCGTAGACGCGGCCCTGTCCGGCGGCCCCGAGGGCGTCGAGGACGTCGGCGGGACCGATGTCCCCGACACGGCCGATCTCGCGGGGCTCAGGCGCGCGCACGGGGTCCCCCCTTCCCGAGGAGACCGGGCGCCGCGACGGCCGCCGTGGCTCCGGGCTCGAGCACGTCCTCCTGGAAGTCGAGCTTGCGCCCGCGGGTCTCAACGCCGGCGATCACCATCGGGATCGGGATGAGGGCGAGCAGGATCACCTGCAGGAGCCAGAACGTGTTCCAGTTGCCGCTCGTGACGAGGTTCGTGCCCCAGAAGGCCGAGGTCCCGTAGCCGAGCGACCACTCCGCGACGACCGCCAGTCCCATCCCGACGCCACGGATCCGCGTCGGGAACAGGAGGACGAAGTACGCCGCCGTGACGCTCCAGCCGAGCTGACGGAAGAAGCCCGCGATGAACAGGTACAGCGAGACGGGCACCACGCCCTGCGAGAACGGCGCGAGCCAGATGAGCAGGGTGAACGGCACCGCGATCCAGACGAGCGGCAGCGTCCACTTGGCGGACACCTTGTCCATGAACCAGCCGCCGAACACCGTGGACACGACCAGGGCGATCTCGTAGGCGTACGTGATCGTGGTGCCCGACACCGCGGGGATCGGGTGTCCGGTGATGCCGCCGTGGGCGTACCAGGCCGGGTAGTTGAAGTCCCAGCCGCCCTGGGGAGCACCGATGAGGAAGGCGATGATGAGCGCGATCAGCGTGTAGCCGAGTTGCTTCTTGGCGAACAGCGCACGCAGTCCCTGCTTGAACTCGCCGGGCGCGGCCTCCTGGGCCTCCTTGATCCTCGCCCACTGCGGCGACTCGCGCAGGCCGAGGCGCACGAGGTACGCGATGGCCGCGAACGCGAAGGACGCCAGGTAGGCGACGCGCCACCCGGCGGCCGTCGGGGCGCCGAAGGTCTGCGCGAACACGTTGGCGAGGCCGTAGCCCACGCCGACGCCGGCCTGGGTGCCGGCGAGCATGAGCGACCGTCGCTTGACCGGCGCGAACTCGGACAGCATCGCGAGGCCCATCGCCCACTCACCGCCGGAGAAGAACCCGGCGAGGAAGCGGACCACCATGAGCTGGGGCGCGTCCTGCACGAGACCGGTCAGACCGGTCATGAGGACGGTGCCGATGATGCCGTACATGAACGCGCGCTTCCGGCCGAACAGCCGGTCGCTGAAGTACCCGAGGACGAGGGCGCCGAGGCCCAGACCCACCGCGTACAGGAAGAACGCGTCGCCGACGGTGCCCGTGCTCGTGTGCAACGACTTCGCCATCGGCCCCTGCACGAAGCTGACGATCTGCAGGTCGAGGGTGGTCACCGCCCACCCGAGGAACACCGTGAGCCAGACGAGGAACACGTGGTTGGACGACGACTTCGTTGTGCCGCTCATGGACTACCTCTCGAGGGGGGCGAGGGGGCTCGGCATCCGGGCCGGCTCCTTGATTGCGCGTTGTGCGCATAAAACAAGCGTACTGCGCGTTTCGCTCAGCGCAACTCCAGGAGGGCCGGACCGCCGCTCGACGGACCAACGGACCGCCTGACCTGCCGTGGCGGAGCCGCGCCGCACCTCCAGACCGGCCCGGATCCGGCCGCCCGGTATGCTCCGTGTGCCGTTCTCCGAGGCGGACTCGGCGGACCGGAGGACGGGAGGGCCGCGGAGATGCCCAGAGGCAGGGGCAAGACCGGTGCCGCCCAGCGCCGCGAGCAGATCAAGCAGCTCACCTCGCGCGCCGGACTGGTGGACGTCGAACAGCTCGCCGAGACCTTCGACGTCACCCCGTCGACGATCCGCCGCGACCTCGCACAGCTCACCGCGGATGGTGAACTCGCCCGCACCTACGGCGGCGCCATCGCCACGAGCGCGGCCGGCCAGGAGCCCTCGCTCGGTCAGCGGACCACCATGGCGGTCGCGCAGAAGGAACAGATCGCCCGCCTCGCGTCGACGTTCGTGCAGGAGGGCGAGACGCTCATCCTCGACGCCGGCACCACGACGGGCAGCCTCGCCCGACGCCTGCGCGGACGCTCCGGCCTCACCGTCATCACCAACGGCATGACGACCCTGGCCGAACTCTCCGACGACGAGCACGTCCACGTCATCGGCCTCGGCGGCGACCTCCGGAACATCAGCCAGGGGTTCGTCGGACCCCTCGCCGAGCTCGCCCTCACCCGGTTGACGGCGGACCGCGCGTTCCTCGGCGCCGACAGCCTCGACGCCCGGCTCGGGATCTGCGAGGCCAGCCCGGTGCAGACCCGGCTCAAGGAACTCATGATGGACCACGCCGACCACGTCTACGTGCTCGCCGACAGCTCGAAGCTCGGTCGCGCCCCGTTCGACGCGTGGGCACCGATCGAACAGCCGTGGACCCTGATCACCGACGCGGGGGCGACCGAGGAGCAGCTGGCGCCGTTCCGGGCGCGCGGCGACGTCACCGTCCTCGTCGCCGGCGGGCGGGGCTGACGCGCGGCGCGTGCACGCGGGTCGGAACGCGGCCCCGACGCGTGGGCCAGCCCGGACCCGCCAGGCGGCCGGACATGCGGGGCGACACGCAGAGCGGACACCCCCTTCCGGGGGCCCGCCGAAACCGGATACGGTGATCGAGCTCCACCCGAAGCGCGACACCCGAGGGGACCCGAACCCGTGCGCACAACGACCATCACCGTCATCGCCGCTGCCGTCTGCATCGCCGCAGTCGGCATCACCGTTCCCGCCGCCGCGGCGACCGCATCCGACCACGCGACGACGGCGGCGTCCGCCGCAGCCCGCAGCAGCGCGCCGGCCGCCGGGCGGACACCGTCCGCGACCACGCCCTCGTCTGCGTCGCCGTCCGCCACGCCGTGGTCCGCGACCGCGTCCGCCACGCCGAGCGCTGCCGCGGCGGCGAAGTCGAGTACTGCCGCGACGGCGAAGCCGAGCGCCGCCGGGCCCGCGCGCACCGCCACCGCGAAGGCCCCGGCTCCGACCGCCCTCACGGCGACACCGCTCCCCCTCGCCTCGGCCCGCGCCACGTTCGGCAGTGCCCTCATCCACTGGACGAAGCCCGAGGGCGCCCAGGGCGCGTGGGTCGTCAGCCGCAACGGGACGGACTCACTCGGCATCGGCCCGCAGAGCATCAGCACGACCTCGGCGAACGACACCGCACTCGTGCTCAACCACCTCGTCCGCGGCAGGACCTACACCGTCACCGTGACGGGCGACCTCGGCCAGGGGCGATCCGCCTCGACCACCGTGCGCGTCGGGTCGGATCAGGTCACGCCGCCGCGTGCCCTCGTGGTCACGCGGAACGACGAGAACGCGCGGGTCGGCACGGTGTCCGCCGCGTGGGCGGCACCGCAGGTCTCGGCCGGCAAGAAGGTGCTCGGGTACCAGGTCACCGTGCAGCAACTGGCCACCGGTGCCGCGCCGAACGTCGTCGTGCTCGCGCCGAGCGCGCGCTCCTACACCTCGGGTGAGCTCGACTCCACGTTCACCTACCTGGTGTCCGTGTCCGCGATCACCAGTTCCGGCGTGGGGCCCGCGGCGCAGGGGTCGATCCAGATCGGAGACTCGAACAAGCTGTACCCGTGAGGTACCCGGGCCGTCCCGCTTGACGGGCGGGGGCGACGACCGGCTCAGCGGTCGTCGACGTCCCGCCGGTGGTCGACGTCGATGAGCGCGGGCTTCGGCGACGGATGGGGTTGTCCTGTGTGGACTTCCAGCGCTCCAGCCACGCAGGACATCGAGCCCGCGGCCGCGGATGCGGACCCGAACTGCGCGGTCAGCCCGCCCAGACCTCCCCGAGCACCCGGAGCACGTTCCCGCCGAGGACCTTCCCGATCTCGTCGTCGGAGTACCCGTGCTCGACGAGCGACGCCGCGATGTTGTGGAAGCTCTCCGTCGGGTTCTCGAGCCCGTCGACGTACTCGACCCGGGGGTGGTCCTCCGTCGTGGCCGCGGCCGCCCCGAGCATGGACGAGAACGTCGTGTGCAGGCCGACGTGGTCGCCGTAGAGCGTGTCGGGACCGAAGGCCACGTGGTCGATGCCGAGGAGTTCGGCGCAGTACTCGAAGTGGTCCATGACGGACAGGAGGCTGTGGGTCGGGTGGTCGCGCGAGATCGTCGTGTGCGGGGCGGCGGACATGCCGATCACTCCCCCGCCGGCGGCGACGGCCCGGAGCACGTCATCCGACTTGAGCCGCGGGATGTCCCAGAGCGCCCGCGCCCCGGCGTGCGTGATGAAGACCGGCACGTCGGACGCGTCGGCGGCGTCGATGCCGGTCCGGTCGGACGAGTGCGACACGTCGATCGCGAGCCCGAGCTGGTTCATCCGACGCACGGCGGCCCGACCGAAATCTGTCAAGCCGAAGTCGGTTCGCTCCGAGAGGCCGGCCCCGAGACCGTTCGACTGGGAGTAGGCGAGCCCGATCTGCCGGATCCCGAGTCCGTACAGGATGTCGAGGCGGTCGAGGTCGTTCCCGATCGGGGTGGCGGCCTCCAGACCGAAGACGAGCCCGGTCCTCCCGGCCGCGTGCGCAGCGTGGATGTCGGCGAGCGTGCGGATGACGACGACGTCCGACTGGTGGGCGATGTCCGCCTGCCGCATCCCGAGGTCGGTGACGACGTCCTCCCACTGCCATGGCGTGTTGCCCGTGACGGTGGCGGTGCCGTCCATCATGTTGTCGAACACGACGGTCAGCCCGGAGGCGCGCAGGCCCTCGAACGCGGTGAACTGCCGGCCCGTGCGGTTGTAGGCGGGTGTGTTCGCCATGTCGGCGGGGAACCGGACCGGGTGGTCGTGCAGGCTGATCGTGATGGTCGCCGCCAGGAGCCGCTCGGCGCGCTCGACGACCGCCGGCGTGTGCCCGCCGTCGTACGGCGGGACGCGGTCGAACTCCGGCGTCAGCGGATCTCGCGGTAGGTGGAGGTCACCGTCGAGATAGTCGTAGGACTCGTAGCCGGACACGATGCGCGGGCCGCCGTTCCCGATCTCCTCGTGCTGCGGATCAGACGGTGGCCGCGACGGGAACCGCGCGGGCGAGGAAGTCGCGGAGCGTCTGCTGGAACTTCTCGCGCTCCTCGACCTGGGGCGAGTGCCCGGACTTCTCGAAGACGACGAGCTCCGCGTCGGGGATCAGTCGGGCGATCGTCTCGGAGGCGCTGACCGGCGTGACCCAGTCCCCACGGCCGACCGTCACGAGCGTCGGGACGGCGATGCCCGGCAAGTCCGGCTTGAGGTCGTAGGTCGGGAAGTTGTCGACGAAGCAGGCGTTGTGCGCCTCGTGCCGGTAGATGCCGGCCTCGACCGCCGCCGTCGACTTCTCCTCGTCGTACTCGTAGTCGTACAGCGGGATGAGCTCCGCCCACAGCGACTTGAGTTCCTCGTCGCTGCGCGTCTGCCCACCCCAGTAGCGGTTGAAGTGGTCCCAGTTGATCTCGACGCGGTCCTGGTTCCGCGCGTTCTCGAACGCGAGCTCGAGGTTGCTGCCGTCGGCGGAGGTGTCCCGCAGGATGATCGCCGAGACGTGCTCCGGGTAGCGGACGGCGTACTCGAGGGCGATGAATCCGCCGTACGAACCACTGGCCACGACGATCTGCTCGACGCCCGCCCACTGCCGCAGACCGTCGACGTCTGCCGCCCACTGCTCGTGCGTGTAGGGGCCGACGCCCTCGCTGCGGCCGCACCCGCGCGAGTCGAAGACGATGACCCGGAAGCGGTCGTGGAGCGGGCCGAACGTGGCCTTCGGCTCGGCGAGCGAACCGATCCCCCCGCCGCCGTGGTGCGCGATGAGGACCGGCGCGTCCGGGTCGCCGTTCGTCGGCTCGAGCACCTCGACGTTGAGTCGGGCGCCGTTGATCGTGAGGTCCATCGGGTTCCTTCCGGGTGGTCTGCTTCGACGCCGGTCGGTGGAAGCCCCGGGCGGATGCTCGGAACTCTAGCAACGGGTGTGGGCGCGCCGGCGATCGTGCGCCGACGGATCACGGAGCGCGACATGACGAAGCGCGCGACCCCCTTCCAGGGGCCGCTCCACGAGGTCTACGGTGAGCGCCACTCACCACACACGCTTCTCATAGATGGGACCCGAACCCGTGCGCAAACCAACGCTCGCTGCCCTCGCCGCGGCCTTCTGCATCGCCGCAGTCGGCGCGGCCGTCCCCGCAACCGCGGCGACCACGTCCTCCTCGTCCGCGGCCGCCACCCACGCCGCCGTGACGGCGTCCGCCTCGCCGGCCACCGCCTCCAGGACGTCCGCCGGGCCATCGAAACCGGCGGCCGCACCTCTCGCCTCGCTGCCGAGCGCTCCGCAGTCACTCGGCGGGTCGCAGAACGTGCCGAAGGAGACCGTCACCTGGACCTGGAAGGCTCCGGCGACCGACGGCGGCTCGCCCGTCACGGGCTACCGGTTGTCGACGATGGCGCCCGGACCGACCTCCACGCTGACGGTGTCGGCATCCACGCTGTCCCACACCTACACGGACTGGGCGCGCGACACCGACTACTCCTTCACCGTCCAGGCGATCACCAAAGCCGGCGTCGGCCCGGCGGCGTCCGACTCGATCCACATGGCCCCCGCGCCGAGCGCCGCGCCGACCGGTGTGAGCGCGACGCCCCTGCCCCTCGCCTCCGCCACCGCCAGGTTCGGCAGCGCCCTGATCCAATGGACGCAGCCCGCCGGCGCGCTCGGCCCGTGGGTGGTCAGCCGTGATGGCACCGACTCGCTCGGCATCGGTCCCCAGAGCATCAGCACGAGCGGCGTGTGGGACACGTCCATCGTCCTCAACCACCTGATCCGAGGCAGGACCTACACGGTCACCGTCGCTGGGAACCTGGGCCAAGGGCTCTCGTCGACCGTCACGGTCCGGGTCGGTCCCGAGCTCGCCACCCCACCGCGGAACCTCGTGCTCACCCGCGATGACAAGGACTTCTTCACGGGCACGGTGTCGGCAGCGTGGGCACCACCGGTCCTGACCGCCGGGCAGAAGGTGCTCGGATACCAGGTCACCGTGCAGCCGCTCCCGCACGCCACACCCACGGTCGTCGTGCTCCCGGCGTCCGCGCGCTCCTACACGACGGGCGACATGGGCTCGACGATCACGTACCTAGTGTCCGTGTCGGCTGTCACCGCTTCGGGCGCCGGGCCAGCTGCGCAGGGCGCCATCCAGATCGGGGACACGAACAAGCTGTACCCGTGACGGCGGGCTGAGGGGCAGGCGGCCGTACGGGTGCGCCTGCTCCGTCGTCTGCTCCGCAGTGCTCGTGCGGGCGGGGCCGGGGGCGCTGGCCCCGCGCAGACCGTTCCGGGACATGTGCGCACGACTCCTGACGTGCTCATATGTCCCGAACACGTCTGCGCCATCGTCCGTCGTCCACCGATCGGGCCGGGGGCACGGCACCCGTCCGCCGCTCCGCTACCGTCCCGGCATGGTCGCCGAGACGTGGCAGGCGGACGATGAGCGGCGGGCACGCATGGCGCAGTTGGGCCGACGGGACACCGCGCCCGAGCTGGCGCTGCGGCGACTCCTCCACCGCCGCGGCCGCCGGTTCTTCGTCGACCGTCGCATCAGCGAGCGCACCCGGGCGCGGCCGGACCTGGTGTTCCCACGCGGCCTCGATCGGTGGCGACGGACTGTCGGCGCTTCGTGCTGGAGATCAGGCTCAGCCGTGCAGCGCTGACACGGCGATGGCCCACCAGTACCCAAGCAGACACGCTGCCGGAACGGCGAGGACCCCGAGCACGGACACCTGTCGAACGAAGCGCCGACGCCCCGCTGCGGCGATGACCTCGCGTTCGAGCCGCTCGAACCGCTGCACGTGGCGGAGCGTGTCGGTGATGACCAGCGACTCCACGTGCCAGGTGCCCCGCTCCTCCGCCAGCATGCTGAGGAAGCGGACCTCCTCCGCCGACTTCACCCGTCGAAGGCCGTGGAACCAGCGACCGACCTGGTGAGCCTGCAGCGTGACGACCTTCGGGGTCTTACGGCCTACCTTGAACGATGCGGCCGCGGCGAGGATCAGCAGCGGCTGTACGCGGACCTGCACCCCGGCTGCGACCGACAAGAGTCGCTCGGCTCGCTCGGCCTCGTGCAGGGCGTTGCGCATGTGCGGCTGCCGGTACCCGCTCACCATGAACGACCCGCCGCCGACGAACACCTTCTGCCCTGCGTGGTTCTTCGTGTTGACGGTGAACACGCCTCCTGGCCCGATGACGACATGGTCGATGTCGGATTGCCCCGTACCGACGGGGACCGCGTGCAGGACGGTCCATTCCGGCCCGAGCTGCTCGAGTGCGACCGGGACGGCCCGCTCACCCAGCGCGCCCTTGAACCAGCTCCGCGCCTCGGGCACGAGTGGGTCCTTGCCGAAGAAGCGCTCGCGACGGGTGGGCGGCGTCGCGCCGTGCTGGATCTCGAGGCACTTCTGCATCACCGAATATCCCGGCCTCCGGGCACGGAGCGTCACGGGAGCGGAGCCGCGAGGAGCTGAACGTGCCGTGGTTCCCGAGACCGTTGGACCATCGTTCGTGAGACTGCTCACGTTCCCCCTGCCGCCAGTGCCCGTGACCCCCACGGACGTCTTCCAAGGCTAGGAGCAGCGGGACGTCACCCCGAACGGACCCGTGCCCCCAGTCCGGGTCCTGCACTTCGCCCTTCAGCCAGATCGGCCGAGCAATGCTTGAGCCCTGCAGTAGCACCGTTGTGCTGACATTTCAGATAGCCGTTGTGGGGGAGACCATGAGCACTGACCGGTCTCCAGTCGAACCGCTGTTTCACGAACGCCGGGGCGGCCCAGCGTGGGTCCGAATCGTCGGCGCGATGATCCTCGCCCTGAGCCTCGTCGTCGTCGGACTGATGCTCGGCACCGGCAACCGTGATGGTCGGGCTGTGGTCATCGTCGCGTTCACCGTCGCCGGGCTTGTCGGCATCGCAGCGCTCATCCAGTGGCTGTCCGTCACCGTCGACCAGGACCGGCTCCAGATCGCGGTCGTTCCCCTGTACCGGCGCAGCATCCCGCTGCAGGACGTCGCCGAGGTCTCGCCCACTGTCATCCGTGCAAGAGAGCGCAGCGGCACAGGCATCAGGAAGACTCCCGGGCGCCCCCTCGCGGTGTTCCAGTCATCCGGTCCGGCTGCTCGGGTTCGACTGAACGACGGGCGCGAATATCTCGTTCAGGTCGGGGCTCCCGAGGCGCTCCGTGCCGCGATCCCGGCTCAACGCGGCGACGAGTGACCTACCGCGGTGCGTCGACGAGCTCGACAACCCGCGCAGCTGTCCGTCGGTCAATTCATCGCCGGTGACGCAAGGAGATGCTGAACGGCCGCGTCCAGGACGAACGGCGGCATTGAATGTCCACCGTCGAACACCATCGCGGTCAACACGCCCGGCCGGAAAGCGTCGAACGCGTCCTGCACGCCGGCCATCGGGAAGAGCTTGTCGTTGCGTCCGGCAGCGACGAGAACGGGCTGCTCGACGGCAGCGGCGACCAACGGAACGTCGCCCGATGCCAACAGGCCGGGAACGAACCACGCCGGGTTGTGCCGGATGCGCTCCGACTCAAATGACGCCAGCGAGCCAATCCCGCAGCTCACGACTCCTTTCGAGACCCGAGCGTCGACCGCGAGGGAAAACAGCGCCACTTGACCACCAAGCGAGTGACCGATGATCCTGACATCAGTGGGACCCACGCTGGTGTCCTGCATCCAGCTCGTCACGACGGCGATGTCGCCGGTGTGCTTGGACTGGAGGCTGCTGCCCTTCGCCACTCGGAAGAGCGCGTCGAGTCGCTCGTCGGCAGCGGGATCGTCGGTCCACCTCCGTTGGCGCTCTTCAAAGCCGACGAGGTCGGGCAGGATCACACGCGCTCCAGCGCGAGCGAGCGACGTACCGTAGGCAAGGGTCGGTTCGCCAATGAGTCCAGCTGGCTCGCTCTTCCCGATGGCGAATGCTCCCGCGTGTTGATGCACCGCGATCACGTCGATCCCGGCCTGCTCATCCGGCGTCAGCAGTAGGCAGGGGATCGTGTCGCCGTCAGCAGCGTCAAGCACAACGCGGTCGTACTGCACTCCCTCATCGCGCCGAAGATGCTCTCGACGGACCGCTGTCGGTCGCATCGAATCGGGTGATGGAAGCGCGAGGAGCTCGAGAACCTTTGAGCGAGCGGTGTCGTCAATCGTCGGCGCCATCTGCGGACGCTACCAGCGGCCGCATCGCGATCGTCGGCGTGCAGGGCCGGTGTGCCATGAGACACGATGCCCGGCGCTTGACCCGTGCGCTGGCAACCGGCTCGACCCGGCCCCCCTGACCTACCGCGGAGCGTCGACGAGCTCGATGAACCGCGACAGCAACGCCATCCCCGCGATCGACGTCGGCAGCGCCGTCGTCAGCCCCGGCGAGTACACGACGAACGCCGCCCACTTCGCCCGCGAGATCGCGACGTTGAGCCGGTTCGGCATGAGCAGGAAGTCGAGCCCCCGCGGGATCTCGGCGGCGGAGGACGCGGCGAGCGAGACGATGGCGACCACGGCCTCCCGGCCCTGGAACAGGTCGACCGTTCCGACCTGCGTCCCGCGCAGCCCGGCGGCGTCGAGCGCGGCGCGGATCAGCGCGCCCTGCGCGTTGTAGGGCGCCACGACGATGACGTCCTCGTCCGTCAGTGGCCTGGTCACGCCGCCGTCCGTCCACGGCAGCCCGATGACGGACGACGCGAGCGACACGACCCGCTCCGCTTCTTCGGGCGAGGACGTCGTGTTCCCCACGTGCGCGACCGGCGCGACGTGGAGGCCCGGCTCGAGTCCCCGGAGCGACCGGGACAGGACGGCCTCGGACGCGGTGAGCGACCCGTTGTAGGACAGGCGCGAGACGGGCGCGGTCAGGGCCGGGTGCATCCGCCGGGTGTGCGCCAGGAAGTACCCGAACTCCGGCGGCAGGACGTGCTCGCCGTCTGCCAGCCAGCCGAGGGCGGACTCGTCGACCGGCTCGGGGTGCGAGCCCTGCGACACCTGGGGCAGCTGCTGCGGGTCGCCGAGCAGCAGGAGTCGCGACGCGGCGACGGACGAGGCGATCGTGGGCGCGAGCGAGAACTGCCCCGCCTCGTCGACCACGAGCAGGTCGAGCGACCGCCGTTCGACGGTGTTGGCGTTGGCGAACGTCCAGGCCGTCCCGCCGACGACACCGCCGGGACGACCTGTCGATCCCGCTGCGGGGCTGGCCAGGAACGCGGCGAGCGCGACGTTGTCCTTGACTGGCGTCCAAGCGGCCGCCTCGAGTCGGTCGGGATCTCCCCCGCGCTGCGGCACCTTGACGACGCGGTCGGCGGGAACACCCGCGGCGACGACGGCGTCGAGGAAGTTCTCGGAGGTCGCGTGTGACTGCCCGACGACGCCGACCCGCCACCCGTGCTCCTGCACGAGCCGTGCGACGACGTGCGAGCCGACGTACGTCTTGCCGGTGCCGGGAGGCCCCTGGATCGCCAGGTACGACCGGTCGAGTCCGAGCAGGGTCGCGACGACGGCCGCGACGGTGTCGTCCTCCGTCACGGACAGCGGCACGACGCCTCCGCGCGGCGGCACCCGCCGCAGCAGGTCGAGGGCCGGGTCGGGCAGCATCGACGGGAGCGCATCGAGCACCTCGCGCCCCCACTCGGCGATCGCCTCGGGCTGCGGCTTCGCGGCTGGCGGTGCGGCGGGTGTGAGCGCCACCGGCAGGTCCTCGTGCCCCGTCTGCCCCTGCCCGACCGACTCCTTGAGCAGGATCTCGATGCGGTCGCCGTTCGGCCCGACGTCGAGGACCTCGCCCTTGCTCGAGGCGCCACGCATGCCCGGCCCCGGCGAGGTGATCGAGATCGGCAGGGGTTCGTCGTAGACGAGGTGCGGCTTCGTGCCCTCGCGGACCTTGCTGCCGGGTGCGAGCGCGCCGAGCAGGCGGAGTTCGCGCGAGAACGTCCGCTTGCCGGGCAGCTTCGCCCAGTCCTGCACGACCTCGGCCTGCTCCACGATGAACACGTCGCGGGTGTCGGCCCAGTCGTCGATCGGGTTCCGGAGCCGGTCGAAGTGCTCCTGCCAGAACGTCTTGCCCTCACGCCGGTGGTAGTCGATGGCGGCCGCGGCGAGCGCGATGGCCTGCTGGTCCGCCGTGCGGTCGAGCGCGTCGACGCCCTCGATCTCGGCCATGAGCGCCAGGTACACCGGGTCGGGCTCGCGCACGGCCGGCGGGAGCACGACCTCCAGCTCGTCGGATGCGCCGTCGGCCCCGGCCGTGTCGGGTGCGGAGCCGCCGTCGTCGACGCGACCCCGGGCCTCCAGGCCGAGCAGCCAGTCGCGGAGCCGCAGCGTCGATCGGCAGTCGTACTCGTTGTAGTCCGCGACCTGGTCGAGCGCGTGCTGCCCCAGGACCGGGTCCCCGTTCCGGAGCTCCTCGATCGCCTCGACGTACGCGGTGATGCTGTCCGCGGCGTTCGTCACGCCGGCGTCGTCGCGCAGGTCCTCGCCCATGTAGAGCGGCTCGAGCTTCTTGATCGAGTAGCTCCGGCTGCCGACGAGCAGGGCCTTCCGCACGATCGGGTACAGATCGACCAGGACGTTGTCGCGCAGCAGGTCGTCGACGTCGTCCTCGCCCACACCGTGCCGGGCGGCGAGCGACAGCAGGTGCGTCCGCTCGTACGACGCGTAGTGGTAGACGTGCATACCCGGGTACTGCGCGCGCCGCTCCTTGACGAACGCGAGGAAGTCGACGAGCGCGCGCCGTTCCTCCCGGATCGTGTGCGCCCAGAACGCGGTGAAGCGGGCGTCCGTGTCGACGAGCCCGAACAGGTAGTCGAGGCCCCAGGTGTGGCTGTCCTCGGAGTACAGCGGGTCGCCCTCGAAGTCGAAGAACACGTCGCCCGCGTCCGGCGCCGGGATCGCCGCGAGCGCCTGCGGGTCGATCACCTCGAACCGTGGTGCGGGGTGCGCGTCGGAACTGGCCCGCTGTCGGTCGCGTTCCGATCCGGTCTGGAGGCGCGCCTGCGCCCGCAACGTCGCCAGCGTCGCCGCGCTGACACCGGGCACCGGGCCCTCGGCGGTCGCGAGGGCGTCGATGCTCGTCACGCCCGCCGCGATGAGGCGCGCTCGCTGGTCGAGGCGCATGCCGGCGACGAGGACGAGGTCGCGGTGCTCCTCGACCTGCGTGCTGCAGATGCCGCACCGGCCGCACGAGGTGTAGCGGGGGTCGCCCCACGCCAGCGGCTCGGAGGCGGCGATGCGCTCGTCGATGACGCGCCGGAGCTCGTCGCGCTGCGTCCGGTACACCGGTGCGATGTCGGCGAGGTCGTGGCTGCTCACGGTCTCGTCGCCGAGGACCAGGTGCACCTGCGCCCCGACCGGGATGCCGAGCCGCTCGATCTGCTCGGCGTACGCGGCGAGCTGCAGCAGCGCGGTGATCTTGGCGTGCCGGGCGAGCTTGGTGTCGTAGACCTCGTACTCACCGCGGTCGTTGCGGATGAGGAAGTCCGAGAACCCGATGAAGCCCGGGTCGTGGAACGTCGCCTGGTACAGGACCTCCACGCCGGCGCGCATGGCCTCCGCCGCGGCCTGCGCCGCCTGCTCGTACCGGTCCGGGTCGAGGCGCTCGAACTCGACGACCTGGTCCGCGCCGTGCTCGGCCTTGAGCGTCGCGAGGTACCGGAGCTCGTGCTCGTCACCCAGGCGAGCGGTGCGGTCGAGCATCGCGTCTGCCGCCTCGGGCAGGGGTTCGGCGCGCCCCAGCTTGGCGTCGAGGCGCCGCAGGAACGCCCACTCGCACGAGGCCCAGACGCTCAGGTCGCTCGGGCTCAGCACGACGCGGTGGTCGGCGGTCAGTTGCATGCGGTCCCCCAGTGCCGGCGCTCGTCGGTCGAGCAGGACGACGGTACCGGGGGCCGCCGACAGATGCGCGCGCGGTCGGACGCCCTCGTGCTGCTGCGCGTCCCGACGACAAACACCCGGGCATGTGCGCGCGTCGACGACAAGTGCGCGCGCGTTGACGCGCGCACTTGTCGCCCCCGCGCATCTGCGCTCGCGGACGCCGTGAGCAGTCAGTCGGCGGCGACCCCGCCGCCCCAACGCACGCCCACCGCGGTCGTCGCGAACGGCGCAAGCGTGACCCGCACCGCACCATCATCGACCGGGAGGTCCGTCCCCCGGTCCCCGAGGAACGAGCTCACCCACGCCTCGGCCATCGCCACGCCGGGCCGGAGCGTCAGCACGACGTCCTGGTCAGCGAACGACTGGAGCCGCACGATCGAGGTGCCCTCCTCCGGTCCCGCGACGACACCGACCAGTTGCACGCGGTCGTCGTCGAGGTCGAGCAGGGACGCGTCGGCCCGAGCGGCGACGTCCGGACGGCCCTTGGCCTCAGCGGTCGTCAGGGGGTGCACGAGTTCGCCGGTCGCCGCCACGGCCAGGCCCTCGGTCGAGGCTCCGTCCCGGTCCGTGCGGACCCCGACGGCGTACCGGAAGGTCGCGGTGAACGCCTGCTCGATCGGGAAGTTCGTGTCCCACACGTTGTTGTGGAGCCACGAGAACACGGTGCCCGGTTCGACGGGACTCGTGCTCGCGGGGAACGGCGCGTACGGCACCGCGATGCTCCCGGTCTGCACGAGCGGCGCGTCCTTCGTCACCCAGACGACGTCGTCGTGGGTCTCCGGGTCGGTCAGGGTGATCCAGTTGCGGATCGCGCGCATGTGCTGCGGCGCTCCCGGGATGTGCGGGACGCCGTCGCCCGTGACCCCGCCGGAGACCTCGAACCGGACGACCGGGTCGTCGACGGCGAACGGGAACGCGAAGTAGGCGCTCTCCTTGATCAGGGTCGTCGGCTTGGCCAGGCGGTTCTCGATGAGCAGCACGCCGTCGCCGTGCCGGAGCCGGAGCGTCACGACGACGGAGTCCACCCCGTCGGCGACGAACTCGTAGACCAGGCGTTCCTCGACCGCGTCGCTCGTCCGCTCGAGGACGACGGCGGGCCGGGCGGTCGTCCGTGACACGAGCAGTTCGAGCCGGTCGGAGACGGACAGCTTGTTCGCCAGGTGGTTGAACCCGGCGCCCGAGCTGCCGTACTGGTCGTAGAGGTACGCGTTGAACCCAGCGACGGACGACCCGTTCACGAGCTCACGTCCGCTCCGCCGCTCGACGATCGACGCGATGGAGGACGTGGTCTCGTCGACGACGACGCGCAGGTACTCGTTCTCGAGCGTGAGCACCTCGGCGCGGGCCCGGGACCCGAGGGGAACGGGAGCGTCGTTCGGCGCGGACGTCGCCGCGACGGCGACGTCGAGTCGGACGAACCCGAACGCGGGGACGTCCTCGACCCGCACGACCGCCCAGCGCCCGGACTCCCGGTGCGCCGTGTTCGACTGCGGTTCGAGGACCACCGGCAGCGGTTCGCCGGTGCGGCCGTCCCGGATCTCGATGTCCTGGTCGAGGCCGATGTGGGCCTCCTTGACGAGCAGGCGCGCGACGGTGCTGCGGCGGCGGCCGGTGGCGTTCGCGGCGATGAAGCTGACGACCGCGTCGGGATCGCGCGGCACCGTGGCGCCGAGGTAGGCCATCGCCTGCTCCCGGAACTCGGTGGCCCGCTGGTGCGCGCCGATGCCTTGCGCCACCTTCCACTGCCACTGCAGCTCCCCCGACTCGAACCCGGCGTCCCCGTGGGTCCAGGAGTTCCCGGCGCCCCACGTGTGCTCGTTGAACATCGAGATCGCGTCGTAGGCCTCGGTGCGGCGCGCGGTTTCCTCCGGTACCGCGGCAGCGCCGATCAACGCGGCCGCCTGCGAGAACGCGCCGGCGTCGGTGACGGCGGCCTGGGCCTCCCGGGCGAGTGCGAGCGGCACGGCCGCGGAGCCGACGCCCTCGACCCACCAGTCGCCCCAGTCCCCCTGGAACGTCTGGAGCTCGTCGCCGTGGCGTGCCTCCGCCTCGGCGAAGAAGTCCTCGTTCCGCGACACCCGCAGGGTCGGGGACGTCCACGTGTCGTTCCACTTGCGGACGATCTCGGCGAGCTGGAGCCGGGCGGGGCCGTTGTCGCCCATGAACCCCTGCGTGCGGATGTGCAGGACCTCCCACGGGTAGCCGTCGCGGCCCTCGGTCTGCTCGCCGTGCGCGCCGAAGATCCCGGGCGGGAACGGGTAGCCGCGGGTGGCGAGCGCGGTCAGGTACGCGGGGAACAGCGCGTCCACGGATGCGTACGACTCGGTGAAGCCGATCATCGGCCCCTCCATGTACGCCAGGCCGTGCGGGCTGTCGGTCATCCACACGATCACCGAGTTGCCGGCGGGGGTGCGCCAGCGGAACATGCGCGGCAGGTTGAGCGCGCCCGAGGTGTGCGGCTGCGACCGGCCCGCCCAGTTGTGCGCGACGGCCAGGTACTTGACGCCGACCTCCTGCAGCGCGTCCGGGAGGCCCGCCACCTGTCCCGGGACGTCCGTCTGCATCGCGGTGGTGAAGTCGATGCCGTACTGGTCGCGGATGCGCCGCGCGTCGCGGAGGAGCTCGTGCAGTTCGTCCGTCGAGCACGTGTCGGTGTGCAGGTTGTACGGCATCGCGCTGAGGCCGATCCTGCCGTCCTTGACGAGCTCCACGAACTCGTCGACCTGCGCCTGCGGGCGGTGCCGCTCCCAGTCGGTGAACGCCCAGAGCGCCTCGGCGTTCCAGCGGAACCGGGCCTCCTCGGGCCAGTCGTCGGTCGCGCGGGCGAGGTCCATGGCGGTGTCGAGGTACGACCGCTGGCTCGCGATGACCGTCGCCTGCGGGTCGGTGTACCCGAAGTCGAAGTGCGAGTGGTGCACGACGTGCACGGACCACGGCCGCTGCGGCGTGAGCTCGACGGACACCGCGCCGTCGCCGAGGGACGGGATCCGGACGGTCACCGCGGTCGGCGCGTCGACGACGCGGACCAGGAGGCGCACTGACAGCGCGTCGGGGGCCGTCGCGAAGCCGACGAACGCGCCCGCCGCGGCGGCGGCGCCGGTGCCGGTGTCGGTCGCGGTGCCGGGTTCGATCACGACGTCGGTCGCGCGCGCCGCCGCTTCCTCGGTGTCGAACAGGAGGCGCACCGCCTGGACCTCGACGTCGTCCCGTGTGGCGCGCATGGGCTCGGGCAGGACGCGGACACGTTCGCCGCCGATCGTGCCGGTCGCGGCGACGGCGCGGTCGATCAGTCCGACGCGCGCATCGGTGTGCTGCCACGGCTGTGCCGAGATCAGCGGGGGTCGAGTCGGGCGATCACCACGGGCGTCGGTCATCAGCAGCACCATTCGTCGTCGAATTGATATCGTTACCAACAACGCTAGCAGGACGACGGGGGCGCTCCGCAAGGGGCAATCGTGTGACCGGCCGCAGCCGGTGCTGCTGTACACGTGTGACCGGCCGGAGCCGGTGCTGCTGTATACCTTGAGGCATGGCAGCCGCGGGGAACGGGAGCCGGCCCACGACGGGGCGCGGTCGTGGTGCGCCGACGGTCAAGGACATCGCGCGCGTCGCCGAGGTCAGCCCGATGACGGTGTCCCGCGTGCTCTCCGGGGGTAAGAACGTCCGGCCCGAGCTCCAGGACCGGGTCGAGCGCGCCATCGCCGAGGTCGGCTACCACCGGAACGAGAACGCCCGCCGACTCCGCCAGGGTCGCCGCTCGGGACTCGTCGGCGTGCTCATCACGAACGTCGGGAACCCGTACTACGCGGGGATGCTCCAGGGCGTCGAGGAGGTCGTCGGCGAGGCCGGCCGACGCATCATCATCGGCGTCACGAACGAGGACGAGGACCTCGAGCAGCAGCTGCTCGCCGACTTCCTCGGTCGGCAGGTCGAGGGCCTCATCGTCGTCCCCGCCGGTCGGGAACCCGCACGGTTCGCCCCCGACGCCCTGGCCGGCGTGCCCGTGGTGCTCGCGTCGCGGACGTTCCCCGACGTCAGCGCGGACGCGATCCTGCTCGACGACATCCACGGCGCGTTCGTCGCCACGGACCGCATGCTCGCCGAGGGGCACACCCGCGTCGGGTTCCTCGGCAACCAGGTGTCGGTGTCGACCGGCCGCCGACGGTTCGAGGGCTTCCGCCAGGCGCACGAACGCCACGGGCTCGAGCCCGTCGACGAGCTCGTCCGGCTCGGGCAGCAGGACGTCAGCTCGGCCGAGCAGGCGATGGACCAGCTGCTCGGCCTGGAGGCCCCGCCCACCGCCGTCTTCGCCGCCAACAACCGCAACTCCATCGGCGCGATCCGCGCGATCACGAAGTCCCGGGCGCGGGCGCGGGACCGCGGCGAGCAGCCCGCTCCGCTCCGGCTCTTCGGGTTCGACTCGTTCGAGTTCGCGGACATGTCCCCGGTGCCGCTGTCCGTCGTCGCGCACGACGCCGCCGAGCTGGGTCGGGTCGCCGCCCGGATGCTGTTCGACCGCCTCGACCGTGGGGACGACAGCGCGCCGCGGCTCGTGGAGTTGCCGGTCGAGTTCGTCGACTTCGCGTAGCGCCGGCGGGCCTCCCGGCTGCGCCGCCCCGCACTCGAGGACCACCCGTGTATGCCGACGATCCCGCTGTCGAACGAAACCGGGACCGTCGAGAGCAGCGGCGGGGCATGTGGTGGAGCCGCAGCCGCCCGGGAGTTTCGACGGTGCTGCTGGCGAACGACAACCGGGACGTCGAAACCAGCGGCCGGGAGGCTCGGGTCCATCGGGAGGAGCGGCAGCGCTCCCGAGGAGACGCCGGACGCGGCGCCGAGGCCGGCCGGAGCTGGGCCTCCCGAGGGGACGGAGCCGGGCCTCCCGGCGGGCTTGCGATCGGTGCCGATCCTGATAACGTTACCAACCTGAACACACGTCCATGCGGCCAGCGTCGGTCGCGGACGCGAAGGGAGCGGGGATGGACGACCGACCGACCGGATCACGGGCGACCTACGACACGGCACCGTCGGTGGCCGTCGGACCCGGGCACCACGCCTGGACCGGCCCCGAGGCATGGGGGCGACTGGCGGAACACGCGGCTCCCGGTCGCCCGATCGCGATCGACACCTACCCCGGCAGCGACCTCGACGGGCTGCGCGCTGAGCTCGCGCGGGCGCTCCCCGACGCCGAGCTCATCGACGTCGAGGCCGCGGCGGCGCACTCCCCCGAGTACATCGACGCGCTCCTCGCCCCGAACCTCACCGACGACCGGGTGTTCGGCGTCATGGACCATCGCACGCTCGACGTCCTGTACGACGCGGACCGCCTCGCCGCCGTGGCCGACCGGGTCGCCGCGTCCGAGCGGCCCGTCGTGGTCTACGGCTGGGGCGCCACGCTCGTGCCGACGACGTTCGACACCATCGTCCTCGCCGACCTCGCCCGATGGGAGATCCAGCAGCGGCAGCGCGCGGGCGCCCCGAACTGGCGCGCGGACAACGGCGACGACGACCAGCTCCGCAAGGTCAAGCGCGGGTTCTTCGTCGAGTGGCGGATGGCCGACCGGCACAAGCGGGCGCTGTTCGACCGGATCGACTACGTCCTCGACGCGAACAGCACGATGGCGACCGCCAAGCTCATCACCGGCGACACGTTCCGAGCCGGACTCGCGGCCGCGACGACCCGTCCGTTCCGGGTCGTCCCGTTCTTCGACCCCGGCGTGTGGGGCGGCCAGTGGATGAAGACGACGTTCGACCTCGACGACGCCGAGAACTACGCCTGGTGCTTCGACTGCGTGCCCGAGGAGAACAGTCTCCTGATCGACGTCGACGGCACGCTGGTCGAGGTCCCCTCGCTCGACCTGGTCCTCCGGCACCCGCGGGAGCTCCTGGGCGAACGGACCCACGCGCGGTTCGGCCCGGAGTTCCCGATCCGCTTCGACTTCCTGGACACCATGGAGGGCGGCAACCTGTCACTCCAGGTCCATCCGCTGACCGGGTACATCCAGGACAAGTTCGGCATGCACTACACGCAGGACGAGAGCTACTACCTGCTCGACGCCGCCGACGACGCCGTGGTGTACCTCGGGCTCCGCGAGGACGCCGAACCCGCAGCGATGGAGCAGGCACTCCGCACCGCCGAGACCGGTGCCGCCCCGTTCGAGGCCGACGCGTTCGTCAACGCGTTCCCCGCCAAGAAGCACGACCACTTCCTCATCCCCGCCGGCACCGTGCACTGCTCCGGCGCGAACTCGATGGTGCTCGAGATCTCGGCGACGCCGTACATCTTCACCTTCAAGATGTGGGACTGGGGCCGGGTCGGGCTCGACGGCGTCCCGCGTCCGATCCACCTCGACCACGCGATGGCGAACGTGCAGTGGGACCGGGACACGACGTGGACCCGCGACCACCTGGTCGACCAGGTGACCGAGGTGGCCGCCGGCGACGGCTGGGTCGAGGAGCGCACCGGCCTGCACGAACTCGAGTTCATCGAGGTCCGCCGGCACTGGTTCACCGACGTCGTCCCGCACGACACCCGCGGCACGGTCAACGTCCTCAACCTCGTCGAGGGCGCCGAGGCCGTCGTCGAGAGCCCGACCGGCGCATTCGAGCCGTTCGTCGTCCACTACGCCGAGACCTTCATCGTCCCGGCCGCCGTCGGCCCCTACGCGATCCGGCCGCACGGCCGCGGGGTCGGGCAGCGGCTCGGGACCGTCAAGGCGTCGGTGCGGGGGACGGAGCGGGGGTAGGGCGCGGAGCCGCGATCCGCCGAGGGTGCACAACACGCCGCCCCACCTCCGCCGAGGGTGCACAACACGCCGCTCCGCCCGGGAGTGAGCGGCGCGTCATGCACGCTCGGCGGATCGCGGCCCCTGCCCCCGCCCGCTCCCGTCCGCACGAGCCTCGGCCGGGCGGACGCCGCCGGAACCTGACGTCAGCGGCCGTCCGCCCAGACCGCCGCCCCGATGAGCGGCGCGTCCGACCCGAGCTGCGCCTGCCGGAGCTCGGTCACCGCACCGGCATCAGCGAGCGCCGTCGCCAGGGGCTCCTCGAGCAGGTCCCACGAGCCCGCCATCGCACCGCCGATCACCGTCCGGGAGGCCCCGAACCGCCGCACCCACGGACCGAGCGCCCGCCCGAGTGCGGTCATCGTCGTGCTGATCACCCGCGCCGCCACGATGTCGCCCTGCCGCGCGCGGTCGGCGATCTCGCGGACGCTCGGCGCGTCCGCTCCCCCGCCGTGCTGCGTCGCGCCCGCGGAATCCGTCGCGCCCGCGGAATCCGTCGCACCCGCGGCACCCGTCGCCCGCGCGTAGGCATCCCGGAGCGCGGCGGTCGACACGGTCTCCTCGAGCGGCCGCCCGTCGAGCCGGATCGTGTGCGCCTCACCGCGGTCCGGGACCAGGTCGCCGTGGTCGACGTGCACGCCGCGATCGAGGAACGCCGACCCCACGCCCGTCCCGAGCGTCAGGCACACCATCCGTGCAGCTCGCTCGCCCGCACCCGCAGCCCACTCCCCGATGCCGTACGCCACCGCGTCGTTGCAGAACCCGATCGCCCTCGGGGGCACGCCGAGCCGCTCGGCCAACGCAGCCCGGAGGTCCACGCCGGTGAGCGCTTCGAACTTCCCCATGCCCCGGAAGTCGCCGACGCCACGGACGGGATCGAACGGACCCGGCATCGCGATCGTCCAGGCGGGTGCACCCTCGGCAGCGACCTCGCGGGCGGCGTCGACCAGGACCTCGAGCAGGACGTCGCGGGGCGCACCCGCATCGAGCGACCGCGTCCGGGAGGCCCGCACCGCCCACCGGACGTCGGCTCCGATGCCCGCGACATCCGCACGCTCGAAGCCGGCCCCGGGCACGCCACCGGTGACCGTCGCGACGCCAGACGCTGCGCCCGCATCGAGGGCGATCCCGGCGCCGGTCCCCGTCACGACCGCGGCGGTCACATGACTGCCACCGACGTCCATGACGTGGGTCGGGCCTCCCGGCCGGTGCTGCTGGTGCGTTCCGCTCATCGTCCCCACTCACCTGTCGTCCGGTCACGCCGTCGTCCGGCGGCGCCGCTGTCCGACCCGCGCAGTCCGTCCGGTTCGGGATCGACACCCTTGCCGCTCCGTCGCAGCGCATGTTACTGTCAGCGCCTGGTAACGATACCAACGGATTGCATCCGCACTCCTCGCACTGAGTTCCACGAGCGGCGAGACGCGTGCACCGAGCCGAGAACAAGGGAGTTCAGCGTGAAAATGAAGCGATTGCTACCGGTCATCGCGATGACCCTGGCGGCATCAGCGGTGCTCGTCGGGTGTTCGTCGTCGAGCTCGTCGAACACCACCACCGGCACCTTGAGCTTCGTCAACGACAAGTCGTGGGACTTCAAGTCGTTCTCGAAGGTGTCGCAGAAGGACATCGGCGTCTCGCTCAAGTCCTCGACCTACGCGGACCAGCCTGCGTTCCAGGCGTTCGTCAAGCAGTCGTTCCGGACGAACAAGACGCCGGGCCTGTTCACCTGGCACACCGGCGACCAGCTCAAGCAGCTCGTCGACCAGGGCCTCGTCGCGGACACCTCGAGCATCTGGAAGAAGGCGATCGCGAACGGCCAGATCGCCCCGAGCGTCAAGAGCCTCTACACGATCGACGGCAAGCAGTACTGCACCCCGATCAGCGTCGACGACTGGGTCATGTACTACGACAAGTCGATGTTCGCCAAGTACAACTTGACGCCGCCGACGACCTGGGCCGAGATGATGTCCGACGCCGCGGTCCTCAAGCAGCACGGCATCTCGCCGTTCTGGAGCTCGGGTGGCGACCCCTGGGCGTTCGTGTGGTTCCAGATCCTCCTCGCCGGCACGGACCTGAACCTCTACCAGGGCCTCTCGACCGGCAAGGTCTCGTACACCGATCCGCGCGTGGTCAAGGTGATGGACACCTGGCTCGACATGGAGAAGAAGGGGTACTTCAGCGACCCGGGTTCCAAGACGGCGCCCGAGACGCAGATGAAGGACGGCAAGCTCGCCATGATCCCGTTCGGCACCTGGTACGCGTCGACGATCGACCAGGTCGGCCTCAAGCCCGGAACCGACTGGGGCGTGTTCACGATCCCCAAGGTGAACCCGGCGCAGGCCAAGACCCCCGTCGCCATCGAGACCGCGCCGGCGTGCGTGCCCGAGAAGTCGTCCCAGAAGCAGCTCGGGCTCAAGTACTCGGCCTGGTGGATGACCGCGAAGGCGCAGACCGCCTGGTCGAAGCAGCAGAACAACCTGCCGTACAACCCGAAGGCCACCGCGGCGACGCAGACCTTCGTCGACGCGAGCAAGGAACTGTCGAACAACAGCAAGTACGAGACGTACCTGCGCTACTACGAGGCCACGCCGCAGCAGATCCTGACCGAGGCGCTCGACCAGTTCACCGGGTTCATGACGAACCCCGGTGACCCGAAGAAGTACCTGTCGGGCATCCAGCAGGTCGCCGCGCAGTACTGGAAGAGCCACAAGTAACCGATGGCCGACCGCAAATCGACCAACTACCAGGCCGCCGCCTGGGCCTTCCTCGGCCCAGGCGCGGCCGTGGTGGTCCTGGTCCTCTACCTCCCCGTCCTCTACACCGTGTACCTCAGCTTCACGTCGTACACGGGCCTCGGCAGCGCGTCGTTCGTCGGGCTCGCCAACTACGCCTCGATGTTCACGGACCCGGTGTTCACCACCGCGCTCCTCAACACACTGATCTGGGTCGGCGGCTCGCTGCTCATCCCCGTCGGGATCGGGCTCCTCGTCGCTTACCTGTCATTCGGCCTCAAGGGCGCCGCCTGGCTCCGCGTGCCGTTCCTCATCCCCTACGCCCTCTCCGGCGTCGCGGTCGGCATCCTGTTCAACTTCGTGCTGCAGAACGGCGGTGCACTGTCCCAGGCACTCGCGTTCTTGCACCTGCCCGGCAGCGACATCCGCTGGCTCCAGGTGGCCCCGCTCAACACCGTGGTGATGATCCTCGCCGCGTCGTGGCAGGGCATCGGCGTCAACGCGCTGCTGTTCACCGTCGGCCTGCAGTCGATCCCCAAGGAGCCGCTCGAGGCCGCGCGCGTCGACGGCGCCTCCGGCTGGCGCATGTTCCGGTACATGATCTGGCCGCTGCTCCGGCCCTCCACGACCATCGTGGTCGGCCTGTCGATCGTCAACAGCCTCAAGACGTTCGACATCGTCCAGGCCATGACGCAGGGCGGGCCGAACCGGGTGTCCGAGACCCTCGGCGTCACCATGTACCGCGACACGTTCTCGAACAGTCAGTACGGGCTCGGGTCCGCCGTCGCGATCTTCCTCAGCGTCATCACCGTCGCCGCGAGCGTCATCTACCTGCGGCGCCAGCTCGCGATCGGGGACTCCTCGGGTGACGGAGCGGCACGCGGTGGGGCGGGCGCGGGTCGGGCCTCCCGGCGTACGCGCGGTGGCGACGGCGGGACCGGCGCGTCCGGCGGCTCGGCCGGGAGGTCCGCCAGCGGTCCGTCCGATGCCTCGCCTCGGGAGACGGTCGGGGCCGCACCCGCGGCTTCAGCCGCGGCTCCGGCCTCGGCCACAGCTCGGGCCTCGGCCCCGGAACGGAGGGCCGTTTGATGCGGTCGACCATGCCCCGCTACGTGATCCTCGGCGCCATGGGCCTGCTGTGGCTCGTGCCGATCTACCTGCTGTTCGCGAACGCGAGCAAGAGCTCCGCCTCGTACTCCGGAGACAACCTGTGGAGTGCCGGCTCGCCCGTCGGCCTGTGGGACAACGTCATCGCGGTGTTCCAGAACACCGACGTGCCCTCCGGCCTCGGGATCACCGCCGTGTACGCGATCGTCGCGCCGATCATTGCCGTCGCGCTCGGGGCCGCCGTGGCGTTCGCGGTCATCGTGCTGAAGGTGCGGCACGGGTTCTTCTGGTTCTTCATCATCTTCTGCGGCACGGTGTTCCCGCTGCAGATGATGCTCATCCCCTGGTTCTCCGTCTACGCCGACATCGGCCTGTTCGACACCGCGCCCGGCCTGATCATCATCTACGCCGTCGTCGCCCTGCCGTTCTCGGCGTTCGTCATGCGGAACTTCTTCGTCGGCATCGCGCCGAGCGTGTTCGAGGCCGCGGTCGTCGACGGCGCCGGCGTCTGGCGGATCTTCACCCGGATCTACCTGCCGATGTCGCGGAGCGCGCTGGTCGTCGTGTTCATCCTGCAGGCGACGTGGGTGTGGAACGACTTCCTCATCGCGCTCATCCTGACGCAGAGCCCGTCCACCCGGCCCGTGATGCCCCTGCTCAACGCGTTGCAGTCCGTCGAGGGTGGTGGGCCCGGGTTCACGATCATCCTGACCGCGGCGCTCCTGGTGTCCCTGCCGACCGCGCTGCTGTTCGGGTTCGCGCAGCGGTTCTTCCAGCGGGGGTTGTCGTTGGGGCAGTACTGAGCGGAGTCACTTCGAAGGGTCGCGCCGGCGCTGCCGGAGCGGCCCTTCTGTGTGTCGTTGAGCTTCCCTACAGCGGGACGTCGCATGTTCCTACTGATATTCCATGTGCCACCGTGCAGCTTCATCCACACGCAGGGTCACTCGACGCGTGTCCGACGCTTCGGCTGCTGCTCGTACCGTCCCGCAGGGGGTCTGACTCATGGTCTTGGTCGAGGTCGGCGCGGCCATCATCGCCCTACTCGTGACGGTCCCTCCGGCGCGCGGCGTCATCGGTCGCAATCGGTAGCTGGGCATCCGGATCTCGACGACACGAGTGACACGAGAGTCGAGCGGGCATGGAGCCAGCATCCCGGGGTGAGTCCTTGCTACCGCCACTTGCTCCGCGGCCGGAAAGCCAATGCCCGCAAGCCACAGGGCAAACAAGGTCCATCGGGGCGGCAAAAGCGCCTTCGCGGATGCCAGGAACGGTGTGGCCCATCGACGAAGCAGCCTGACAAGCATTCCTTCTCGTTACGCTCGCTCCATGTTCCTCGACGCGCCCCGCGGACTGCGTGATCCGGATGTCCTCGCGGACCGCAATGCGATGCTCGGCACCGCAAAAGAGACGCTGCCGCTCGAGGCGTGGGCCCGTGAGGTCGAGGAGCGCCGACGAGCGCTGCAGCCAGGGATCGTGATCCCTCACTTCGACCCGGCGGAATCAGGCGTGGCGGCCCGAGCGCTGCTGTTGCTCGAGGCACCAGGCCCGAAGACCGTTCCGGAGTGGGGCGGCAGCGGCTTCATTTCCGTGGACAACGACGACCCGACGGCACAGAACGTGTGGACCACCCGGAACGACGTCGGGCTTCACGACCACGCTCTCGCATGGAACATCGTGCCGTGGGTACTCGGCCGCGCTTCGGTCAAGCCGAGCAGCGCGGAGCTCGCGCAGGGCGCCGTCGAGCTCCGCGGACTTCTCAACGTGCTCCCGAACCTCCGCGTCATCGTCCTCGCCGGCCAGAAGGCACAACAGGCATGGGACGCGCACCTCGACCTGATCATCGGCGACCAGTACCGAGTGATCCGGACGGTGCATCCTGCCGGGCAGTCGTTCGCTCAACGCGGGGCGAAAGAGCGATTCGTCGCGGCGCTTCGGAAGACCGCCGAGCTCGTCGCGTAGCCCACCCCCGAACGGGTACTCCCACACAGGACGTCCGTCCCGTCAAACTGGTTTGCGGTCGGTACGAGTCTCATCAGCCGACAGATGAGGGGTCGGGGTCGTGATCGCAGGGGAATCCGCTGGCGTCGAAGCACAACGGCAGCTGCGGCGCGCTGCGGCGCTCGAGACTGCCGCCGGGGTCGCGCGGGCGACCGCTAAGCGGTTCGCCATCGCCCATCGGACGGAGGAGGAGACCGCACGTCTCCTTGCCCCGCTGGGCGCGATCGGCTATCACCTGTTGGCCGACCGCCGCTGGCCCGGAAGCCGGCACGCCCAGGTCGACATGGTCGTCGTCGGACCGGGTGGCGTGTTCATCGTCGACACGAAAGCCTGGAGTGAAACCGCGATCAGCGACGGGCGCATGTTCCGCGGCCAGGAGGATGTGACCGACGACATAGCGCGCCTCGCGGACCTGAGATACGGGGCGGAGGCGGTCCTCGCCGAAGTCGGCCTCGCGCCGAACGAGGTCCACGCGGTCGTCGCGCTTGCCGGTCGTAAGGGCATTCGCGCCGAGGTCGCGTCGGTCGACGTCCGGGGCGCCCTCGATCTCATCGCGCACATCACCGCGTACCAACGGCGGTTACCGGGCCCGCAGGTGGATGCGGTCCTGCTCGCGTGTATGCGGCATTTCGCCCCGATGAACGGAGCGCTCGATGAGGACATCCCCGACCTCACCGTGCCGACACCGGTGCTACCGAGGACCCCGCTCGACCTCTCGGGCGTCGAGCACCGTGCTGCCGAGGAGCTTGAGGCAGACCTGGTCACCGGCATGTTGGACGCACCGATCGAGGCGTGGATGGCCACGCTCGACCCAGCGCAGGCGAAGCTCGTGCGCCGCAACTTCAACGGCCCGTCTCGAATACGCGGCGCTGCTGGCACCGGCAAGACCGTGGTCGGTCTCCACCGGGCTGCCTACCTGGCTCGCAGCACTGGCCAACGAGTCCTCGTCGCCACGTACATCCGAACGCTGCCGGCGGTACTCGGCAGCCTGCTCACGCGGCTTGCACCTGATGTGAAGGACCGCGTCGACTTCAGCGGTATCCACCAGTTCGCGATCAAAGTCCTCAAGGACCGCGCGGTCCCTGCCCGCCTCGACGGCATGGAGGCGAAGCGAGCCTTGTACGAGGCATGGAACGGAGTCGACGCCGACAGCCCCCTCCGATCCAAGCGGTTCTCGTTCGCGTACTGGGAGGACGAGATCGGCTCTGTGATCAAGGGACGCGGGCTCACGCGGTTCGAGGAGTACGCGGACCTGGCTCGGGTTGGCCGCAAGCACCCGTTGACGCTCGATCAGCGGCAAGCGGTATGGGACCTGTACTCGGCCTATGACGAGAGCCTCCGCCGCCGCGGCGTCGTCGACTACGCAGACGTCATCCTGCTCGCACGCGATTCGCTCCGAGCCGACCCTCTACGTGACTACGAGGCCGTCATCGTCGACGAGGCGCAGGACCTGTCGTGTGCCATGGTCGCGATGCTGCACGCGCTCGTCGGGAACCGGCCGGACGGGCTCACCCTCATCGGTGACGGCCAGCAGACCATCTACCCCGGCGGGTACACGCTCGGCGAGATCGGAATCAGTGTCGCGGGGCGTGGCGTCGTGCTCGATGTCAATCACCGCAACACGGCAGAGATCCTGGCGTTCGCCAAGGACCTCGTCGCCGGCGACGACTACGTCGACATCGAAGGTGTCGACGGGTCCGGAGACGCCGTGTCCGCGGTCACCAAGACCGGGCCCGCGCCCGTCATCCGACGGTTCCCGTCCTGGGCGGAGCACGACGACGCCATCGTCCCGCGCGTTCGCGAGGTACTCCGCCTCGTCGACACCAGTCTCGGCGACATCGGCATCCTCACCAGGACGAACACCGACGCCGACCGAGTGATGACCGCGCTCGCGGAGGCAGGCATTGCGAGTGTGTCGTTGAAGAAGTACAACGGCATTCCCATCGCCGCCGTGAAAGTCGGGACGATCAAGCGCGCGAAGGGTCTCGAGTTCAAGCAGGTCCTGCTCCCCCGCGTCCGGACCTCGCTGCTCGACGAACGCCCGAAGGCCGACGCCCGTGAATCGGACCGAGAACGACACGCGCTCGATCGCCGGGAGCTGTACGTCGGAATGACACGAGCCCGGGACGGGCTCTGGGTCGGTGTGCACTGAGGGTGCTCGGCCGACCCGCGAACCTCTCGAAGGACGCACTAGTCATGGAGCACGAGTTGCTCCACAATACGAACACCCGAGGAAAGGCTCACAGTGGAATTTGAAGAACGTCTGGCAGCTCTCGCGACGAAGGTCCAGAATCAACGTCAGGCCATCGAGACCGAAGAGGCGACGAAGAACGCGTTCGTGATGCCGTTCATCTCGACGATCCTCGGGTACGACGTGTTCAATCCCCTCGAGGTGGTACCGGAGTTCACCGCCGACGTCGGCGTGAAGCGCGGCGAGAAGGTCGACTACGCGATCATGCGGGACAGCGAAGTCCAGATCCTGATCGAGTGCAAGAAGTCGACCGAGCCGCTGAAGATCGAGCACGCCTCTCAGTTGTTCCGGTACTTCTCCGTCACCAACGCCCGGATCGCCATCCTCACCAACGGTGAGGTCTACAACTTCTACACGGACCTCGACGCTCCGAACAAGATGGACGACAAGCCGTTCCTCGTGCTCGACCTCGGCGACATCGACGAGACGTTGCTCCCGGAGCTGCAGAAGCTCACCAAGGAGAGCTTTGATCTCGACTCGATCATCAGTGCCGCCGAAGAGCTGAAGTACGTAGGGTCCCTGAAGCGCGCGCTGGCCGCACAACTCCGCGAGCCATCCGACGATTTCATCAAGTTCTTGACCACCCGCGTCTACGACGGTATGTACACGCAGAAGGTGCGCGAGCAGTTCACCACACTGGTCTCGAAGGCCATCAAGCAGTTTCTGAACGAACAGGTGAACGACCGCCTGAAGACTGCCCTCGGCAGCTCCTTCGCCGCACCCCATTTCGAAGCGTCCGTCGAGAGCGTTCAAAGCCAAGCCATCGCTGAGGAGAACCTCGAGCAGCCCTCTGACGTCGTCACGACCCAGGAGGAGCTCGAGGGCTACCAGATCGTCAAGGCGATCGCCTGCAGCGAGGTCAAGCCCTACCGCGTCACACACCGCGATCAGAAGTCGTACTTCGCCGTGCTGCTCGACAACAACAACCGCAAGCCGGTCGCGCGGCTCTGGTTCAACGGCAAAAAGCAGAAGTACCTCGGCTTGTTCGACCAGGAGAAGAACGAGACGCGTCACCCGATCGACGCACTCGAGGACATCTACGAGCACGCTGACGCAATCCGCGAGACGGTTCGCACCTTCGCTGGCTGAAGCGGACCGGGGCTGCTTCCGCGCCCTGTCCGCAACGACTCCAGCATATGACGGTGGCTCATGCCACGGTGAGCAAGCAGGCCGAGCGACGACCCGAACCGCCCCTCCGCTCGCCTCGCGCAACCGAACAAAGAAGGAACGAGCAATGACCGGCCTGTCCGACTTCAAGGTCGACATCGTCTGGTGCACCCGTCCGCACCAGACGAGCCGCTGATGGCCGTCCTGCTCGACACACCTGCTTGGGCGTCGCGCTCGACGGTCGCCGACCGCGATGCCCTGCCGCTCGAGGTACTCGAGAACCTCATGCACTGGCCGAGCGTGCAGCGGGTGTGGATGCCGCATTGGTTGGCGTCGCAGGAGGCCGTGGTGTCGTCCATCTTCGAAACGCTGGAGTCCGCGCACGCCGCACGTCGTGCGTCCGCCGCCTCGTTTGCGTCGGCCGCTGAGTCTGTGGACGCCGTCCTCGACGGCACGTCGGACGCCGCGGACTTCGGCATCGGTGCACCAGCGTTACCGGTCATCACCGAGCCTGACGGCGGGCCGATCAACCGAGAGGCCGAATCCTCTCCCGTCGACGTAGCTCCCGTCGCCGTCATGGCCCGTCCGGCGACGAGTGCGGTTCTGACTTCGTCAGTACCGGCTGTGCAGGCGGCGGAGACTGCACCAACGCCGGTCCCTGCCGCGGCACCTTCCTCGTTGTCCCAGGACGAGGTGTTCGCGGCACTCACCAAGCTGGCCGACCTGGCGAAGGCTGGCATCCTGACTGAGGAGGAGTTCGCGCCGAAGAAGGCGGAGCTCCTCGCCCGACTGTGATGCAAGAAACGTCGGCCATGCACACGGGCCGTTGTCCAAGCGGACGTTGCCCTCCGACGATCGTGGGTTCGCCAACATCGTGCAACGGGGCCGGCGGTGAGTCCCATGCCGGTCGGTGACACGGAACGACGGATCGAGCAGCTGGCGGCAGCGGACGGACTGCGGTTCGAACGCAACGTCGTCCCGGCGATCACCCAACGAGGGCACCTGGACCTCCGCGATGCCGCGCCCGAGACGGTCTCGCTTCTCCGTGGTATCTACCTCGACCTCGGTGGGAACGAAGACGAGCTCGCAGCCAAGCGTCCGACACCCCTGCGCGGAGACTTCCTCCACGTCGCGACCCGGACGGTCGTCGAGATCGATGAGTTACAGCACTTCACAACGGCACGGCGCCGAACGCTCGTGGCGTACCCGCCGCAACTGTCGCTCGGATTTGACCTCAACGAGTACCTCCAGCTGTGTGACGAGTGGTCGAGTCGAGCCGATCGCCAATATGCGCACCGCCCGGCCGTTGGTTTCGGCCCCGGCGGCCGCCAGCGGCAGCGCGCTTACAACGATGCACTGCGGGACATTGCCCTCCCGGCGCTGGGATACGCACCCGTCGTGCGGATTGCTACGCCCGACCGAGATGGCGAGACTGCGTACGCCCGCGTCCGTGCCGAACTGCTTTCCCGAACAACCACCCGAACACCTCTCCATTCCGAGGAGCAGAACGATGAACGATGAAGTAGAGCTGATCAACGACGGCACCGGCCTGGCCGTAATCGGGGATCCGGCAGCGGTGGAGCGCTTCCTGTCCAGCACCGGTCTTCCCTCCCGTGAGCTTGACCTCCACAGACTCCGCCGGCAGTCATCCGGCGCCGCGAGCGCCCTCGCGCAGGCCGCTGCGGACGGTGTCGCCCAGTCCGGCCGCTGGGTGAAGCTGACGAAAGAATCGGCAGAGGCCGCGAAGAACCTGCCGCTGATGAAGGGCTCAAAACCCGGCGTCGGTCGCGCGATCGTGACGGAGAACGGGAAGATCAAAAGCATTCTCGAGATCGCGAAGGGTCCCGGCGCGCTCGCGGCAAATCCAGCCCTGCTTGCTGGCGCCGCCGGCATCATGGCGCAGGTCGCCATGCAGCAGGCAATGGACGAGGTGACGGACTACCTCGCGAAGATCGATGAAAAGGTCGACGACATCCTTCGGGCGCAGAAGGACGCAGTGTTCGCCGACATGATCGGCGTCGACCTCGCTCTCACCGATGCGCTCCGGGTCCGCGAGAACATGGGTCGCGTCCCGGACACGACGTGGCAGAAGGTGCAGCACACGTCCGTCATGCTTGACACCGTCCAGGCGTACGCGCTCCGGCAGCTCGACGCGGTTGCAGAGAAGCTCGAGGGCAAGTCGAAGATGGGCGATCTCGCAGCCGCTTCCGAGGCGGCCAAGGCATCAGTCGGAGACTGGTTGGCGGTCGTCGCACGTTGCTTCCAATTGCAGGACGCCCACTCCGTGCTCGAACTCGATCGAGTGCTCGAAGCAACCCCTGGCGAGATCGACGACCACCGGACCGCGCTGGCCCTCACACGCGAAGCACGTCGCGACCTGATCAAGACGAGCACGACGAAGATCCTGAGCCGCATGGACGACGCCGCCGAGCGGGCCAACTCGAATGTGCTGCTCCACCCGTTGAATGCGCACGTCGTGGTCGATTCCAGGAATCAGATGGCAAGCGGCGTCACCCAGTTCCACGGCCATCTGGGCATCGAGAGCGCCGGGCAGGCTCTGGAGTCAAAGCGGTGGTCGGCCGCAGCGCTCGAAATCAGGGACAAGGCCATCGACGCGGGTGAGAGCGGCATCGACGGTGCGAAGCGCCTCGGAGATGCGGCAGTCACCAAGGCGCGGTCCGCAGCCGGAGAGGCGGCGCTCGCGTTCGCGGAGCGGATCATGCCGCGCAGCGGGTCGAAGAAGGCGGACGACGAGTCCTAGCGTGCTGCGTGGCCCCCGCTTATTTCAGCGATCGTGCCAGGGACACGTCCGCCTGTTCGACACCGCGACCGGCCTGATCATCATCCACGCCGTCGTCGCCCTGCCGTTCTCGGCGTTCGTCATGCGGAACTTCTTCGTCGGCATCAGGATGACCCCAGGATCTTCACTTTGAAGGGTCGATGAAGGCGAAAAGCGACACCACCGGCGAGTCACGCACCTCGGCGCGGCGAGGCCCCGGATTCAGACCAAGCATAGTCGCGAAACCTCTGACGGAGCGCGCGATCGGCGATCCACAGGTAAGTGCCGCGGATACCACGAGTCAGCAGCACCGCGTAGATGTTCGACACGAAGCGCAACAGATCCTCGTCGGAGTACGTCATCCCCAGCCGTGGATTGTTCTCCATGCCCTTCTTGTCAAAGTAGCTCGAACGATCGAATACGATACGCCCGGCGTGCTCGTCGTAGCGGAGGTCCGGTCCGATGATAACGCCAGCGTAGTTCAGGTCGTACCCCTGAACAGTGTGAATCGAGCCCACTTGGTCGACGGCGCCTGCCGAATGTATCCAGTCCGTTTGCGTCTGGTTCCAGCGAAGCCGGCGCCCGTCTTCCTCGATGTCGTAGGCGGACGGATCCCTCTTGCTCTTCCACGGCCACGCATATCCCGCAACCAGTCGCGACAAACCGTACTGCTCGTCTCGCACCCGGATGGCGTCGTGCATCTCGCCAAGGTCGTCGAACATGCGGAACTCGTAGTCCGCGAACATCTGCGGAGCGGGATTCTCGTCACGCATGATGGCCCGGACGTACTCCACATAGTCCTCGCCCGCGCGAACTCGCATCTGGGAGAGCAGACGGTAGTACCGGTGATGCTCACGCGCTTCGGCGATCACGTTCACCTGCAGCTCGTTCGGGAGGTCCGCCGGCCGCACGCTCTGCTCGGAGTCGATGAGGAGGATCTGATTCGTGCTCTTCCGGCGGATCCAGTCGAGCTGCGTCCAGTGGTCGGCGTCGCTCCCGAAAAGTGCCGCGTTGATCTCGCCGAAGCTCTTGTTCTGCGGGCCCGACGCCTGGTTCGCCCGCTGATTCAGGCGGTGCGCCTCGTCGACGATCAACAGGTCAAAGTCTTCGCTGCTCTTCCCGACATCGAACGGCGTGAGCACCATCGACGGGTGGAGCCCCGGCGTCTTGGCGAAGACCCTCCGGAGAGAAGCGCGCAACGCCTGCTGCGGCACGACCAGGCCCATGCGGAAGCCCTGCAGCAATTCGTGGTTGTCAGCCACGAAGAAGTCGCTGAACAGGGAATCGCCGTCCAATTCGTCGATGTCGATGCCCCGCGCGATGTCACTGAGCAGCTTCATCAGGTAAACCGCGACGACGGTCTTCCCAGTGCCGGGCGCGCCCTGGATCACGATCATGTCGCCAGTATCGCTCTCCAGGTCCTCGAACAAGCCCTCCAATATGTCTTCGATGGCGACAGCTTGATCCTGATTCAGAGCCTTGAACGGCGAGAGCTTGAACAGTTCGCTGTTCTCGATCTCCGCGACGTTGCGGGTGAAGAGCTTCTGCTCGCGGAGCGCTTCGAAGATCGCGTCGAACTTCTCGCGATATCTGGCGCGGGCGTAGTAGTCCGCGTCGACGATGCCCTCATTGCGGTTGAGCACCGCGTACTTGCCCTCACCCGCGAAGAGTCCAATCAATCGAGACTCGAGGTCGAGACAGACGGACTTGTTGAACGTGTCATCGAGCACCACGCGCACGGCGCCGAGAGAGCCGCGTTCCTCGGACTCGAGGTGCTGGCGCATACGCGCCGCCGCGTTGCGAGTCTCGCCCACGTACACACGCTTGCCATCGTCGAGAACGTAGACGACGGGCCAGTTCGTGAACCGGGGATCGAGCTCGCGCCACGCCTGGACCCGCGCAGCGTCGAACGGCAGGCGCTCGATGCTAAAGCCGGTCATACTTCGTGCTCCGGCCCTTCGCTCGGTCGACCGGGTACTTCTGGCGGGTCTCTTCGAGCTTCGTCCTGATGATCGCCTCCGGGTCGAGCCCCAGTCGGTCCGCGAGCATCAGACAATAGGTCAACACGTCAGCGAGTTCCCCACGCACGTTCTCGAGCGGCGCATCGTCGCTCCACTGATAACACTCGAGGAGCTCCCCCGCCTCGATCGAGACGCTCTTGGCGAGGTTGCTCGCACTGTGGAATTGGCCCCAATCGCGTTCGGATACGAAGGCTCGTAACTCGCCCATCAGTCCGTCGTCCGGCATGAACGAACGCTAACAGCCGAAAGGCGCGTCATGAGGCCCAGTAGGGCCTCAGAACAGCCTCCCGCCCGTGGGGCACTCAGGAGGTCCGATCCCGGCAGCGTGTCGTCGCTCGAAGGAGAGCACGGTCACGGGAAGCTTCCCGGGTGAACATTGGCGCTTGGACGACCGTCGTCACGGCGATCGGCACCGCACTGACGCCGATCCTGGTCGCGGTGCTCGGTATCGTCATAACCAAGCGGCAGTCGCGGAACTCCGAGCTGCTCAGGCTTCGCGTCGACTACTACCAGCAGTTGGTTCCGAATCTGAATCGGCTGATGTGCTATGTCACGTTCATCGGAAGCTGGCGTGACGATGCGCCACCCGACATCGTGGCGCTCAAGCGGCACCTGGACAGCGACTTCTACTGTGCAGCCCCCTTGTTCTCGCGAGCAGTGTCTGCCGCCTACGAGAACTTGATGTCGCGGAGCTTCAGTACCTTCGGCGCCTGGGGTTCAGACGCGAAGATCATCAGCAGCTCGTACAGACGAAGTCAGGCCTGGTGTCGACAGGACATCGGTTGGCAGCCGGGATGGGAGCAGCACTTCACCCTCGCTCCGCACGACCACATCGGCGTCGACGTCCTCGACGGGTACCGGAAGGCGTACGACGAGTTGTTGGCGCGGCTGGTCGATGACCTCCGTATCAGTCGCACTCGTCAGAACTACACCACTGCGAGAGTCTCCCTGAATGCCACCTCGCCGAGGCCGCGAGCGATCGACTGACGCACGAACGGCAGCTCGGGTTCCGAACTCCTTGCGCTCGCCTAGAGCTACACACGACAACCACGGCGAGGTGCGCCCTGGCGCCGCGGCTGAGCGCTCTGCCAGGATGACCCCGAGCACCAGAGCCGAGGGGGATTCACATGAGCTACGGCACTCCGAGAGACGCAACGGCGCCGAGACCCGCTCGACGCATCAGCAGGGCACTCGCAACGATGTCCGCGGCTCACTGGGTCCGCGCGGCCCTCGTCGGCGTCGGCGGTTTCATCGCCGCGTACGCCATCGGCATCCTGACGATGCTCCTCGCCGCCCTCCTCGCGCCGCACACCGAGACCACGACCGGCTCGGGCACCGCGAACCTCTCCGACACCCTGACGAGCATCAGCGACATCGCCGCGACCCCGGTCCAGCTGATCCTGCTGGCCGACCTCGGCCGCCTCGGGATCAGCGGCCAGGGCGCACTCATCGTCCAGTTCGCCGGCTCGATCGCGATCGGGTTCGTGCCCCTCTTCATCGCCGCGGCGCAGATCATCGCGATCGTCGTGCTGAGCCGCCGGATCACGCGACCGCGCTCGCTGACGCAGCACGTCGCGATGTCGCTGCTGTCAGGCGTCGTGCTGGCGGTCCTGACGCTGGTGGCCGGGTTGGTCCTCCCGGTCCGGATCCCCGGCGGGAGCGGCGCGGCGGTCAGCACCATCAGCGGGCTCGGTGCTGGCGCGGTCCTCGTGGCGTTCCTCGTCGGGGCGATCGCGAGCTTCCTCGCGCGGGCGATCGTCGTGGCGACGCTGAGCAGCGCCCTCGCCGCGTGGTTCGGCGTCGTGCGCGTCGTCATGACGCAGTTCGCCGCGCTCACCGCGCTGGTGACGGTCGCCCTCATCGTGGTGGCCGCCGTCGAGCAGAACACCGCAGCTCCTGTGCTCCCCCTGGTGATCGGGAACGTGGCCGTCGTGGTCGTGGCGCTCGGGCTGTTCGGCGGTGCCGGCGTCTCGGACTCGGTGGGTCGCCTGCTGTCGCTGGGCGGCTCCGACACGAGCACGCCACACACCCTCACCGTGTTCTCGGGCACGGGCTGGCTGTGGCTCGCGGTCCTCGCCGCGGTCGTGAGCGTGTTCCTGGGTGGGCTCGGACTCGCCGTGCGACGTTCGGCGGCCGCACGGCCGGTCCTCGACTGGGCGCTGACACCGGCCGCGTACCTGCTGGTTGGCCTCCTCACGATGGTCCTCGGCACGGTCGTCGCGCACGCCGCGCTCTCCGCCGCGTCGATCAACGCGGACACCACGGCATCGGCGGGCGTCACCCCGTGGACGCCGGTGATGTTCGTGCTGTGGGGCGGCGTCGCCGAGGTCGTCGCGCGCTTCGTCGCACCGCGGGTCCTCCCCCGCGTCAGCCCGTCGGTCCTCGCCGTGGCCTCCCGTGTGCTCGGGAACGACCAGCCGGTGTTCGCCCAGGTCCGGCCGCAGCGCGCGCCCGTGGCGCCGGCCTCGGCATCACACGCCTGGCCGGTTCAGGACGCCGGAGCGACACTGCCGGGAGGCCCGGATCACGCGGACCTGGACGGCTGGGGCGACGTCGTGGGGCCGGCCCCGGCCTCCCGGTCGGGCGGACGATAGACGTGGAGTGGCCGCGACGGGCGTTTGCGTCGAAGGTCGTGCCGGAGTTCACGGCGGAAAAAGCGCTCCGCCTCGCGTCTCCCGCGTACTGGGGCCATTGCCAGTTTGTTGGTGAACGCACAGCAACCGTAGGCTGGACGGAGACCTGAACCCGACTCAGCATCAGGAGCACTGCCATGTCCAACAACTACTCAGAGCCGCCGCTGGGACCGTATGCCCCGCTGCCCGCTCCACCGGCTCAACGAGGAGGGCTCGGGAAGGCGGGGCTGATCCTCGGAATCATTGCAGTGGCCCTCGCATTCATTCCCGGCTTGCTGTACGTCGGCTTCGTGCTCGGCATCCTCGCGCTCGTGTTTGGGATCATCGCGCTGCGTCGAGGAACCGGCAGGGGACTTCCGGCGACCATTCTCGGTGGCGCGAGCATCCTGCTGGCATCTCTGTTTGGAGCGATCTACGGCGGCGGTGCTTCCACAACCCCGAGCGTCGCAGTTGACACGCCTGCTGCCGCTCACGCGACGAAAGCCGCGCCGACGAAGGTCAGCGCACCGGATGTGGTCGGGATGACCGTCTCCGCTGCTGAGAAAGAACTCGAGAGTCAGGACCTTCTCTTCGACGCAAATGGCGCGGACGATGATCAGACGGTCACCGCTCAGGATCCCGCTGCCAGCAGCGAAATCGCCCCGGGAACAGTGGTCTCCCTGACGGCACAACCGCCGCTTGGGTCGTCTGTCGCAGCTCCCGCGCCTGCGGGCAACAAGTTCGACATGGAGAGCACGAACCGAATCGATGGTACGAAGGCCGACTACCAAGAATGGGTCGACTCCTACAACGACAACTTCGTCTCCTCCAATGAGTTCGAGCAACCCGACGCGGGCAAGAAATACGTCGTGGTGACGGTGCATGTTGTCGCAACGACGGCTGGCGTCGACGCAAGCACTGTCGCCTACGATCTGGCGCTCTCGGACGCGAGCGGAAACGTGTACGACTCGACAACGCTCGTCGAAGGGCTGACGGAGATGCCGAGCGTGACCTTGGGGGCGGGTCAGACGGCGCAGGGACAAGTGGCCTTCGAGGTTCCCGACTCCTTCCACGGCGGCGTGGCGTCGTTCGGCGATGGAACGATCTTCGAAAAGACGAACTAGCGCGATCACGCCAGCAGTACGGAAGGGAGGGACGGCGCCAGCTGGCGACGCCCCTCCCTCATGTACTGCTGGCGTTCGCGGTTGCAGGCGCTGCAGCAAGAGGCGGTTCCGGTACGCGGATGGTCATGCGGAGAGGGAGCAACAGTCAGTCTCTTCGCGTTCGGGCGGCGACCTTCGCCCTCTCACATGCGCGCGAGTATCTCGGTTTTCTTCGCGGCGAACTCCTCTTCTGAGAGGACGCCGGCGTCACGAAGTGCTCCAAGCTGTTGAAGCTGCTGCATGTGATCCGGCTGCGCAGGCAAGCTCGGCGCAGCGCCGACAGGGGCGGCGAGTTCGACGATCGTGGGCGCTGCGGCGCGCGCGCGCAGCTGCTGCAGAATCGCCTCCCGGAACTGGGCCGCGTCCTCGCGCTTGACGCGGAAGCTAACCGTTCCCCCCGCTGTCCCTACCTCCACGCGATGGTAGAGCAGGCCGTCCTTCTTGTTCCCCACGCCAGAAACATGCTCGAGCGGGAGCATCTCGTACGCGTCCTTACCGCCTTTGACGCCGGTTGCGAGAAACGAAGCACCAGAAGTCATGATGCCAAGAGCGACCTTGACTCCTGACACTCCTCGCCCTCGTTCCCACTCGAGGCGATCGGGCCATAGTCGAACGGTGGCGTTCTTCCCGTCAATGTGACTGACAACCTCGTAGAGGGGCTGAGCCAACTCGGGCTGGAGAACGTCAGAAGCTTCTAGGTCCCTACGAGCCCTCGCCGCCCCTGACACCGCATTCGTCAGGTTGTCACGAACTTCCGACGCCGCTTGCCCCGCCGCGTCCTTCGCTTTGCTGAAGATCCCGCCCGCGACACGAGCCGCGAAGCCCGAGGGGGCACTGACAACAGCGCTGTCGCTGGTCTTCTCGGTCCACTTCGTTCCGTCCCACCAGCGTCGTTGTCCTTGACCGTCGTCGTACCAACCCGGCGCCGTGCTCATTGCATTCTCCTCGTTCAAGCGGAGTTCTCATCATACGATTGCCGCGGCCTCGAGCAGCCGCTCTCGCACAGGTAGCGCTGTGTCTTTCGCAGCTCCCCTATCCAGCCGTTCAAAGCTGTCACGACAAATCGCGGCGGCCAATGCGCGCGCTCGTGCTTCGGGTGCTCCGGGTACCGCTGTCGCAGGTACCTGCGAACGACCGCGCCCGGACGCGTCTCGTCCCGGTACCCAAGCTCCACCGCGAGCTCGCGGGGCGTCGATGTCGTCACGCCCCGGATCCTATTCGGGCGCTCGACGGTCCGGACCCGCGTCCACAGGCATCGAACCGACGGGCTGCAGCCGAGCCTCCCGGCTGAGTGCCGCCGAGCGCGGTGGTGGGTCAATGGAGGCACCGCACCCGCCACCGATGAGAGGAACCACCATGCCCAACCGATTCGAGAACAAGGTCGCGATCGTCACCGGAGCGGGCTCCGGGATCGGCGCGGCGACGGTGCGCGCGTTCGTCGGCGAGGGTGCCCGCGTGGTGGCCGTGGACTCCGTCGGCGAGAAGATCGCGGAGACCGCTGCGAGCCTCCCGGACGGTGCCGTGACCACGATCACCGGCGACGTCGCGCAACCGGCGACGATGGAGGAGGCCGTGCGCACCGCCGTCGACACCTACGGCCGCCTCGACGTGCTCGTGAACAACGCGGGGACGTTCACCTCGGGCGACATCACCGAGATCGAGCCGGAGGAGTGGCGCCGCGTCATCGAGACCGACCTGTCCGCCGTGTTCTACGGCACGCGCGCAGCGCTCCCCCACCTGCGCGAGACGAAGGGGTCGATCGTGAACACCTCGAGCGTGTCGGGCATGAGCGGCGACTGGCGCATGAGCCCGTACAACGCGGCGAAGGGCGGCGTGAGCAACTTCACGCGGGCGGCGGCGCTCGACAACGGGGAGCACGGGGTGCGCGTCAACGCGGTGGCGCCCGGGCTCATCTGGACGGACATGACGCAGCAGCAGGCGCAGAACGAGGAGCTCAAGCAGGCGTTCGCCGAGCGAATTGCTCTGGGCCGCGGGGGTCAGCCCGAGGAGGTCGCCGCCGCGATCCTGTTCCTGGCGAGCGACGAGGCGTCGTTCATCACCGGGGCGATCCTGCCCGTCGACGGCGGGACGACCGCGAGCAACGGTCAGCCGCCGCAGGCGTAGCGCTGCCGCAACCGCGCGCGCCGACGACAACTGCGCCGTCGCCTGGCCGCGCACTCGTCGTCGGCGCGCGTCTCGCTGGTCCGCCGGACACCGCCGACGGCACGGGTTCCCTGCACTGGCGGATGCACACTAGTCGACTAGGGCCGATACACTTGTGTGCATGGCCGAGGTGAGCATCGCCGACTACGCGCACCAGTACGGATTCTCTGAGCAGATCGTCCGCAAGGCAGCGCGCCAGGGAGTCCTGCCGGCCCGGAAGGCGAGCGGCGTCTGGCTCATCGACGACGGCGAACAGCTGCGTCCTCAGCGGAGTCGTCCGCTCGCGCAACGCATGGCCGCCGCGCTCCTGTCGATGATCGACGGGAGCGACGCACTGCGAGTCTCACTGCGTCCGACCGAGCGTCATCGCCTCGATGCGCGGCTCCACGCCCTCCGCCACGACGAGCACGCGGCCGACGTCTTCATCACCTGGTTCCGCCCTCGCGTCCTGCAGCGACCTCTGATGCTGTTCGTGCAACCTGCCGACATGGCCGACCTTCGATCGGACGATCGCCTCGTCCTCGGGGGCGTGAGCGATCCACGTGCGGAGATCAGCGCCCCGGACTTCCTCGAAGCCCATGTGGCGGAGCAGGACATGGACACCCTGCGGCGCGAGTTCTTGCTCCGAGAATCAGTGTCCCCGAACGTCGCTCTCCACGTCGAGGCAGACCGCCCGCCCGCCACGCTCCCGCTGTCGACGCTCCTCCTCGATCTCGCGACGGACGGCGGCCCACGAGAGCGCGCTCGGCTGGCACAGCTCCTTCGAGGGACGAACGAGTGATCGTTGCGCCCTCCCTCGCGTCCGCGCAGGCAGCTGCATGGCATGCGCTGTTCGATGTGTACGAACGACTGCCGCGGGACTGGATCCTCGTCGGCGGCCAGATGGTGCAGTCGCTGTGCTGGGAGCGGGGCTCTGCGAGCGCACGTCCGACCCAGGACGCCGACGTCGCGCTCGACGTCCGCGCGCATCCACAGATCCTCTGGGATCTCACGCGGGTGCTCGCCGACCTCGGATTCGAGCCAGACGGGACTTCGTTCGAGGGGCACCAACATCGGTGGGTCCGAGAAGGCGCTCAGATCGATGTCCTGCAGGCTCGATTCCTCGGCGAGCGTGCTGACACTCGGCGCGGCGTCCGCGGAGGAACGACGATCGCGGCGCCCGGCACGCAAGGTGCGCTGTATCGCGCCTCAGAGGTCAAGGTCGACGTGAACGGACGCGTTGGGCGCCTGCTCCGTCCCACACTGCAGGGTGCACTGGTGAGCAAGGCCGCGGCGGCCGACGCACTCGCCGGACAGGACAACTCCCGCCACCTCGTGGACATCGCCACACTTGCAGCACTGGTCGAGCGTCGTGACGCGCTCGGGATCGACCTGACCGCCACGGAGCGGCGTCGATTGCTCGCGGCCGCAGCGCGCATCAAGCGGGATCCGTCGCTGAGCCGGCGCGCTGGCGTTGACCCTGACGCGGTGGAGGTCATTCGGATCGCCCTCGCATCGGATTGACGCTGGCGAGAAGCGCGCGCCGACGACAAGGGCGCGGTCGTCCGACCGACCGCTTGTCGTCGACACGCGCCATCGGCGCGATCGACGCGCCGCGACACGGAGGCACTGCGCGTAGCGTCCGCGCCATGAGCGACAACGAGCAGACCGAGCCCGTCGTGGACGGCGCCACCGACGCGACGAACAAGGAGAAGCTGGCGGGCCTGATCGAGCAGGTGGACAACGACCACGGGAGTGAAGGCGCCTCGAGCATGGCCGACCAGCTCCGGAACCGGATGGCGGAGACGCAGGTCGAGCCCGAATCGGCCGCCGACGAGGAGGACTGACCCCGCTCGACAGTCCTGAGCACATCGGGCGACAGCCACGGGGCCGATCCGCTCCTGGACCTGACGGCGGAGGGCTTGCCCCTCACGGGCGAGGAGCTGGCAGATCTGGCGGAGCGCTGGTTCGAGGTGCGCCTGTCGGAACCCGTCACTGCGGCGCGTGCATCAACGCGATGACGTCCTCGGCGCCGAGATGGCCACCACCCACGCCTGCACCACCGCACGTGCGCACGTGGACGACAAGTGCCCCGCGCGCGCACGCGCACTTGTCGTCTGCGTGCCCAGGGCGGTCAGTTCATGTAGAGCCCACCATCGACATTCAGTGTGTGCCCCGTGATGAACGCCGTGTCCTCGCGGACAAGGAACTCGACGGCGACGGCGATGTCGTCCACGGTGCCGACGCGCCCGACCAGCAGGTCCGCGGCCATCGCGGCCTTGCGCTCGTCGGTGAGCGTGCCGCCCATGATGTCGGTGTCGATCGGGCCGGGGGCGATGGCGTTGACGGTGACACCGAGCGGACCGAGCTCCCGAGCGAGCGCGCGGGTGAGTCCGATCACGCCGGCCTTCGCGACCGAGTACGGGGTCTTGCTGTACGTCCCGCCACCGCGCTGGGCCGACACCGACGAGATGCTGACGATGCGTCCGACGCCGCTCTTGACCATCGATTCGGCCACGCGTCGCGAGACGTAGTGGACGCCGTTGAGGTCCACGTCGAGCACACGCGCCCACTCACCGGGTTCGAGGTCGAGGTACGGCGTGGCGGAGCTGATGCCGGCGATGTTCACGAGCGCGACGATCTGGGGCAGCGCGGCCTCGAGCTCGTCGACGGCAGCGCGGACCGCCGCTTCGTCAGCGACGTTCGCCCCGGCTCCGGCAGCGCTGATGCCGAACTCCGTCTCGAGTTCCGCGGCCAGCTGACGGCACGCGTCACCGTCCAGGTCGATGATCCCGATGTTCCATCCGTCGCGGGCCAGGCGTGACACGGTCGCCCGACCGATCCCGCGGGGCGACGCCGCTCCGGTGACGATCGCGGCGCGTGCCGCAGGGAAGGTGGAAGTCATGTTCTCTCTTTTCGTGGTGATGGTCAGGCCCGCGTCGGCGGCACCTGGACGACGGACGGGAGGACGCCCTCCGTGCTCAGCGGATCTGGGAGATCTCGAACACGGCGGGGTCCCCGCCGACGCGCGCTCCCGCCTCGAGCGCGTCGAGATCCGCGACCTCGTCCTCGGTCAGGTCGAAGCCGAAGACGTTGAGGTTCGTCCGCATCCGCCCGGGGTCGGCGGACTTGGGGATGACGATGTTGCCGCGCTGCAGGTGCCACCGCAGGACGACCTGCGCCGGCGTCACCCCGTGCTGCTCCGCGATCGCCACGATCGTCCCGTGCCGGAGGGCTGCACCCTGCCCGAGCGGTGAGTAGGCCTCGATCGCGATGCCCTTCGACCGGGCGTACTCGACCAACTCGCGCTGCTGAAACGACGGATGGATCTCGATCTGATCGACCGCCGGCACGATCTCGGTCTCGTCCAGTAGCCGCTCGAGGTGCGGGACGAGGAAGTTCGAGACCCCGATCGCGCGCACCGCGCCGTCGCGGTACAGCTGCTCCATCGCCTTCCAACTCGCCACGTAGGCGTCCCGCGCCGGAGACGGCCAGTGGATGAGGTAGAGATCCACGAAGTCGAGGCCGAGGCGCTCGATGCTCGCAGCGAACGCTCGGCGCGTGCTGTCGGCGCCCTGCTCGCCGTTGCGGAGCTTGGTGGTGACGAATACCTGCTCGCGAGGGACACCGCTCGCGCGGATCCCCGCACCGACACCGCTCTCGTTGTTGTAGGCGGCTGCCGTGTCGATGTGACGGTACCCGGCCTCGAGCGCCGCCTCGACCGCCTCCTGTGCGCCGTCGGGGGGTATCTGGAACACGCCGTACCCGACCTGGGGCACGTCGACGCCGTTGTTCAGGGCGATGGTCGGAACGGTCATGCGCGCCTCCAGGGTCGGCAGAACGGGTGCGTCGTCATCGCGGGCTCAGGACGAGCAGCGATACGGACTCGAGCGGGAGTTCGATCGTGATCCTCGCTGCGCCGTCCGCGACGTCGAGGGACCGCTCGTCCTCGAGGCGCTCGAGACCCATCCGCGCGTGGATCGCGGACAGCTGCTCCTCAGTGGGGTCCTGGGGCGAACCGAGCTCCTTCCAGACCGTGTGGGCGTTGCTGTGTTCGGCGTCGATCCGGAAGTGCTCCAGACGGTACTCGGACGCGGCCAGGCCGGAGACGTCCACCGTGACCGAGGCCGCGACGTCATCGGACTGGTACTGGTCGTCGGTGTGTCGGTACACGAGCACGGCGACCTCGCCGTCATCGGCGCGTGTGGCCAGGACGTCCACCTCTTCCGGGGGGCTCGCAGGAGCCGTGGTGTCGAGCTCCCTCACGTCCCAGGCTGCGTCCGACGCGGCGGCGATCCGGGTCCCACCCAGCTTCGCGAAGAGGCGGTAGGCGTTGAGGAACGGCTTCTCGACTTCCCCGGCCGTCATGAGCGCACGCGTTCCCTCGAAGTAGCGCTCACCCTCGAAGTAGAAGCTCCAGGTGGTGGCCTCGCGGACCGAGGCCACCTCGGTCTCGTTGAGGTCGAGGATCTTCTTCATGAGGTTGGCTTGGAACACGGGGTAGTACTCCGTGTTCTGGAACCCGAAGTTCGAGTTGTCGTAGACGCCCCAGTGCGCGGGCACACCCGCGTCGCACTCGTCCACGATCGCGGGTACGTCGGCGTACCGCGGGAACTCCGCCATGACGCGCAGGAGGCTCCGGATCTCGAACAACATCTTGGTCGTCATCGGCGACTCCTTGACCGGCGCTTCACCGCCCGTCGGACCGTACGTCCGCCAGGGGGTGAAGTGCGACCCCTTGGTGTGGAACGAGACGAAGTCGATCGGGAGGTCCCGCTCGTCCGCGTAGGCCAGGAACTGCCGCATGAAGCCGGTCCCGTCCGGTCCCCCGGTGACGGTGGGGCCTCCGACCTTCGCAGTCGGCAGCACACGGCGGACGGCTGCCGCGGTCACCTCGTACAGACGGTCGAACTCCTCGGGCGTACCGCGCCAGTAGAAGATGTCGGGCTCGTTCCAGAGTTCCCAGAGCCAGGTCGACACCTCGTCCTCGCCGTACCGCTCGAGGACGTGTTCAGCGAGGGCGGTCACGAGTCCGGCCCACTTGTCGTAGTCCTTGGGCGGGTACCCCCACTGCCCGGCTTCGTACGCGCTGTACACGGTGGGACTCTCGGTGAGCGTGAGCTCGGTGTGGGCGTGGTCGGGCACCAGGTCGCGCGGCGTGAACCCGAGCTCCACCAACACGTGATGGCCAGCCTCCACGATGGCGTCGTAGGTCTGGTCGGCGATCGTGAAGTCGTAGAACGGGGTGCCGGTCTCGTCCTCGTGGTAGACGTTGCCGCTGCCCTGGTGTGGGAGACCGAATCCGGTTCCGCTGATGAAGATGTAGTGGGGTCGTACGTGGAACGCGGTCGGCGAGAAGTCGCCGATGGTCCGCAGCAGGCGCTTGCCCGTCGGTGTGTAAGTCCAGTTGATCTCGTCGTACCCGAGGCTGGCCCAGATCGGCGTGATCGCGGTGCCTGTGCTGGCAGCGTCGACCCTGACTGTCGCGCTGCGCACGTGTGGCGCTGCTGGGTCGTGGCCACCGGCAGTTGGAAAGACGGTGCTGACGGCGATGCCGGGGTTCTTGGCGTTCTGCTGGCCGGTGCCCTGCTCGGTGTCGGTCGTGGACGTCATTGTCGAACCTTTCGTGGTGCTGTTGATGTTCGGAGGAGGGAGGAGCTACTTGAGGCTGCCGATCGCCAACCCGCCCTACCAGTACCGCTGCATGGTCAGGAACGCGATGATCAGCGGGATGACGGAGATGAAGGAACCGACGACGATGATGCTCCAGAGCGAGTCGGTCCCCGTTCCGCTGTTGGCCGAGGCGAGGCCGTTCCACAGCCCCAGGCCCACGGTCACGGGGTAGAGCTTGTTGTTCGACAGCACCGCGAGCGGGAGGAAGTAGTTGTTCCAGGTGGCCACGATCGAGAGCAGCAGCACCGTGACGATCGCCGGGCGCATCAGCGGGAGCGCCACCTGGAAGAACGTCCGGAGTTCTCCCGCGCCGTCGATACGCGCAGCCTCGAGCATCTCGTCCGGGACGGCGTCCGCGGCGTAGACCCGCATCAGGTACACGCCGAACGGGTTGAGCAGCGACGGCAGGATCACTGCCCAGATCGTGTCGGTGAGGTTGATCTGCGAGAAGAGCACGAACGTCGGGATCACGAGCGCCGTGAGCGGCACCATCACGGAACCGAGCAGGATCGCGAAGCTGAGGTTGCGCCCTCGGAAGTCGAACTTGGCGAATCCGTAGCCCGCGAGGATCGCGAGGACGGTCGACCCCACGCCACCGCTGAGTGCGTACAGGAACGAGTTCCCGAGCCATCGGAGGTAGATGCCGTGGCTGTAGCTGAAGAGCATGCCGATGTTCTGGAACAGCGCGAAGGTCTTGTCGAACCACAGCGCGCCGGCGGACGGGTTGAACAGTCCGTGCGCGTCCTTGGTGCTGGCGACGAACAGCCACCAGATGGGGAGCAGGAAGTACACGACGAGGACCACGAGGAACACGTGGGCCGCGACGTTCCTCGGCTTCTTCGCGCCTCGGCCCTTGCTCGACGGCGCCGAGGCCCGGTTCGACGTCTTCGCTCGCGCGGGTGCGGTCGTTGCCATCAGAGGAAACTCCCCTTCTTACGGGTCAGGAACAGGAAGATGTAGACCCCGATGAACACGATGATCCCCAGGGCGAACGAGACCGCCGACGCGTAGTTGATCTGGGAGAACTTGAACGCCAGGTTGTAGGCGTAGATGTTCGGCGTGAACGCCGGTCCGATCGAGCCGTTCGCCTGCGGCGTGAGCACGGTGGGCTCGGTGAAGAACTGGAGCGTGCCGATGAGCGCGAACACGAGGATCAGCACGAGCGCCGATGTGACGAGCGGGACCTTGACCCGCAACGCGATCTGACGCGCGCTCGCCCCGTCGAGCCGAGCCGCCTCGTACAGGCTGGGGTCGATGCCCTGGAGTGCCGCGTAGATGATGATCATGTAGTAGCCGACCCACTGCCAGACCACCACGTTGAGCAGGCCGCCGAAGATGTTGTGCGAGCTCAAGAGGTTGGGCGCCGACGTGTGGAACAGCGCGAACAGGTCGCTCAACGGCCCGAAGCTCGGGCTGTACAGGAAGCCCCACATGAGGGCGCCGACCACGGCGGGGATCGCGTACGGGACGAAGATCATCAGCCGTGAGAACCGAGCCAGTTTGGTCGTGAGCGTGTCGAGCACCAGCGCAGCGGCGAGTGAGATCGCCATCTGGATGGGGATGAGCACGACCGAGAAGACGACGACGAAGACAGCTCCGCCCAGGAAGTCCGGGTCGGTGAAGGCCTTCACGTAGTTGCTCAATCCCGCGAAGCTGGTGCCGGCGACCAGGCTCTGGCTGAACAGGCTCTGGTAGAAGGCGTACCCGAGCGGGACGATCAGGAAGACGACGAAGACGACACCGAACGGTGCGATGAACAACCATCCGAGCCCTTGTCGCCTCCTCACTCCACCCCGCCGGGCACGCACGATCGTGTTTCTCTGTTTCGCTGGCGTCGTTGCCACCGAAGACTCAGCGCCACTCATTCGACTGTCCTCGTCTGTTCGTTGATGCCGGACACGGCGGCTCGCGCACCCGGTCCGATGGATCCCGATCCGGAGCTCTCGGGGATGTGGTGTCCGAGAGCTCCGGAAGGGTGGTACCGCTCGTCGCGGCGTTCTGCCGGCGGAGGCGCCAGCATGCATGGCGCGGAACGCGCTCTCGCCGGCGGGTGCGCCCCGACTACTTCTTCAAGGAGAAGTCCTGCGAGGTCGCGTACTTCGTGATGGTCGCCTGCAGCGAGTTCAGTGCCTTGCTGGTCGACGACCCGGAGTTGGTCTTGGTGAGCTGGGACTGCAGCTGCGTGTAGTAGTAGTTCTGGAACGGGCTGTAGACGGTGCCCTTGTAACCCTTGGCTGCGGGGATCCAGACGTCCCTGTTGGACTTCTGGCCGCCGAAGAAGGGGTCCGACGCGTTCACGAACCAATCCGCCTTCTGCGCCTTCAAGTGCATCGGGAAGTGTGCCCCGATCGTGGTCTGGTTCTCGTTCCCGAACAGCTTGATCGCAACCTCGGCGGCGAGCTTCGGGGTCTTGGACTGCGACGTCACTGCGTAGGTGGACCCGCCCCAGTTCACCTGCACCGACTTGTTGGCACTCCACTGCGGAAGCGGTGCCAGCCGCCAGGGAGCGTCATCACCGGTCGGGATGCCGAACGTACCGAGGTGGCCGGGCTCCCAAGAGGGGGCGATCATCGTGGCGAGTTGGTTCTTCGACAGTTTGGTCGTGAAGTCGGTGGTCTGCTGGCCGACGGTGGTGATGAGTCCCTTGTCGACGAGGTTCGACCAGTAGCGGAGCACCTTCTTGTTGGCCGCACTGTTGATCTTCACACCGAGCGCGGCCTTGTTCTTGATGTTGTAGCTGAAGCTCTGCTTCGCAGTCGAGCCGGCGGCTTGATTGAACATCGCCTGTGTGAACGCGGGGGTGTCGCTCGGCCAGTCGCCGAAGGCCGGTCCCCCCGCGGCCTTGAGCTTCTCCGCCGCCGACTGGTACTCCGCCCAGGTCTTCGGCACCGTGAGGTCGTACTTGTCGAAGATCTGCTTGTTGTACATCATGGCAACCGGCCCGCCGTCGTCCGGGATCGCGTAGATGTCGCCGTTCTGCGAGATGTCCTTCAGGGTTCCGGCCGAGAACTGGCGCTTCACCTTGTTCGCCCCGTACTTGCTGAGATCGACGAGCGCGTTCTTGATCTCGAAGCTCGGCAACTGCTCGGTCTCGAGCATGATGACGTCAGGAGCGCCCTTCTTCGCCGCGATGGCCGTCGAGAACTTGTCGTACTCGGCGGAGCCCGCACCGGCATTCGTCCAGCAGATCTGCACGTCCTTGTGCGCCTTGTTGAACTGGTCGACCGCGACGGACGCGGTCGGTGACCAGGCCCACAGGGTGACCACCGGCGCCGCGGGATCCACGATCTTGTTGGCGCAGGAGCGACCGGCGGCATTCGCCGGACCCGAGAAGCCCAGGGCGCTCACCGCGACGAGGCCAGCCGCTGCCAGCACCGCCAGGAACGATTTCTTGTGCACTGTGATTCCCTTTCGGTTGTAGCTCGTCGACGTCGTCGTCAGCCACACGTCATCTCGATCGTGGGAGGTCGACCGAGGCGGAACCACGAGATGGCCAGGGAACCGTTGGCACGACAGCGGGGTGTCGGTCATCCTTGACCTTCCTGTTTGGGCGGTCCCGCCTGGGACTCCCTCTGCACGGCGCGGAGCGCGCCGAAAAATGGCACGTCGGGCACGCCACGAGATGATCGTCGCGGTCCCGGTGGTCACTTCTGCGTGTCCTGGTGGGCGACGAGCTACGGTCAATCTAGCGGCCGAATGCTGACTGTCAAGGGTTTATTGTTTACAATCTCGATTCGAAGGAGGCCCGGATGACGTTTCCAGGGCTCAACGCCCCCGTCGCGCAGCCCGCGCTCTCGCAGAGCGTCGTGGACGTGCTCCGCGACATGATCAGCCGCGGTGACCTCGTCCAGGGGCAACACCTCAAGGAGACGGAGATCGCGGTGGCACTCGGAGTCAGCCGGGGTCCCGTGCGCGAAGCGTTTTCCCAGCTGGCCAATGAGGGCTACGTCGAGCTCCGTCGACACCGAGGCGCATTCGTCGTGACGCTCACGCGGCAGGACATCGACGAGGTGTACTCGCTCCGACTCGCGCTCGAACGGCTGGCGATCGAGCGAGCCGCCACCCGTATGACGCCCGCACGCTTCGCCGCGATGGATGTGATCCTCGATCGGATGCAGCAGGTGACGGCGGACTACAGCCCGACCGAGGCGGTCGAACTCGACTTGGCGTTCCACGATCTCCTCTACGAAGCCGCCGAGCACCAGCGCCTCAAGCGCTCGTGGGAGTTCATCCGGAGTCAGGTCGAGTTCTTCCTCCAGGCCCGGAACACGTCCCATCGCGACTTCCTGGAAGTCGGTCACGATGAGCACAAGGCCGTTCGCGACGTCCTCGCGACCGGTGACCCCGCACGAGCTGCTGCAGCCATCGAGCAGCACCTGCTTGGTGCGTACGGGATGCTCCTCGAAGACCATCCCGAGAACGAGTCATGACCATGCGACGCCCGGACCACGTCGCTAGGATCCCGATCACCACGTCCGGTCCAACGAAGGAGCGAGTGTCGTGACGCGTCTGTGGAACCAGCCCACCCAGTTCGTCGACGAGATGATCGAGGGCTTCGTCCTCGCGAACGGCGATCGAGTTCGCCAGGTCCGAGGCGGTGTCACCCGATCCACGAGGAGCCCGGACCCCGAGGTCGCCGTGGTCATCGGCGGCGGTTCGGGTCACTGGCCGGCGTTCGGCGGTCTCGTCGGTCCGGGGCTCGCGCACGGTGCGGCGATGGGCAACCTGTTCGCGTCGCCGTCGTCGATCCAGGTCGAGTCGGTGATCCGCGCGAGCGAGCATGGCCGGGGCGCCCTGCTCAGCTACGGCAACTACGCCGGCGACGTCCTCAACTTCACGGCAGCGCAGGACGCGGTCCGGGCGGACGGCATCGACTGCCGCACGGTCCTCGTGACGGACGACATCTTCAGCGCGTCGAGCGACGAGCGCGGCAAGCGTCGCGGCATCGCGGGCGACCTCACGGTGTTCAAGGTGGCCGGGGCCGCCGCTGCCGAGGGCATGGACCTCGACGACGTCGAGCGCGTGGCGGTGCTGGCAAACGAGCGGACGCGGTCGATGGGCGTCGCGTTCAGCGGCTGCACGCTGCCCGGCGCCGACGAACCCCTGTTCGACGTCCCCGAGGGACGCATGGCGATCGGGCTCGGCATCCACGGCGAGCCCGGCATCGACGAGACCGACATCCCCAGCGCCGAGGGGCTCGCCGAGCTGTTCGTCGAGCGACTCCTCGCCGAGGCGGAGATCCCCGAGGGCGTCGACCTCGACGGCGCGCGGGTGGTCCCGATCCTCAACGGGCTCGGGTCGGTCAAGGTCGAGGAGCTGTTCGTCGTCTACCGCTCGATCGCCGGGCTGCTGCAGGACCGCGGACTCACCGTGGTCGACCCGCAGGTGGGCGAGTTCTGCACGAGCTTCGACATGGCCGGTGCGTCCCTGACCCTGCTCTGGCTCGACGACGAGCTCGAGCGCCTGTGGACCGCGCCCGCCGACACCCCGGCGTTCCGTCGCGGCAGCGTCCAGCAGGACCTCGTGAGCGCCGGACCGACGGCCGCGGAGGCCGACACGGAGGACGCGATCCGGCCCTCCAGTGCGGAGTCCCGCGAGTCCGCGGCACACATCGTCGACCTGCTCCGCACGGTCGCGACGACGGTCCAGGACAACGTCGACGACTGGGGTCGCCTCGACTCGATCGCCGGCGACGGCGACCACGGCATCGGCATGCAGCGCGGCGCGAGCGCGGCACTCGACGCCGCGACCGCCGCTCTGGAGGCCCAGGGCGGCGCCGCCACGGTCCTCCACCGGGCGAGCGCGGGCTGGGCCGACCGCGCGGGCGGCACCTCGGGCGCGCTGTGGGGCGTGCTGCTGCGGACCCTCGCGAGCGAGCTCGACGACGAGACGCAGCCGACCGCCACCGCCGTCGCGACCGGTGTCGCCCAGGGCCGGGAGGCCGTGCAGTCGGTGGGCGGAGCGGCCGTCGGTGACAAGACGATGGTGGACGCGCTCGTGCCGTTCGCCGACACGCTCACCGCGCGGGTCGAGGCGGGCGACGACCTGGCGACCGCGTGGGCGGCCGCCGCCTCCGCTGCCGAGGAGGGTGCGGCGTCGACCGCGGACCTCGTGCCGCACCTCGGGCGCGCGAAGACGCACGGCGACAAGGCCGTCGGCTCCCCCGACCCAGGCGCCGTGTCGTTCGCGGCGATCGTCGGCGCCGTTGGCGACGCACTCGCAGATGGCACGGACGACGACGGAGTACACCGGGACCCCGGAGCGACAGACCGTCGCGAGGAAGGAGCCACGCGATGACCCAGTGGCGATTGGTGATCGGCTCGGACGACGCCGGGTACGACTACAAGGAAGCGATCCGCAAGGACCTCGAGTCGAGCGACCTCGTGGCCTCGGTGGTCGACGTCGGTGTGGACGCCGACGGGCACACGAACTACCCGACCGTGGCGACCGCCGCGGCGGAGATCGTCGCCCGCGGGGACGCCGACCGGGCGATCCTGTTCTGCGGCACCGGCCTCGGCGTCGCGATCTCGGCGAACAAGGTGCCGGGCATCCGGGCCGTGACCGCGCATGACTCCTACTCGGTCGAGCGGTCGATCCTGTCGAACGACGCGCAGGTGCTCTGCATGGGGCAGCGCGTCATCGGCCTCGAGCTCGCCCGCCGCAACGTGCGGGAGTGGCTGACGTACGAGTTCGACAGCTCGAGCGCGTCGAACGACAAGGTCGAGGAGATCCGGGCGTACGAAGCGGCGCACTGAGTACGAGGGCTGACGCGCTCACGCCCGCAGGGGGTCGGGTGCTCAGCGCCCCGGCGAGCGTCGACCCGACGGCGGTGCTGCCGAAGATGACGAGCCGGGCGACGGTGAGGCCGCGGACCGGTCCCTCTCCGCGGGAACGACCACACAGCGTGGTCGAGCACGATGACCGCCGTGGTCCATGCGACCCGTAGCTGACTGATGCTCCCCTATGCTCGGCCCGTGTCCCTCGCGCGTCACGCGATCGCCGTGTCCGTCGTCACCGCCCTCGTGCTCGCAGCCCTGTTCGCCATCGCCCTGACCCAGCCCGACCGGCTCGACACGGCGCACTTGAGCGGCGATGTGTGCGCGGGATGGGCCGCGCGGAACGGGCCGCGCTCCATGACGGTGACGATCCCGGTACGCAACGACTCGTCCGTGCCCGTCCGCGTCATGGGCATGCGTGCGGGCGAGCAGACCGGCGCAGGGAAGGTGCGCTTCCGGGTGATCAGCGGCAAGCGCCTCTCGTTGAACACCTTCGGGCCCCTGCGGTCCTTCCGCCGTCAGGGCCACGTCCAGGATGCCGTCGCCGCGAACCTGCCAGCCCGGAGCTGGTCGACGGTCCTCGTGAGCATGACCGTGGCCCAGCACGCCCGCTCGGTTGCCATCGGCGACGTGCAGGTGTCGTACCGCGGACGACTCGGCACGGTTCGGACCGAGCACCTCGACACGCCGCTCGGCGTGCAGGCGCCCCGCACGAACGCGTGCGACCTGTCGGGGGTCAGCAGCTGACCGACCGTCCGCTCGACTACGGTGACCGCCCGCCGCCGCGGGACGTCACACGTCGAGGACCGCGGCGACCGCCTCGATCTCGACGAGCTGCCCGTCGTACCCGAGCACGGTGACGCCGAGCAGGGTGCTCGGGACGTCGTGCGCACCGAACGCGGCACGCACGACGTCCCAGGCGGCGATGAGGTCCGCCTGCCGCGACGACGCGACGAGGACCCGCGTGCTGATGACGTCCTCGATGCCGGCGCCTGCCGCGCGGAGCGCCGTCACCATGTTCTCGACGCACTTGGCAGCCTGTCCGGCGTGGTCCCCGAGCGCGACGGTCGCGCCGGTCTCGTCGACGGGACAGGCCCCCGCCAGGAACACCAGCCGCGCGTCGGCGGGAGCGGTCGCGGCGTAGGCGTAGTCGACACCCTGCGCGAGGCTCGCGGACCGGATGAGCGTCACGGTCTTCGGATCGGTCGTCTCGCTCACGCGACCATCCTCCTCGCTCCTCGTCAGCGTGGTCCGGCACCGGGCCTTCCGCTCGATCACCTGCACAGGACGAGGCGTGGGCCGCCGAGTAGTCAACGGCCGAGCGCCCGCTCCATCACCGCGATCGACTGCCTGGCCGCGTACTCGTCGCGCTCCGTCTGCGCGTCCTCGACCCGCAGGTGCACGACGCCCGTGTACCGGCTGGTGCTCACGCCGTCGCGTGGGGCGAGGTGCAGCACGACGCCCCATCCCTGCTCGGACTGTTCCCACGAGTGGTCCGGGGTGTGGAACGGCTCGATCGACAGCACCTCGGCCCGCTCCGCGAGGCGATGGCCCTCCGTGTCGGTCTCGGTGTCCCAGATCGCGATGCCCCGCGCGGAGAACGCGAGCTGGCACGGGAACGTGACGGAGAGACCGGGGTCCCACGCGGCGAGGTCGTCCTTCGTCGTCGGGGTCGCCAGCGCGCTGACGAAGGCGATCCCGGGATTCCGGGCGCTCAGCGCACCGCGCTCGTCCCTCCGGCGGAGTCGCACCAGACGCAGCGGGCCACCGGCCGCGCACGCGATGGTGGCGAGACCCCCGGCGCGCAGGGCGAGCGGGAACGCGTCCGAGTGGACGCCGTGGATGCGGACGAGCAGCACGACCGTCAGGACCGCGAACATGACGGCGAGCACGCTGAACACGATGGTCGACGGATGCCGCCGGGCCGTCACAGCGAGCGACGCCGACGTCGTGCGGTGCTCGCCCACCAGCATGTCGGACACGGGCTGACTCACTGCGCCGGAGGCGTGCTGCCGTCCATCGTGACCTTCCCGGCACCGGCGTCCCAGGTGTACGTGGCGTTCCCGCGGCCGGTCGGATCGGCGTCGGAGTCGTTGCCCTGCGGGTACGGGTAGGTCACGGCGATGCTCGTCGACGAGGTCCGCCGGACCGTGGGCTGGAACGCGTACTGCTCCTTCGTCGCGGTTCCGAGGTAGGTGCCGTCGTGGAACAGCAGGATCGCGTACGGGGAGCTCGCCGTGGAGCCGGAGACGGTCACGACCGACCACGACAGCGGCGCGCAGGGGTCGTACCCGGAGTAGTCGGCGCCCGCCGCGTCCCAGTGGGCCGTTCCCCGCAGGTTCACCGGGAGCGGGAGTGCCGCGATCCCCGTCGCGGCGGCAGCCCGCCCCGTCGCGGGTCCGCACGTGCTCGTCGCACTCGGGGTGCTCGTGGTGCTGGGCGAGGCGGGGGCGGCGGACGGTGTCGGGGTGCTGTGCGTGACCGTGCGCGCCGTGCTGCTCGGGTGTGGCGAGGTGGTCCCGCCCGCGCATCCGGCGAGCACCACGGTGAGCGCCGTGCCGAGGAGGACCAGACCCGAGGAACGTCGTGTGAGCATGCCTCCACATTGGCCCCGCTCGCCGAGCGCGTCCTGACCGTGCGCCGAAGCGCCAGGATGGAGTCCATGGACCCGAGCATCGCGATCGTCGGCCCGGGTGCGATCGGCACGACGGTGGCAGCAGCGCTCCACGAGGCCGGTCGGACCCCGCTGCTCGCCGGCCGGACGCCGCGGGAGCACCTCCGACTCCGGACCCCGGACGGCGCGGTCGTCGTCGTCCCCGGGCCGGTGCACACCGATCCGACGACGATGTCCGGACCCGTCGACGTCGTGTTCCTCGCCGTCAAGGCCACCCAGATCGAGGCCGCCGGGCCCTGGCTCCCCGCGCTGTGCCACGCAGACACGGTCGTGTGCGTGCTGCAGAACGGGGTGGAGCAGGAGGCGAGCGTCGGTCGGTGGGTCGCGGGCACGGTCCTCCCGGCCGTCGTGTGGTTCCCCGCCCAGGCCGAGCCGGACGGCACGGTGGCGCTGCGGCGACCGCCGCGCCTCACGCTCCCCGACGTGCCGGCGGCGCAGTCGGTGGTCGATGTCCTCAAGAGCACCCGGTGCGCGGTCGACGTCACCGAGGACTTCGTGACCGTCGCGTGGCGCAAGCTGCTCCACAACGCCGCCGCGGGGCTCATGGCGCTGAGCGGGCGGCGATCCGGGATGTTCCGACGCGAGGACGTCGCCCGGCTGACGCTCGACTACCTCGCCGAGTGCCTCGCCGTGGCACGGGCAGCGGGCGCCCGCCTCGGCGACGACGTCCCGCAGGAGGTCCTCGACGGTCTCCGCGCTCAGCCGGCGGACCTCGGGACCTCGATCCTCACCGACCGCGCCGCGGACCGCCCGCTCGAGTGGCGGATCCGGAACGAGGTCGTGGCACGGCTCGGCCGCATGCACGGCATCCCCACCCCGGTCAGCGACGTGGTCGTGCCGCTGCTCGCCGCCGCGAGCGACGGACCCGGCTGACCCGGGAGGCCCGGCGCGGACGGTCAGGCGGTCGGCACGGGGGCCAGGACATCCCTGAGCCGGAAGGCGCTGATGTCGTCATCGGTCCGACCATCGAGGGCGAGCTCCGCCAGGATCCGCCCGATCGTCGGCGTGAACTTGAACGCGTGGGCGGCCCCGAGCGCGACGAGCACGTCCGGGTGCTCCGGCAGCGCGTCGACCACGAACCGCCGGCCGGGGGTCAGCGTGTACTGGCAGGTGATGGTCCGGACGTCCTCGCCGCTGGCGGGCAGGAACCCGCGCATGAACGCCCGCAGCTGGTCCAGGAGCTCCTCCGAGTGCCGGAAGGTCCGCTCGTCGGGCGTCATGCGGTTGTCGGAGGCGTCTCGACCCGCCTTGACGGTCGGCTCCCCGTAGGTCGGGAACCCGTAGTAGCAGGGCTCGTCCTCCCAGATCCACACGGGGAGCCGGTCGTCGCCGAAGTCCTCGGGGCGGTCCGGCCCGAAGTACGTGACCTGCTCCTGCATCGTCACGAGCGGGACCTCGACACCGAGGGGCGCGATGAGCGCGTTCGTCCACGCGTCGGCGGCGACGACGACCTTCCGCGCTCGGACCGTCCCCGCGGTCGTCATGACGACGACTCCGTCGGGTTGGGGTCGGAGCTCCTCGACCCGTGTCCGGTCGCGGAGCACCGCTCCGTGCGACCGTGCCTGCATCTGGAGCGTGGCGACGGTGCGGGACGCGGGGACGATCCCGGTGTCGGGCGAGAACACGGTCTCGACTCCCGGGGGCAGGGTGAACTGCGGCCATCGGGCGGCGACCGCGTCCCGGTCCATGAGCTCGAACGGCAGGTCCTGCGCCGTGAGTGCCGCGGTGAAGGCCGTCACGGGGTACGGACTGCCCGGTGGCACGAACACGACGCCGCCGGTGGTGGTCACGAGGCGTTCGCCGCTGACGCGTTCCAGCTCGGCCCAGTCCCGGTACGCCGACTTCGCGAGCCGGACGTAGGCCTCGTCCCCGTACGAGGTGCGGAGGATCCTCGATGTGTCGTGGGAGGCACCGCGCACGTGACCGAACTCGAACTGTTCGAACAGGACCACCGTCGCACCCCGGAGTGCCAGGTGGTGGGCAGCGGCGCTGCCCAGCGCCCCGGCGCCCACGACGGCGACGTCGAACTCCTCCATCGCGGTCCGGTCAGTCGATCGGTGCGGGGCCGAGCTCGTCGAGCAGCTTCTGCAACGCCACGTACGCCCGGTTCCGGTACGCGACGAGTTCCGGCGTCCGGTCGGCCGGGACGTCGAGGTAGCCGGCGCCCGACTTCGTGCCGAACTTGCCCTCGGCCACGAGCGCGGCGAGCGACTCCGGGGTCGCGAACCGCTCCGGCCACCGGGTCTGGAGGGACGCGTAGCAGAACGCGTACACGTCCAGGCCCGCCATGTCGGCGATCGCGAACGGGCCGAACACGGGCAGCCGGAAGCCGAACGTGGTCCGGACGATGGTGTCGATGTCCTCGGGGCTCGCGATGCCCTCGGCGGCGATGTCCGCGGCCTCGGAGAACAGCGCGTACTGCAGGCGGTTGAGGACGAAGCCGACGCTGTCCTTGACCCGGGCGGTCTGCTTGCCGGTCGCGCGGACGATCGTCTCGGCGGTCGTGATCGCGGACTCGGTGGTGGTCTCGTGCGGGATGATCTCGACGCCGGGGATGAACGGCGCGGGGTTCGAGAAGTGCACCCCGAGGAACCGTTCGGGTCCCTCGACGGCCTCGGCGAGTGCGCTGATGCGGATGGTCGACGTGTTCGAGCCGATCACCGCCTCCCGGCTCGCGGCTGCGCTGATCCGCGCGAGGGTGGCGTGCTTGATCTCGATCTTCTCGGGCACGGCCTCCTCGATGAACTCGGCGTCGGCGACGGCGGCCTCGACGGACTCGGCGGGGTGGACGAGCGCGGCGATGCGCTCGACCGCGTCGGCGGGGAACAGCCCATCGGCGACGAACTGCCGGGCCTCGTCGAGCAGGCGTGTGTGGTTGCTCGCGGCGATCTCGGCGGAGACGTCGGCGAGGGCGACCTCGGCCCCGGACAGCGCGAGCATCTGCGCGATCCCGCCACCCATGTACCCGGATCCGACGACGGCGGCTCTGATCTGACTCATCGTGCGACCTCCTGGGGCAGCAGGGTGCGGATGTACCGGTGGTTGGTGGCGCAGACGCCGAGGCTGTCCCCGCCGTACTGCTCGGTCATGATGATGCCGCGGAACCCGACGTCCACGGCCTCGCGCAGGACCTGCCGGTAGTTGATGATGCCGGTCTCCATCGTCGAGGGGACGCTCGTCGCCCAGGAGCCGTCACCGGCCTCGTCGCGTGTGTAGTTCTTGACGTGCAGGTAGTTCGCGTACGGGAGGGTCGCGGAGAACACCTCGCGCCAGTCCTCGACCGGACGGTGCAGGCGGATGAGGTTCGCGACGTCGGGGTTGAGGCCGACGTTGTCGAGGCCCACCGCCTCCACGAACCGGACGGCGCTCTCGGCCGTGCCGAGGTACGTGTCCTCGTACATCTCGAGCGCGAGGGGCAGCCCGACGTCGGCGGCGTGCTTGCCGAGCTCGCGGATCGACCGGACGGCGCGGTCCCAGACCTCCGGGTCGTCGGGGTCCTTCGGCCCGGGCGCGGTCCAGAACCACAGGGCCTTGCGCTGGGCCTCGCTGAACGGCTGGTGGAGCCCCGTCGAGAACACCTGCATGCCCCACGCGGCCGCGGCGTCGATCGTGCGGTGCGCGTACGCGAGGTTCTCCTCCTCGTGCCCGGGCATGATGACGCTCCGGCGCTGCAGGTGCACGCTGGGGATCCCGATGCCGTGCTCCCTGGCGGTGGCGAGGAGCTCGTCACGCTTGCCGGGGTCGTAGTCGGCGGGGCGGATCCGGTCGTCGGCCATCTCGGCGAGCGTGAAGCCCACCCGCTCGATCTGGGCGAAGATGTCGTCCCACACCGCGATCGGGGCGTCGTGCAGCGTGGTGCCGTCGCGACCGACCGGTGGGAACCCGTGCAGACACACGCCGATCGGCCAGGTGTCGGCGGTCCAGGTGGCGGGGTCCCAGTCCTGCTCGGTTCCGGGTCGGTCTGGTCCTCGGGCCACGGTGCCTCCTCGCACATCGGCGTCATGGGCGACACCGGGGCCGACGTTACTCCGGTGGTGACCGCGGGGGTCCGGGCCCGGGCGTCTCGGCTGAGTTCGCGCGTGGTCGTCGTCGACGCGCGCGGGTGCGCGCGAAGTCGTCGTCGGCGCGCGCGGGTGCGCGCCGACGACGAGTGCGCGCGCCAGCGACAGCGCAGTTGTCGTCGGCGCGCGCACGTGCAGGGGCCGCGGCGGGTCGGCCGGGAGGGACGGTGCCAGCCCGCCCCGTCCCTCCCGGCCGCCAGGGGGTCAGGGCTGCACGAGCTCGAGGTCCTCGAGCACGCTCGGGTGCGTCGGGGTCCAGCCGAGCGCCCTGCGGGTGATCGCGCTCGAGGCCGGCTGGTCCGTCGCGAAGATCGGTCCGAACGGGCCGAAGGTCTCCTCGGGCACCTGCTCGACCGGAAGGCCGAGGCGCCGACCGATCACCCGGACGAGGTCGATCACGGCGTCACCCTCGTCGGCGACGGCGTGCCACGCGGACCCCGCCGGGGCGGACTCGAGCGCCAGCCGGAAGAGCACCGCGGCGTCGGCGGCGTGCACGGCGGGCCAGCGCTGGCTGCCGTCACCCGGGTAGCCCGCGACGCCGGTCCTCCTGGCGTTCTCGGTGAGGAGCCCGGCGAGCCCGCCCGTCCCGTTCGCGTGCACCGTGCGGGGCAGGCGGATCGCCGAGGACCGCACTCCCCGGTCGGCGTACCCGAGGATCGCGTTCACGGTGATGCCGCGCCCGCCGACGGGTCCGTCGGTCGGCAGCGGGTCCTCCTCGGTGGACGGGCGGCCCTCCGCCCACGGCGTCCCGGAGACGACGACGAGCGGACGGTCGCTGCCCAGGAGCGCGTCGGCCAGCGTGGTCATCGCCGCGGTCTCCTCGGCCATGCCCTGCTGCAGCGACTCGGTCGACCCGTAGTCGCGGCTGAACGCCAGGCTGATCACGCCGTCGACCTGCCCGGCAGCCGTGCGGAGGACGTCGAGGTCGGCGATGCTCCCCCGGATCGTGCTGGCGCCGGCCTGCTCGAGCGTGGTGGCCGAGGCCTCGGAGCGGGCGAGGGCGAGGACGGTGTGGCCGTTGGCGAGCATCTCGGCGACGACGGGCGTGCCGATCGTGCCGGTGCCGCCGGTGACGAAGACGTGCATGGGGACTCCTCCGGGTGATGAGACTGTTGTCCCATCACCGTAGCACCGTGATGGGACAACTGTCCCATCACGGACTCGGAGCCGTAGGATGAATGGCATGGCGCGATGGGAACCGGGAGCGCGGGACCGACTCGTCCTCGCGGCCGTCGACCTGTTCACCGAGCAGGGCTACGACGAGACGACAGTCGCGCAGATCGCCGAACGTGCCGGCGTCACCAAGAGCACCTTCTTCCGGTACTTCCCGGACAAGCGCGAACTCCTCGTCGCCGGGCAGGAGACCCTGAGCACCCTGCTCGCCGAGGGCATCGCCGCCGCTCCCGCCGACGCGTCCCCGCTCGAGGCCGTCGCAGCCGGGCTCGCACGCGCCTCGGACGAGATGGGGCCGATGAACCGCGACATCGGGCCTCGGCTCCGGGCCGCCGTCGCCGCGAGCGCGGAGCTGCAGGGACGGGACGCGCTGAAGAGCGTCGGGCTCGCCGTCGCCATGACGGACGCGCTCGTCGCCCGCGGTGTCCCGGCCGCCACCGCGCACCTCGCGGCCGAGATGGGTCTGCTCGCGTTCAAGCAGGGCTACAGCCGCTGGGTCGAGGGTCCCCGCGACGACGATGCCGGGCTCGCGCCGCACGCGCTCGCCGCGCTCGAGGACCTCCGGGCCGCGACGGCGTCACTCGGCTGACGCTGCGGCCCGCGCGCCGCATCTGCGCGCGCCAGCGACAACTGCGCTGTCGCCTGCGGGCGCACTTGTCGCCTGCGGGCGCCACTCGTACCGCGCGCCGCACGTGCGCACGCCGACGACGAGTGCGCATGCGGGCGCATGTCCCGTTGTCGTCGGCGAGCGCACCCCGCACCGGACGTCGGACGGGAGGGACGGCACCAGCCCGCACCGCGCCTCCCGGCCCGCGGGCGGTCGCCGCCGGCGGGCGGTCGCCCTACACGTCGGCGGCGGCGAGCTGCCCGCAGGCGCCGTCGATCTCCTTGCCGCGGGTGTCGCGGAGTGTCGTCGGGATGCCGGCGTCGTTGAGGCGCCGCACGAACTCGTCCGTCACGTCGCGCTCCGACGCCGTCCACACGGAGCCGGGCGTCGGGTTGAGCGGGATCGGGTTGACGTGGACCCAGCCGTGGCCGCGCTGGTTGAGCTTGTGCGCGAGCAGGTCGGCGCGCCAGGCGTGGTCGTTCATGTCCTTGATGAGCGCGTACTCGATCGACACCCGACGGCCCGTCTTCTGGAAGTAGCGGTACGCGGCGTCGATGGCCTCGTCGACCTTCCAGCGGGAGTTGACCGGGATCATCTCGTCGCGGAGCTCGTCGTCGGGCGCGTGCAGGGAGAGCGCGAACGTGAGGGGGATGCCCTCGTCGGCGAGCTTGTCGATCGCGGGCACGAGTCCGACCGTCGACACGGTGATGTGCCGGGCGCTCATGCCGAGGCCGTTCGGCTGCGGTGCGACCATGATGCGCACGGCGTCCATCACGCGCTTGTAGTTCGCGAGCGGCTCCCCCATGCCCATGAACACGATGTTCGTGACGCGCTCGGGGTCGGTTCGGTCCTGGCCGCCACGGGTCGGGGCACCCGCGAGCTCCCCCGCCGCCAGCGCCGCGTTCGCCCGGACGATCTGTTCGACGATCTCGGCGGTCGACATGTTGCGCGTCAAGCCGTTCTGCCCCGTGGCACAGAACGGGCAGTTCATCCCGCAGCCGGCCTGCGACGACACGCACAGCGTGATCCGGCCTGGGTACCGCATGAGCACCGACTCGACGAGCGCGCCGTCGTGCAGCTTCCACAGGAACTTGATCGTGTCGCCCTTGTCGGTCGTCAGGCGCCGGGCCTCGGTCAGGAGGGGCGGCAGCAGTCCGGCGACGAGCTCCTCGCGTCCGGCGGCGGGCAGGTCCGTCATCGCCGCCGGGTCCGAGGTGTAGTGCGTGAAGTAGTGCGTCATGAGCTGCTTCGCCCGGAAGCCCGGCAGGCCGAGCTCCTTGACGCGGGCGACGCGCTCCTCGGCCGACAGGTCCGCGAGGTGCACCGGCGGCTTGCCGCGCTTCGGCGACGCGAACTGCAGCAGCGGGCGGCCGGTCGGGTCGAGCTGCTGCTTCCAGCCCTCGGTCGTCGGACGGACCTGGGGGCGGGCGGCCTCCGTGCTCACGGTCGCGGGGCGGAGGCCGGGGGTGCGGAGGTCGGAGGGCATCGGGCGATTCTACGGGACCCCGGTCGTTTCCGACAGTCCGGGCGTCCTGCTGCCCCCGCCCCGGCCGGTCCGCCTGTTTCCGCCACCCCCGGCGTCGTCCGACAACGGCAAGGTCGGCTGATAGGCCCACGTCCGGTGCTTCCGCAACCACCGACGGTGTGGACGTCGAACGACAGCGGTTCCGTCGCCGGCCGACCCGTCGTCGACGCGGGAATCGCCGCGGGAACGCCCCGGATCAGCCCATTCCGCTGCCCGACGGACCGGCCGCAGGGACGTCATCCGGATGGACCTCGAACGCCTCGAACCGCTCGGCGGCCAGGACCGCATCGACCAGCGCCCGGGAGCCGCCGACGATCGTCGAGTCCCAGTCGATCTCCGACGCGACGACCCATGCTCGGTCCGCCGGCCAGATGAGTTGCGGCATCGGCCACCGAGTGGCGCCCCACACGCTCCGCCTCCACCCGATCCTGGCGTCGAAGCCCCAGTCGGGGTCGGCGAGCTCCGCGACGCTGCCCGTGAGCAGCACGTACTCTCGCCACGGCGCCTCGAGGAGTGGTCCGCCCTGGATCGCCGCCGACACCTCGGACGACACGTCGAGTTCGAACTGCTCGAGACGACCGGCCTCCGCCTCGCGCAGGTCCGCCGCCCGCTGCTCAGCCGAGGGCAGCTCTCCCAGATAGCCGACGCCGGCGAAACCGAAGTCCCGGTTCAGCGCGCCCCACCCGCTCCAGACCCCGACCGTCACCGCGTCCGGGGTCGTCGTCGCCGCGCGGAGCGACGACGTGAGCGCAGCCAGGAGGCGCGGCTCGAGTCCGCCCTGCACCGGCGGCTCGACGCTCCACCCGTCCGGCAGTTCGCGGCCGTGCTCGTCCTCGCCGTGTTCGTCCTCGCCGAGCAGCACGGTCGACGAGGTGAGCGGGGTCAGCGGCACCCTGAGGCGCCGCGCGACCTCGGACCAGGTCCACGGGTCGCGGGGATGCTCCGCCGGGTCGTCGTCCCGGTACTCGGTCCGGACGGCCCCCATGGGATGCAGGACCCGGGCGTAGGCCTCCCAACCGTCCCCGACGACACCGCCGACGCTCGCCCACCGGCCGAGCCGGGCCACCAACCACGCACCCCGCTCGACGTCCCCCGTCCACCGCATCGCGCCAGTGTGGCACGGCGGCCGGGAGCGGCGGGGCGGAGGCGCACCGGGCCTCCCGGACGGAACGACCGATCTGGTGTTGAACGACCGCCGCGTCGTCGCTGCATGCAGGCGCACGAGATGCGTGCGGATGTGGCGACGATGTCGGTGTCGTCCGACAGCGGATCTGTCGAAAACCAGCGGGTTCTTGGGCGGCGGGACGGGCAGAGCGGGCGGGCGCGACGGGACGGGGCAGGCGGGAACGGGCCGCGTCAGCGGCGGACCGACAGGACCTCGTCGAGCGCCGCCTGCGCACCGGCGGAGCAGAGGGTGCCGAGGCTGCGACGGTAGGGCGCCGTGAACCGCTCGTCGTCGACGAGGTCCCCGAACACCTCCCGGTTGCGCAGGAACGCGAGGTCGTCCGACCGCTGCTGCGCCGCCGCGGGCATGAGGACGTCGCGGAGCTGGTCGACCACCTCGAACCGCTCGCCGTGCTCGCCGACCCCCTCGGCGTACCGGGCCCAGCTGGCGACGACCGCGGCCGACAGGTCGATGGGGAGGCCCGCCTCCAGGTCGGCGCGCACCACCGGCAGCAGCCACTTCGGGATCCGGTCCGACGACTCGGCGGCCAGCCGCGCGAGCGTGTCGAGGATCGCGGGATTGCCGAACCGCTCCATGAGCGTCGCCTTGTACTGGTCGAGGTCGATGCCCGGCACGGGGTCGAGCGTGGGCGTCGCCTCCTCGTCCATGTAGCGCTCGAGGAGCCGGGCGATCAGCGGGTCGGTCGCGGCCTCGTGCGCGTACGTGTGCCCGGACAGGAGGCCGAAGTACGCCATCGCCTGGTGCGAGGCGTTGAGCAGGCGGAGCTTCATGAGCTCGTAGGGCACGACGTCCTCGACGACCTGCACGCCGGCCGTCTCGTACAGCGGACGGCGCAGGGTGAACCGGTCCTCGAGCACCCACTGCTCGAAGGGCTCCGCGACGACGGGCCAGGCGTCGTCGATGCCGAACTCGTCCCGGACCATCGCCCGGTCGGCATCCGTGGTGACCGGGGTGATCCGGTCCACCATGGAGTTCGGGAACGACACGTGCCGCTCGATCCACGCGCCGAGCTCCGGGTCCTTCGCGGTGGCGAACGCGACGATGGTCTGCCGGGCGGTGTCGCCGTTGCCCTGGATGTTGTCGCACGACATCACGGTGAACGGCGGGATGCCCCCGTCGTGGCGGCGGCGCAGGGCCTCGGTGATGAACCCGAACATCGTCGTCGGCGTCGCCCCGGGCGTCAGGTCCGCGGCGATCGCCGGGGCGTCGAGGACGAACTGCCCCGTGACGTGATCGATGTTGTAACCGCCCTCGGTGACGGTCAGGGACACGATGCGCGTGGTGGGCGCGGCCATCAGGGCGAGCACGGCCTCCGGGTCGTCCGGGGCGTACAGGAAGTCCGCGACGGAGCCGATGACACGGGGCTCCAGGGTCCCGTCGGGGTGCTTGAGCACGAGTGTGTACAGGTGGTCCTGGGAGTCGAGCGCGTCGCGCATCTCGGCGTCGCGCGGCATGACCCCGACGCCGGTGATCCCCCAGCACAGCTCTCCCCCGGCGTTCATGAGCCGGTCGACGTACATCGCCTGGTGCGCCCGGTGGAAGTTGCCGAGGCCGAAGTGGACGATGCCGGTCGTGACGGCGCTCCGGTCGTAGGTGGGCACGGCGACGCCGGTGAGCGTGTCGAGGGTGGCGTTGCTGAGCGTGGTCATGTGGGGTCCTCCCGTGGCGCGCTCCGTCGCACGCCCCTCCCGTCACTGTACGACCGGTGGTGGCGTCTGCGGGAGTGGTGGCACGGGTCGGGCCGACTCGGACGTGCGCGCATGGACGACGACTGCGCTGTCGTCTGGCGGCGCCCTCGTCGTCCGCGCGCGCACCCGCCAGGTCGTCGTCCGCGCGCGCACCCGCCAGGTCGTCGTCCGCGCGCGCACCCGCCAGGTCGTCGTCCGCGGGCGCACCCGCCGGGTTGTCGCACCTCAGGCTCCCGCACGCGCCGCACACCGCTGGCGGAGGAGCGCGGCGAACCGTGCGTGCCTCGCGGCGGCGTACGCCTCGAGCCGCTCGGCCGTGCCGACCCACGGACCGTCCGAGAGCACCGGGCCGTCGACGACCGCGCGCAGGGCACCGGCCAACGCCTCGGCGTCGCCCGGCGGCACCTCGACCAGCTGAGGACCGACGAGCGGGCGGAGTTCCGCGAGCGCCGGGCTCGCCGCCGTGATGACGGTCCGCCCGCACGCGAGCCCCTGCCACACCTTGTTCGGGATCACGGACCGGGCCTTGTCCGACGTGCCGAACACCCCGAGGACGACGTCGTGGTTGGCGATGACCGTGGCGAGCTCCTCTGCCGGCACGGGTTCGAGCAGGGTCGCGTCGACCCGGTCGCCCTCGTCGTGGAGCTGTGCGCGGATCCGCTCGAGGACCGAGGCGTACGACACGAACGTCGCGCGGATGGGACGACCGACCTCGCCGAGCGCCGACACGATGACCGGGACGCCGTGCAGCGGGACGTCGTGGCCGTAGAACAGCACGCGGAGCGGCCCGGACGCAGCGGCCGCGCGACCCGAAGGCAACGTGCCGGCCTCAGCGGCAGCGCCGGCGCCCGCGCCGGCAGCAGCGCCCGCAGCAACGTCGGCAGCAACGCCGGCAGCAGCGCCCGCAGCAACGTCGGCAGCAGCGCCGGCGCGCGACACGGCCATGGCGCCAGCCTCCGCCGGCGGGACCGCCGCCGGGCCCGCCCACGCCGGCGCCCCGACGGGGAGGCTCACCACGGCCGTCCGCGCCGGCACCCGTTCCCGGAGCGCCGCGGCCCGCACCTCGGTGTCGATGAGCAGCACGTCGGCGGAGCGTTCGGCCAGGCGATCGACGACCCGGCAGCGGAGGGCGCGGAGTGACCGCGGGGCCGCAAGACCGTGGTCGTCGATGTCCGTCTCGTACTGCCCGACGAACCGATCGACGACGACGACCCCGCCGCGGAGCCGCGCGACGAGTGCGACGAGCGGTGCGACGACGAGCGACATCTCGGCGAGGAGGTGGACGTCGTACCCACGGAGCCCGAGCACCGTGCGGACGTCGCGGGTCATCCGTCCGATGACGCTCCCGCCCCGGTGGCGCCGGACGACGTCCACCGTGAACCCCGCCGCACGCAGGTGGTGGCGCACGCGGGCGTTGCGCGGGTAGGCGGGGTCGTCGACGCGGACGTGTGCGACGCGGAGGACCGATGTGGCCCGCCGGACGCGCCGTCGCCGCCGCCGATCGAGCACGACGACGGCGACGACCTGCACGGCGAGCACCGCGGCCTCGGCGGAGAGCACCCCGAGCATCGCTCCGCGCGCACCGTCGACGCGGGCGAGGACGAGCACCCCGGGCACCCCGACCAGGCATCCGGCGGCGGCGCTCAGGGTGATCGCGGGGACCCCGCGGAGCGCCACGAGCACCAGGCCACCGGTGGCCCGCGAGGTCGTGACGACGACGACGAGCAGGCCGCTCAGCACGGCGAGGTCGGGCGCGACGGTGGCGACGCCGGCGAAGAACCCGCGCGAGACCGCGGGGACCACGACGACGAACCCGGCGCCGACGAGGACCCCGACGCCGACGTTCCCCCAGAGCGCGACCCAGGCCCGGCGGATCCGCCGGTCCGGATCGGCGGGGCCACCCACCCACCCCTGGAGTGCGGTCGGCAGGGCCTTGAGCGCGGTGAGCGCCCATCGCTGGAGCCGGTCAGCGGCGGCGAACACCGCGACGGCCCCGGGCGCACTGACGCCGGCGAGCGTGATCGGGACGCTGATGTAGGTGGCGCTGAGCACGCGTCCGAGGAGCGGTTGCAGCTGGATCCGGACGGCGCGCACGACGAGCCGCGGGGTGAGCTGTCGCAGGGTCGCCGGTCCGATGCCGAGCAGCGTCGTCCCGAGCACGACCGGCACGAGTCCGCTGACGACCAGGGCGAGGGGGAACACCCACAGCGGCGCACCGGCAGCGAGGGCGACCGCGGCGACGACGACCGGCAGCGTGCGGGGCAGTGTGTCCGCCCAGAGGATCGGCCCCGGCCGCCCGAGGCCGATCCAGCACCAGACGACGTTGACCGAACCGAGTGCCCCCGCGGTGCCGATCCAGCCGACGAGCGCGGGAGCACCGACGGGTACCAGGTGCGCGACGACCCAGACACCCGCGGTCACCGGCAGCAGGACGAGCACCTGGGTCACGAGTGCGAGCCCGACCGAGCGACGGAGGTTGCCGAGCGACTGACGGGCGGACCGCTGCGGCCCGCTGATCCCCCAACCGAGCTCGACGACGACCGCCGCGGCCGCCCCGATCGACTGCCCGACCGCGACGTCGCGCCACCCCTCCGCACCGAACCGCGCGGCGACCGCGGGGACCGCGACGAGTGGTGCGAGCCCGCCGACGACGGGGAGCACCGCGAACCCGACGAGCCGCCGGATCGCCATGACTCGTCTGCTGTCGGTCGGGAGGAACGGGGCCACCCGCCGACGCTAGGTCGCCGCCGTCACGCTCCGGTCCGCGGCCGACGGCCTCCCGCCGGTCGTCGGGGATGCGTCCCGCCCGGATTCACCCGTCCGGTCACCCGGACGCACCGAGCCGCGTCATCACGGCGACGGCGCGGGTACGACGAGGACCGCGCCCCCGCCCACCCGCGCTCGCACCGCCTCCCGGCCCGGTGTCACCAGACGAGCACGAACCGACCACGGACGCCCCCGGCCTCCATGCGCCGGTGGGCGTCGCGGGCCGACTCCGGGTCCGCGGCGGGCAGGACCTCGGCGACGCGCAGGGTGAGCAGGCCGTCCTCGACGTCCTGCCGGAGCCGGTCGAGCTTGTGTCCGGAGTGGTACTCGTCGAACACCATGACGCGCTCGAACCGGATGCCCCGCTCGCCGTTGCCCGGCCAGCCGCGCACGGCGACGAAGACGCCCCCGTCCCGGATCGCGGGGACGACCTGCTCGTGCAAGAGCGCGGTGTCCGCGAGACCGTCGACCCCGTCGGGCACGATCGCCCGGATCCGATCGACCACCCCGTCCCCGCGTTCGACGACGTGGTCGGGACCGAGCGACTCGACGAGCGCACGGTCCTTCTCGGCGGCGTCGGCGATCACGACGAGTCCGGCCTGCTTCGCGAGCGGCACGAGGTACGTGCCGAGGGTCCCGGCGGCTCCGGTCACCATCAGGGTCTGGCCGGGCTCGAGGTGCATGAGCTCGAGGATCCGCACGGCCGTCAGCCCGTTCATCGGGAGCGTGCTGGCTTGCTCGAAGCCGACACCCGCCGGGATCCGGGCGATCGAGTCCGGCGCGGCGACGAGGTGCTCGACGTACGCTCCCCCGTGCTCGCGCAGCGGCAGCGCGATCGCCATGACCTCGTCGCCCGTCTGCCACTGGTCGACGCCCTCGCCCACCTCGTCCACGATGCCGGCGGCGTCCATGCCGGGCACGTACGGGGGCTGGGCGCCGCCGAGGTCGCGTCCGCCGCCGCGCACACCGGCGTCGGTCGGGTTGACGGCGAACGCCCGCACCCCGATCCGCACCTCGCCCGGGCCGGCGTGCGGCTCCGGGACCTCGTGGACGGCGAGGGCCTCGGGCCCTCCGAACTCCTGTACTCCGATGACGCGCATCCTCCTGGTCTACCGCGACCGCGGCCCTCCACACCCAGCGAGCCCCCGGCCGACCGTCGAGGTCGCACCTGCCAGGATGACGGGGACCGATCCCACGACGAACGGAGACCACATGTCCCTGCCACCGCTCCCCGACGACGCCGTCGCGATGCTCCAGCAGCCGAACCCCGCCGTCATCGCCACCCTGCGGTCGGACGGCACGCCCGTCACCGCGGCCACCTGGTACCTGTGGCAGGACGGCCGGGTCCTCGTGAGCATGGACGACAGCCGTGTGCGCCTCAAGCACCTGCGGCGTGACCAGCGCGTCAGCCTGACGGTCCTCGCCGAGGGCGACTGGTACACCCACGTCACCCTGATCGGCCGGGTGGTCGAGTTGTACGCCGACGAGGGCCTCCGGGACATCGACCGCATCTCGACCCACTACACGGGCGGCGCCTACCCGGACCAGGTCCGGCCGCGCACCACGGGCGTCATCGAGATCGACCGGTGGACGGGCTGGGGCGCCATGAAGGACAACGACCAGCCGACGACCTGACGGACATCGCTCAGCCCAGTCCCGCGAGACCCGTGCGGTCCGGAATCGTGAACCGCAGGTCGGGCAACCAGGCCGCCGGGTCCTTCCAACGCGGTGCCATCGGGAGCCGTCCGAGCCGCTTCCGGACCGCCCAGGCCGAAGCCGGCTCGGGCAGCACCCGTCGCGGTCCCTCGACGGCGAGCGCCCCGAACCACCAGTGCCGCCAGGTGCCCTCGACGGACTCCGGGTCGAGCACGACGTAGTAGTCCGGCATGACGCGGTGGCCCGCGGCGAAGGCGGCGAGCGCCGTCTCGACCTCGAGCTCGAGCGTGCCGAGCGTGCTGCGGTCGTCGAAGAACTCGACCCACGCGGCGGCGACGTGCGCCAGGGGGTCGGCGTCGTGGACGACGTACGTCCCGTTCGATGCGCTGATCCGCGCGGTGCCGTCGGCGTCCGCCTCGCCGAGTCGGAGGGCGTCGACCCCGCGGAGTGCGCCGAGTTCGTCGAGGAGGCCCGTGGCACCGGCACCGACGAGCGCGATGATCGTTGCGGTCTGGACGGCCATGCCCCACTCTACGTCCACACGTCCCACGCGGCAGCCGTGCGCGGAGCCGGGTCGCCGGACCGGTTGCCGCGCAGGACCTGACGGCGCACGAGAGCCGCTGCGCGAAGCACCTGGGCCAGTCCCGCATCGAACGGACGAGAACCGACATTCTGCCCCTCATCCGAGGTACGGTTGGCACTACCAGACGGAAGCCGGGAACTGCGTCGGGGCAGTCCCGGCATCGTCACGACTGCGCATGACGACAGGGATGATGGGCATGAGCTCGTACGAGTCCGAACCGGGCGTCGCACCGGTCCGCATCACGACGTTCAAGCGGCAGCGCAAGCTGTGGCGCCGCGGGTACGCGCCCGAGACAGGGCACGACGATCGCTACGAGGACTTCTTCCGCGATTCGTCCGCGCTCCGTCGACGGGACTGATCGACGTGGACGGCTGGCCGGACACCCACCGGCTCGGGCGGGCGGCGTCGCTCCCCGTGGACGCGCCGCAGCGCACGATGACGCCGTGCTTCGCCGCGAGCGGGCAGTGGATGCTCCGGACCCACGCGATCCCCCGACAAGCGGTCGCTGGGCTCCTCGGGTACTCCGAGGTGCAGAGTGGGTTCGACGAGATCGTGTCGATGCAACCCGAGGTCGGGCTGCTCTGTGCCGGCGTCCGGAACGCCGCGCGCACGATCGCAGGAGCCGACGAGACCTAGGACGCCCATGACGACCGAGACCACCGCCCCGACGAACGACGCGGTCCTGGTCGCCGGTGCTGGCGGCGTCGTCGGTCGCAGCGTCGTCGAGCACTTCGCCCGCACTGGTGTGACGACGCGGGGCATCAGCCGCCGGGCGCCGCAGGGCGTGTCCGGTTGGACCCACCTGCCGGTGGACCTGCTCGACGCCGACGCCGCCGTCGAGGGGCTGCGCGCGGCGTCCGACACGACGCGCCTCGCGTTCGCCGCGTACATCGAGAAGGCGGACCTCGCGGAGCAGATCGGCCCGAACGTGGCACTCCTCGAGCACACCCTCGACGCACTTGACCGGCTCGGCGCTCCACTCCGGCACGTGACGCTCTACCAGGGCATGAAGTACTACGGCGCCCACCTCGGCCGGTTCACGACGCCCGCCAAGGAGGACGACCCGCGTCTCCTCGTGCCGAACTTCTACTACGACCAAGAGGACCTGCTGCGTGAGCGTGCGGCCCAGCGGGGGTTCGCGCTCACGGTGTTCCGGCCCGAGGCCGTAATGGGGTACGCGCAGGGCACGCCGATGAACCTCCTTATGGCGATCGGCACCTACGTCGCGATGACCCGCGAGCTCGGTCTGCCGCTCCGGTTCCCGGGGCAGCGCGAGACGTACGACCGGATCCTGTACCAGATGACGGACGCCGAGCTCCTCGCGCGCGCGACGGACTGGGCCGGTTCGGCGCCGACCGCGGCGGGCGAGGCGTTCAACATCACCAACGGCGACGTCGTGCGGTGGAGTCACCTCTGGAAGCGACTCGCGGACCACTTCGGCCTCGAGCTCGGCGAGCCGCAGACGCTCCCCCTGGCGACCGTGATGCCACCGCGCGAGGACCTGTGGAACCGCATGGTGGAGCGGCACGGTCTCGTTCCGACCCCGTACACGGAGCTCGTCGACTGGCGGTTCGGGGACATGATCCTCGGCTCGACGTGGGACAACGTGTCGAACGTGATCAAGCTCCGGCAGGCCGGGTTCGGCGAGTGCCACGACAGCGCCGACCGTCTCGTCGAGCTCCTCGACGACCTCGGTCGTCGGCGGATCCTGCCGGCCGCACCGGGCGTCGAGGTCGAGCCGGTCTGAGCACGATCGGCGCGGACGCCGGGAGGTGCGGATCGGCCTGGTCCCGCGCCTCCTGACAGACACGATCCCGGGAGGTCCGGGGCGCGCCGGTCCCGCGCCTCCCGTCCGCCGGTCAGTCGGCGGGCAGGACCCGCGCGAAGTGGTGCGGGGCGGAGAACATCGGGATGATGTCGACGGGTTCGCCCGGGTGCGGTGCCTGGATCACGAGGCCGTTGCCGAGGTAGAGGCCGATGTGGGCCTCGCTGTCGTAGACGACGAGGTCGCCGGGCTGCGCCTCGGACTCGGGGATCGTCGTCGCAGCGGCGTCCTGCGTCGGCACGTAGTGGACGAGCGGGATCCCGACCGACGCGTACGAGACCATGACGAGGCCCGAGCAGTCGATGCCCGCGTGGGTCGCGCCGCCCTCGACGTACGTGTCGCCGAGGTAGGTCAGCGCGGTCTGGATGACCTGCGCACGCTTGCCGCCGGCGCTCAGGGCGTCGACGATCGCGCTCTGCGCGCCGGAGACGGTCGCACCGCCGCTGACGACGACCTCGGTCGGGGCGGGCGCGGCGATGATCGTCGTGCCGTCGTGCTCGATGACGGGGAGCGTGATGTCCCGCGACACGGTGTACTGCTGTGCGCCGGGGGTCGACGAGGTGACGGCCGCGGCGGCGCTGCTCAGCGTGTCCGCGTTGGCGGGGAGCCCGAACGCGATGCACGACGTCATGGCGAGGATCGGGGCGACGATGAGCGAGAGACGCTTCGCGCTCACGGCACGGCGCTCGTGACGGAGGACCGGGGCGGCGACGGCCGGGGCGGTCGCGACGACCGGCAGGGCGCGGGCGGCGGTGACCCGACGGACCGTGGCCAGGCGGGCTGCGGCGTGGTGGGCCTCGGCACGGCGGATCTCGGCCCGGCGGCTCGCCTCGGCGGGGCGGTGCTCGGCGAGGGGCGAGGCGACGACGACGACGCGCTCGGCGACGGTTGCGGTGGGACGGGGACGAACGGCGCTGGTGTCGGCACGTCGGGTGCGGCGGTCCTCGACGGGGAGCGCGTGTCGTCCTGCCATGTGTCCCTTCCTCGTCCCGCCGAGCGCGGGACACGAGAAGATAACGTATTGGTAACCGTCTGACGGTCGCCCTGGCAGCGGGCCGTGCGCGCCTGCGGGTCTCCACAGGTTCGATGCGACCCGTCCGGTGGCGCGCGATCTGGGGGATGACCGAACGCCGGCGCCTCCGTACGGTGACGACATGCCCGTCATCCGCCGATGGAACACCACCGCGAGCGACCGGATCTGGGCGGCGCGCATCGGCCCGGAGAACGCCCGCCGCCTGGCCGGCGTCCGCCTGCCGGCCTACCGCGCCCTCGCCGCGTTCATCGTGCTCCTCGTCGTCGCCGCGGCCGCCGCCGCCCTGGCACCCGCACCGGTCGGCGTCGTGGTCGCCGCCCTCGCCGTGCTCGCCGGCTCCGCCGTCGTGGGCGTCGGGGTCCGACCGCTGCGCGCGGAGGGACACGCACTCGCGGTGCGCCTCCGGGACCTGGGCCACCGGGTGGACCGCGACGCACCCCTCAACGACGGCGGCGCGTTCGACCGCTGGGCCGCGCGGAACGGACTGCCGCGGGAGCAGCTCGTCACTCCGTGGTGAATGATCGTCGGATGCGCTTCCTGCCGCCCCTGACCGGTCCCCGCATCACGGCCGCCGCGGTCGGGATCGCCGTCGTCGCCCTGATCGCCTGGCTGTGGGGTCCGCAGGTCGCACACGGCGTGGTGCGCACGGGTGTCGCCGGTGCGTTCGTCCTCATCCCCCTCGCGGTGTTGGCCGCGCTCGTGCTCGTGGGACTCCGCGTCGGGCCGTCGCTCCGGGCCGTGCTCGCGGCCGTGCTCGTGCTCGTCTTCGCCGGCTCCGTGGTCGCCTGGGTCCGGCACGCGTACGACGTCGACCGGTTGTACGTCGCCGACGTCCGGACCGTCGACCACCCGGCACCGAGCTTCGCCGAACGCTCCCCGTACGACGTCGCCGCGACCTCGTCGACCAAGAACCTCGGCGACACGACGGGCACGGCGCTGCCGGTCAAGTCGCTCACCGACCAGCGCAGCCACGGACTGTGGGACGCGCTCGTGCAGCGTCGCGGGTTCCTCGCCGGCTACGAGAGCGTCCAGGTGCAGGACATGCCCCTCTTCGGGCAGACCGAGCCCGACCAGGTGACGACGTGCGACTTCACGCGCACGGCGCGGCTCCGCGTCGGAGGGTCCCTGCCGACCAACTCGCTCACCCGCGCGATCGACGCCGCGACCCCACCGACCGTCGGTTTCGACCCGACCGACGTCTACGGGTACTGCGACGGCCGGGCCCCCGAGGTCGTCGTGCCGCTGACCCAGGTGCACGGGTTCTGGGACACGTCGTACGACTTCGCCGGCGACGCCCTGTACAACGGCCGGACGGGCGAGGTCCGCATCGTGACCCGTGCCACTGACCTCCCCGGCCCCGCGTACCCGCAGTCCCTCGCCAAGCGACAGCGGGTGGCCCTCCGTGCGCTCGGCTCGTTCGGCGACTACTGGTTCCACCGCTCCGGGTACGAGGACACGTCGGACGACTCGGACAACCCCGACTCGTTCAACCCGTCCGAGCTCGGACTCCGCCGGGCGAGCGACGACCACGCCACGTACGTCACCCCGCTCACCCCGCCCGGGTCGTCGTCCTCGGTCGTCGCGCTCTCCGTCGTCGACGCCTCGGTCGGTCACGCCGGCAGCCGGAACCCGATCACGGTCTACGAGTACGAGAAGGGGTCCGCGCGGCAGGCGAACTCGTCGGTGGCCTCGACCATCAAGACCACCTACAGCTACCTGCCCGACTGGGCCAGCGGGCTCAAGATCTTCGAGATCGTGCCCGGAGCGCGGAACCAGTGGGTCGCCTCCATCGGGCAGTCCCAGGGCGTCGTCTACCGCGCGGTCATCGACGCTGCGGGCGCGGCCACGCTGTACGACGCGAACGGCGACGTCGTGACCCGATCGGGCACGGAGTCCGCGGGGACGGACGGCGGGACCGGTGCCTCGGGCTCGAGCGGAGCCTCCGGATCGACCGGGTCGGCCGGATCCCCGGACCTGTCGAAGCTGACGCCACAGCAGCTCCGGGACCTGGCGCAGGCGGCGCTGAACGAGCTCGCCAAGCGGGCGGAGTCGTCGGCCGTGCCGACCGCGACGCCGTCCCCGACGCCCGGCGGCTGAGCAGCAGGGGCGACGAACGGGAGGCGCTGCGCACGACAGTGGAGTGCCTCCCGTCCGTCACACCCCTGGGTGGGGCTGCGGCGGGGCGACCGAGACGACGTTCGCGGCCGCGACCCCGTCGTCACCGCCGTGGTCGTCGAGGAGGTCGGCGTGCGCGACGGCGTAGGCGCGAGCGCGACGCATCCGCACGACCGCCGCGGGGATGGCGACCGCGGCCCCGACGACCAGGACCCCGAGGTAGACGATGCCGAGCCGCGTCATCCCGTCGAGGGTCAACGACAACTCGTTGCAGGCGATCCCGGCGTACAACAGCGCCAAGTACCCGATCTGCAGCCCGAGGACCGTCGGGACCGTGGAGGCGTACCGCGCCGCAGCCCGTTGGTCCGCCGCCGAGAGGTCGAGGGCCTTCCCACGGAGGACGACCTTGTTGAACTGCCGGAGGCGTGCGAGATCGCGGCCCGCCGCATCCCGCAACCGGCGCTGGAGCGGCACGACCAGGACGACCATCACGAACGCCGGGACCATGAACGTCATCTCCGCCCCGAGGAGTCCCGTCGTCGCGAGGTCGAGACCACGCTCGCGCCCGAGGACCGCATCGACGACGACCCACGCCGACGCGAGGACCACCATGCCAGCGAACACCACCGACACGATCAGGAGCTTCCGACGGATCAGACCGGGGTCCACGGGTTGCCACCGGTAGGGCGACGCCAGTGGGCGCTCGGCGCGCCGGAGGCGGTCACCGAGCGGTCTCGCGACGACGAGCAGCAGCGCGGTCACGAGCGCGACGAGCACGGGCACCCACACGGGTCCGCCCGCGACCACCGTCGCGACGACGAGCAGGCCGACCGCGGCGAGGTCGACCGCGAGCACGACGACGCCCGCCCGACGCAGGTACCGACCAGCGTCGGGCGAGGACCGTCGATCCCAGAACGTGTTCCACGACCCGAGGAGCAGCGGACCGTACACGATGAGGGCGACGCCCGTGCCGGCCGCCACGACGAGACCGTCGGGGCCGCCCCGCAGCTGGATCGCCACGAGCAGTGCTCCGCCGATGCTGAGCACCGTCGACACGAGCACGCTGAGGATGTACGCGAGGATGCGCATGGTCCTGCCTCCCGGCAGCGCCGTCGGGTCGGCGCCGCCGTCGTCATCCTGCTCCGCCACGCGATCGGGTGGAACGACACCTTGACGCATCCTCAGGCTCCGGATCGCTCGTCGCCTCGGCGAATTCATGCTCGTTCCTGTGCCGATCCCCAGGTATCGTGCCGAGCACACCCCCGAACGGGGTGCATCCACGAGAACGGTAGAACCAGTTGCGCAGACATCAGGGGATCAGCAGCTCCACCACCGCCGTCCGACTCGCCGTCGTGGGGGTGACGACCGTCGGCCTCGTGCTCGGGTCGACACTCCTGGGCGCCGGGGTCGCGACCGCGTCGCCCGTCGTCGGGCACCACACCACGACGATCACGCCGGACCACCGTCAGGGCGGGGTCGGCAGTGGCGTCGACCGGGCACTCGCACCACGGACGCAGTTCACGATGGCGCCCGACGGCTCCTCGGGCGCGACCCAGGGTGGCGAGGGCATCCCGAACATCGACTCCGTCAAGAAGACGATCGCGACCTACTACGGCGACCCGGGCACGGGCATCGCCGACAAGACCGACAGCCCCTACATCCGCGAGATGGCCGCCATCGTGCGGCGGGAGAGCGGCCAGCTCCAGCGCCAGTACGACGCCGCCGTGGCCGCGGGCGAGAAGCCGGCCATCGTGCTCGACAGCGACGACACGACGCTGTTCACGTACGACATGGAGGTCGGGGACATGCACTTCACGTTCTCGCCCGCCGAGCAGGACGTCTGGGTGCAGGGCGAGCGGTTCCCCGCGACCCCGTCGATGGTGTCGTTCGTGAACCGGGCGGCGGCGATCGGCTACACGATCTTCGGCGTCACGGGCCGCAACGACGACCAGAAGGCCGCGACCCTCGCCAACCTGGCGAAGGACGGGTACGACGGATTCACGTCCGACGACTTCTTCACGAAGTGGACCGGCGTCGGTGCCTCCCAGCAGCCCTCGTACGTCACGTGCGTCGCGACGTGCACGACGGTCGAGTTCAAGGCGGGGACGCGCAAGCACATCGAGCAGGACCTCGGCTACACGATCACGCTCAACGTGGGCGACCAGTACTCCGACCTGCAGGGCGGGTACGCCGAGCACACCCTCAAGCTCCCGAACCCCACCTACTTCCTCCCCTCGGCGGACCTGCCGGGGGTCTCGGAGCCCTGGCTGGCACCCCGGACGCACTTCACGATGGCACCCGACGGCTCATCGGGCGCGACGCAGGGCGGCGAGGGCATCCCGAACATCGACTCCGTCAAGAAGACGATCGCGACGTACTACGGCGACCCGGGCACGGGCATCGCGAACAAGTCGGACAGCCCCTACATCCGCGAGGTGCGGTCGATCGTCGCGCGACAGGCGCCGGTCGTGGTGGCGCAGTGCGCGATCGCGAGGGCCCGGCACCGCAACCCGGCGATCGTCCTCGACGCCGACGACACGACCCTGTGGACGTACGACATGGAGGTCGCGGACATGCACTTCACGTTCTCGCCCACCGAGCAGGACGTCTGGGTGCAGGGCCAGCGGTTCCCGGCGACGCCGTCGATGACCTCCCTCGTCGCGGTCGCCCGTGCGGCCGGTTGCACGGTCATCGGGCTGACGGGCCGGAACGAGGGCCAGCAGGCAGCGACGATCGCGAACCTGCGGAAGGTCGGGTACCCCGAGTTCGCCGCGACGCAGCACGGCAACCGGACCTACTACACGAAGTGGACCGGCATCGGTGCCTCGCAGCAGCCGCCGTACGTGCACTGCGCGACCGCGTCCTGCACGACGATCGAGTACAAGTCGCAGACGCGCGCCCACATCGAGTCGGCTGCGGGCGGCCGGTACGACATCGTCAGCAACTGGGGCGACCAGTACAGCGACCTCATCGGCGGCTCGGCCGACCGGTCGGTGAAGCTGCCGAACCCGACGTACTACCTGCCCTGACCTCCGGCGGGTCCCGATGACGGGAGGCGGTGAGCACGACGGCTCGCCGCCTCCCGTTCGTCATGGGTCGGGCCGCGCGCGGAGCGCCAGGAGCGCGCGCTCAGTCGAGGGTGACGACGAGTTTCCGCGCCGAGACACCACGCCGCAGCCGGGCGAGCGCCTCGGGGACAGCAGCGATCCCGTGCCCCACGACCTCGCGCTCCGGAGCGGCGACGTAGCGGCCCGTCGCCAGGGCCTGCGGCAGGAACGCCTCGTAGACGAGCGGACCCACCTGGCTGACCAAGGGCGTTCCACCCCAGATCGCGGAGACGGTGATGCCCTCGCGCCGTGCGGACCGCGCACGGAGTCGCGTCGCCGGGGTGGGGTAGGCCGAAGCGAGGCGCCGACTCCCCGCGGTGGCGCGGACGACGCGGAGGGTGCGGGTGAGCGAGCCCGCGCCGATCGCGATCGTCCCCGCGAGCGGCCGGTCGCCGATCGCGTCGGTGATCCGCCGCTCGGCGTCCGGGTCGTGGTAGTCGAACACCTGCTCGGCGCCGAGTCCGCGCACGAGATCGTGGTTCCGGTCGGACGCGGTCCCGAGGACGTCGTACCCGGAGGCCCGCGCGAGCTGGACGGCGTTGCACCCGACGCTCGTCGACGCACCCCACACCAGGACGACTGCTCGACGCGGCTCGGGGTCCAGGGAGGGCCCGGCCAGGCCGAGCTGGTCCGGCTCGTACAGGCCGGCCGCCGCGGTCGTCAGTGCGAGCGGCAGCACCGCGGCGTCCTCGAGCGGCATCGACGCCGGGACCGGGGCACAGTTGCGCTCCTGCAGCAGGACGAATCGTTGGAAGGCGCCCTCGGCAGCGGCGTTCCGGTGTCGCTCCTGCCCCGCGGCGGAACCGAGCACGCGCGCCCCGATCCCGAACCGCCGCACGTCCGGTCCGACGGCGACGACCTCGCCGGCGACGTCCGAGCCGAGTACCGCCGGGTACCGCAGCCACGGCGTCACGAACGGACGCGCGAGGCCGGACATCGCGTCGACCGGGTTCACGGCGACGGCACGCACCCGCACGACGATCTCCCCCGGCCCCGGGGTGGGCATCGGCGCGGGGCCGATCCGCAACCGCCCGACCGGACTCCGCAGCCAGACGGCCTCGTTCTCCACCATGAGTCAGCTCCTCCACTTGACGACACGCAATGTCATCACTCTGCACCATGACACTCCGTGTCGTCAATGGTGTGTCGTCGATGCGATCGGGACCCCGCGGGCCCGGGCCCGTCTGCAGCGCCGCTTCCGGGAGGCATGGGTCGGCCGGTCCGACGCCTCCCGTTCGCGGGATGGTCGGGCGACGGACGCGGCTGGCAGGATGAGCACCGGGCATCGCCACGCCGGCCACCGGAGGACCAACCATCCCCCGGAACGCGGAGTCGGGACACGGTCGATGGCCGCAGCCGTCCTGCGCCCCTGGGAGGGGCCGTCGACGCGCACCGCGATGAGGAGGAGACCATGCCCGATCCCGGACTCGGGACGATGAACGTCGCGGCGATCGCGGCCGAGGGAGCGCGGCGGCACCGGTCGAAGGCGGCCGTGATCACGGCCCTCCCGGACGGCGGTACCGAGACCCTGACGTACGCGGACCTGTGGGAACGGGTCCGCGCGATCGCGGGTGCGCTGCGGGCGCAGGGCGTCCGACCCGGCGACCGCGTCGCCGTCATGCTCCCGAACATCACGGAGTTCCCGTGCGTGTACTTCGCGGTCCTCGCCATGGGCGCGGTCGTCGTGCCCGTGCACCTGCTCTTCAAGCGCGACGAGATCGCCCACGTGCTCCGGGACTCGGAGGCCCGGGTGCTCGTCGCGTCGGCGTCGATCCTGCCGCAGGCCGGACCGGCGGCCCGCGACGTCGGCGCGTTCGTCGTGGCGGTCGGGGCCGCGTCGGCAGCGGAGGTCGGCGCGGACGTCACGCTGGCCGAGTTCGAGGGCGGTGCGGACCCGATCGACGAGTACGTCGCGGTGAACCCGCTCGAACCGGCGACGGTCCTGTACACGAGCGGCACGACGGGGACGCCGAAGGGTGCCGTCGGCTCGCACTTCGCGCTCATGGAGCAGGTGAACGTGTCGCTCATCGACCTGTTCGACCTGCGACAGGAGGACGTCGTGTTCGGCGGCCTGCCGCTGTTCCACACGTTCGGGCAGACGGTCGTCATGAACACCTCGCTCCGCCGGGGCGCGACGATCGTGCTGCTGCCACGCTTCGATGCGGCGACGGCGCTCGACCTGTGCGTCCGGCACCGCGTGACGGCGTTCGACGGCGTGCCGACGATGTTCATCGCCCTGCTCGAGGCCGCCCGCGACACCACGGAACGGCCACCGCTGCGCTTCTGCATCTCCGGCGGTTCCGCGCTGCCGGAGGCCGTGCTCGAGCGGTTCGAGGCGACGTTCCGCGCACCGATCCAGGAGGGCTACGGCATGACCGAGACCTCGCCTGTCATCGCCGTGAACCCGAAGGGCGTCCCGAGCCGTGCCGGGAGCGTCGGACTGCCCATCTGGGGCGTCGACGTCGTCATCGCGGACGCGGACGTCGAGGACCGCGTCGTGCCCGTCGCCCCGGGCGAGACCGGCGAGCTCGTCGTGCGCGGACACAACCTGTTCACCGGCTACCTCGGTCAGCCCGAGGCCACGGCCGCAGCCATGTGCGACGGGTGGCTCCGCACGGGCGACATCGGCACGATGAGCGCTGACGGCTACGTGACGATCGTCGACCGCAAGAAGGACATGATCATCCGGAACGGCTACAACGTGTACCCGTCCGAGGTCGAGTCGGTGCTCCACCGGCACGAGGACGTCACGTCGGCGGCGGTGTTCGGGGTGCACCACGACGTGCACGGACAAGAGGTCCACGCGGCGGTCGTGCTCCGCGACCCGGACGCCGACGTCGCCGCCATCGACGCGTTCATGCGCACGCGCGTGGCCGCGTTCAAGTACCCGCGGGTGTTCCACGTCGTCGACTCCCTGCCGCTCGGGCCGAGCGGCAAGGTGCTCCGGCGCACGCTGTCGGCGACGTACTCCGCCTGACGGCTACCGCGGGATGACCGCGAACAGGAACCGCTTCCGCACCATGTACCAGCTGAGCAGGATCATCGCGGTGTGGATGAGCATGCCCTCGAGGACGTTCGACCTGTCGAGGCCGGGGATCGACGCGATGAGCAGCACGAAGAACACCTGCCACACGAACACGTAGAGGCTCGCCTGCCCGAGCGGGATCCACAGCCACCCGATCGCGGCGTTGATCGGCTTCCAGAACACGGTGAGCACCGCGTACGACACGACCGCGAAGAACGCGATGTCGACGAGCCGGCCCCACTGCAGGTCGACGCGCTGGTACGCCGTGTTGTACAGCTCGTCGTACATCCCGGCGGGGAACGGCGTCGGGGTGAACCCGGCGACGTGACCCGCCCAGACGTAGACGAGGAACCCGGCGTACCCGACGACGCCGATCGCCATGAGCAGCTTGCCGACACGGCTCGTCAGCGCGGCCATGATCCGCCGCCGGTAGTACCCGAGCACGAGCCCGTGGGTGAACACCACCTGCCAGGTGAAGAGCGGGAACACGGCCTCGAACTGCGACGGCAGCGGCGACAGGTCGGGGCGCACGGCATCGAGCACGTAGAGCGCCCAGCTGACGATGAGCAGCGCCCACCACGCACGGCGTCGGATGATCCACATGAGCACCGGGATCGCGATGCTGAGCACCACGAAGAGCCCCATGATGTTGAACGGCCACGGGCCCATCTCGAGGAGCAGGAACTGCCGGACGGCGTACCAGGGCGGCGGGTAGTCGAGCAGCCGCATGGCGTTCGGGTAGAGGTCGTAGACGCGGCCTTCCGCGCCGACCCCGCCGGTGCCCGTGCCCCGGTCCGTGAACGTCGTGATCGCCGACGCCTTGAGGAACGGCACGAAGCTCAGCGCGAAGACGACCAGGATCACCCCGAGCGTGACGAGGTACTGCTTCCGGGCGCGCCGCCACGCGTTCACCGCCGAGGCCCACTCGCCGAACCGCGCGACGCCCAGCGGGTAGACCATGCCGAGCACGAGTCCGCTGAGGAACACGAACATCTCGGCACCCGTGATCGCGCCGATCGCGTGCAGGGTGAGGTACGAGTAGGGCCCGGCGAGCTCGACGTGCGTGATCACGACCGCGAGGATGATGAACCCGCGGAACAGGTCGATCCGGAGGTCGCGCCCGGGCTTGCCGTCGTCGTCGTACCGCCAGGACGGCGCGAGCCGACCGACGAGCCCGGACAGCAGGAACGTCAGCGCGAGCACGACCGCGCACGCGACGATCCAGGCCATCTGGTCGCCGCCGGTCTCGAGCTGCTGGTTCGTCGCCGCGCTGCCCTGCTGGGCGGTGACGCGGTCCGTGACGGGTCCGAACACGAAGCGTCCGGCGTCCTGCAGGTCGGTCCGGAACGACCCGGCGATCCCCCGGACCGCGGTGTCCCGCCAGTCCGCGACCCGGTTGCCCGCCTCGGGTTCCTCACGGTCGGCCTCGAGCCAGGTGACGCCCCGGACGAGCGGGTGGCTCGGCAACGCGGCGATGACCTGGCGCCACCAGCCCTGCTTGACCGTCAGCTCGGCGGCCCCGCCGAGCGAGTGGACGTCCAGCGCGCCGGTGTCGAGCAACAGCGGCCGGTGCTCCCCGACCGCGAACCGCTGGTAGAAGGTGCGGTCCTGGGGCTGGGTGTACCCCCAGGACTCGTCGAAGCGTCGGTCGACCTCACCCGCGACGGGTGCCGCGTTCTGCGAGAGCGACACCGATCGGCCCGCCGCCGCGGTCGCCTTGCCCTTGCCGAAGAAGAACATGGACAGACCGACCCAGTCGACCGAGGCGCTGCCCGGCCAGTACGGCGCGTACGGGTCGTCCGCCTCGGTCAGGCGGTCGTCGTGGTTCGTGTCGAGTGCCGCGATGTCCATCGCGTTCGCCGAGGCGAGGCGACCGGCGGCCTCACCGAAGGGGTAGCCGGAGCCGTAGGAGGGTGACCAGACCATGCGGGCCTTCGACGTCCCCGCGTGGACGACGCGTGCGAGCTGCCGGAAGGCGCTGACGAACTCGGTCGGCTGCTGCCCCCACCGGACCCAGGTGCCGTTCATCTCGGGCGCGAACCGGACGAGCTGCTCCGTGCCGTACTGCTTCCGGACCTGTTCCAGGAGTCCGTCGGCGCGCCGGGCGTCGGCCGCGTCCAGTCGTGCCAGGGAGGTCCTCGGTTCGAAGCTCACCACGAGGACGGCGCCCTGCGCGGCGGCCTGGCGCGCCGCGGTCCGCCACTGCTGGGCAGCGCGCGCGTCCACCGGGTAGTCGACGTCGATGCCGTACATCGACGGCGTCGCGCCGAGTCGGCCCGCGTACCCGTCCGGGGCGTCGTTCGCCCAGTCGAGGTCGGGCCCGAACCAGGTGCCGGTCCCGCGCGGGGTCCCCGACGCGGTGACGCCCGCGGGCGACGACCGGGTGGCCGCCGACGCGACGGGCGCCGTCCCCCCGAGCACGAGCACGGCGATCGCGATGACCAGGGCCACCGCGCGCGTCGTGCGCCGCTTCATCGTCGACACACGAGTGTCCAGATGTTGCGGCCGTGTTCGTGGCGGTAGTCGAGCCGCTCGAGGCTCGCGAGCGCCAGCGCGAGGCCGCGACCGCTCTCGTCCTCGATGTCGGCCATGGTGACGGCCGCGAGATCGATGTCGGCGGGCAGGCCGTTGTCCTGGAACTCGGCGACGAGGACCTCGTCCGTCGCGTCGAGGTCGAGCGTGTAGCGGCGACCACCGACCTCGGCGTCGCTGCGCCGCGAGTGCTCGACGATGTTGGCCGCGATCTCGACGATCGCCGTCTCGAACGAGAACCGCGTGGCGATCGCTGCCTCGTCGCCGAGCTCGGTCCACCAGCGGTCGAACGCGTCCTGCAGGGTCTCGATGCTCTCGAGTGTCGCGGGCACGTCGATGTGCACGCGTCGACCACCGGTGATCGGGGCGGGCTGCTCAGTCACGGAGGGCGTCCTCGACCGATGCGCGCGGCTGGAGGATCCGGTCCAGGTTCGTCAGGCGGAGCACCATCGACACCTGCTCGGACGGCGCCACGAGGCGGAGGTCGCCGCCTGCCTGTCGCGCCGACTTGAGCAGGGACACGAGCGCGCCGAGCCCGGACGAGTCGACGAACGTCGTGCCGGAGAGGTCGACGACGAGCATCTGGTCCCCCGCCTCGAGCCGCTCCGTGGCGACCGCACGGAGCTTCGGTGCCGATGCGACCGTCAGCCGGCCCTTCGGCGTCAGGACGACGCCGCCCTCGACGGGTTCCACGTCCACGGTGATCATGCTGTCTCTTCCTTCTCCCGGAGCGCATCCGGCCCCGTGTAGCGAACGGCCCGGATGACGATGCTGAAGATCGCGAGGTCGAAGACGACCCATGCCGAGTTGATGAGGGGGGCGATGCCGTGCGCCTGCCCCGCCGCGTAACGGACGGCGACGAGCACGAGCGCAGCGACGAGGCACCCCATGGCGACGAGCTGCGGCCGCACGAGATCCCACCGGTGGCCGGTGAACTCCTGTTTCGTCTTCGGGGTCACGCGGAACCCGAGCGGCTGCCCGAGGTACACGTTGCGGAACGCGGACGTGACCGACTCGATCCAGACCGGGAACAGCGCGAGCGAGTACTGCTGCCCGCGCCACGTCGGGCGTCCGGCCGCGACCACCCAGAACAGCACCTGGTTGAGCACGAGGAACGGGATGAGCCGCGCGAAGAAGTCGACGCTGTACGCCTGGACGGGCACCACCCCGAACGCCAGGCAGAGCACCGGCGCGGCGATGTACACGACCGCGGCGAACCCGGAGAGGTAGCTCCACATGGTCGAGAAGTACATGAGGCGCTGCGCGAACGACAAGCCCCGCTGCACCAGCGGGTTCTCGCGGAAGAACACCTGCATCGTGCCCTGAGCCCAACGGAGTCGCTGCGTCAGCATCGTCGGCAGGTCCTCGGGGGCCAGCCCGCGTGCGAGGAGCTCGTCGTGGTATGCCGACCGCCAGCCGAGGCCGTGCAGGCGCATCGCGGTCGCCATGTCCTCGGTCACCGAGATCGTGGCCAGTGGCATGATCGCCTGGGCCTCGTCGCCACGGCTGACGTCGAGCGCGCCGACCAGGAGCGAGATCGCCTCGATCGCGACGATCGGCGACGCGTCGCGCTGGCCGAGCAGGTCGAGCGCGGAGTCGTCGATGGCGGCGAAGGTGTCGGCCTCCACGGACAGCGCGGCGAGCTCCGCCAGGTCCTGACGCATGGCGGCGAGGTCGGCGCCGGCGAACCGGAACGCGATCGCGTCGATGCCGCGCTGGAACCGGTAGGTCACGTCGGCGATGCCGTCGCCGTTCGCGAGCTCGGCGCGCGCGCGGTCGACGATCGCCCCGGCCTCGTCGAGCGCCTGCAGCACGCGCGGCTGGCCCTCGGCCTCCTCCCGTGCCCGCGCGAGCAACCGGCGCGAGGTGCCGATTGCGCGATGCACGCCCTGTTCGACCTCGTCGACGTACCGGGACACGCCCAACTGCATCAGGGCCTCCCGGCGGAGGATCGCGTTCGACCCGCAGAAGAAGGCGGCGTTCCAGCCGTCCTTCGACTGCTGGATCGGTCCGTAGAAGAGCGGCGCCTGGCTGCCGAGCACGTCGGACTCGGGCACGTTCTCGAACCACTGCGGCGTCTGCACGAGCGCCATCCGCGGTTCCTTGAAGTACCCGAGGGTGCGGTCGAGGATGCGCGGGTCGGGCACCTGGTCGGCGTCGAGGATCAGGAGGAACTCCCCCTCGGTCGCCAGCAGCGCGTTGTTGAGGTTGCCGGCCTTGGCGTGCCGCGGCCGGTCGATCCAGTCCGACGACCGGGTGATCACGCCGATGCCCGCGGCCTCGGCGGCCTCGCGGATCTCCGGCCGCGCGCCGTCGTCGAGGATCCACGTCGTGTGCGGATGCCGGATCGCCACCGCGGCGAGCGCCGTGCGCATCACGAGCTCGACGGGCTCGTTGTACGTCGTGATGAAGACGTCGACCGTGACGTCCTCGGCGGGTGGGGCCGGTGGTTCGCCGCGTTCGCGGATCCGCCAGGCGCCGAACGCGAACAGGAGCGAGTCGATGACGCTGTAGGTCTCGGCGAGGATGAGCGGCACGGCGATCCACCACGAGTGCCAGTTGACGGAGGCGACCCAGCGCCATCCGACGTAGTCCGCCCCGGCGAGCGCCGCGAGGACGACGACGACCCGGATGGTGACGAGCCGCCGACGCGAGGTCGTGTGCTCGAGGAGCCGCCGGTCCCGGCGGGTCATCTCGAGGGTCACGGGCGGTACTCCGCGACCACGACGGTGACGTCGTCGAGCGGCACCCGCTCGGCGCTGAGTGACCGGATGCGTTCGACGAGGGCGTGGATGTCGGCCGCCTCGCGCGTGTAGCCGGCGAGCTCGTCCGGCCAGACGATCTCGTCGTCCAGCACGTCGAGCACCCCGTCACTCACGAGGACCAGGCGGTCGCCCGGGTACAGCGTCGTCGTCTGCGCGGTGTGTGGCTGCGGCAGGATCCCGATCGGGAGGCCCGTGCCGGTGAGCTGCTCGGCCGTCCCGTCCGCGCGCACGAGGATCGACAGGCCCGCGCCGGCGTCGACGTAGGCGAGGCGCCCGGTGTCGAGGTCGATGGTGGCGTGGAAGTAGGTTACGAAGGCGTTCGTGCGCTGGAGGTCGCCGGTCATGGCCCGTTCGATACGGTCCACGGCCGCGCCGAGCGAGACCTCGTCGGTGATCGAGGGCACGATCGTCCGGGCGGCGGCACGGGTGGCGGCCCCGAGGATCGCCGCCGCGGTGCCCTTGCCCATGACGTCGCCGATGGCGACGTGCACGAGGCGTCCGACGACGCCGTGGTCGTAGTAGTCGCCGCCGACGCCGAGCGACGGGATGCAGACGCCCTCCACGCGGACCTCGTCGGTGACGAGCGGCCGCTCCGGCAGCAGGGCCTGCTGGGTGTCGCGCGCTCGCACGGCTTCGGCCTCGGCGAGGAGTTCCTCCTGGGCCCACGCAGCGAGGTCGGTGAACTCCTGCATCTCGCGGGGGGAGAGCGTCCGGGGCTCCTTGTCGATGAGGCAGAACGACCCGACGACGTTGCCGGAGGCGTCGGTGAGCGGGTGCCCGATGTAGAAGGCGAGTCCGTTCTCGACGAAGGGCCGGATGTCGGCGAACCGGGGGTCGAGGCGCGCGTCGTCCGTCGTGATGACCTCGCCCGTGTCGGTGACGAGCTTGCAGGGGGTGTCCCCCCGGCCGGACTCGGCGTCGTCGAACCCCGCACGGCCCATGTAGAGCGCGCGGTCACGGTCGATCACCGTGACCGAGGACATCATCACGCCGAACATGGCACGCGCGATCCGGGTGATCCGGTCGAGGCGCGGATTGCGGTCCGGTTCGGTGAGCCCGAGGCTCTCGACGGCGCGCTGCCGTCGGTCCTCGCGCACGCTGGGCTGGTCGGTCGTCGCGTCGTCGAGGGTCGGTTGGGTCCCCACAGCGCATGCCTCCTGATCACGAGCACACGGAAAACGGTGGCGCGTCCGGGCGGGACCTCCAGGGGGTCCGGTCGACACGTGCCGCCCGCGCCGGCCGATGGCTTCGGATCGAGCGCGTACCACTCTGTCTACCGCATGATCGGGTGCCGTGCGCACTGTGCGGGGCGCGCCGGGGTCATCTCGCCCCTTGGACTGGGGCAGACCAACCGCGCCGCGCCGCCGCTACCGCACCTCGTCGAGCAACCGCCCCCGCCCCTCGGCCAGTCGTCCGCCGCGCCGGTACTCCTTGGCCACCATGTCGAGGACCTCCTCGGCCGAGACCTCGTCGGTGCGCTTGTCGAGGGTGATCTCGCCGTGCTGCAGCAGGTTGACGCGGTCGCAGACGTCGAACACCTGCGTGTAGTTGTGCGCGATGAGGATGATCGACACCTCGCCGCGTTCGCGGAGCATCGAGATGAAGTCGAGGATGATGCCACCCTCCTTCGCCCCCATGGCCGCGAGTGGTTCGTCGAGCAGCAGGATCCTCGCGTCGGAGTACACCGACCGCGCGACCGCGATCGCCTGCCGCTGACCACCCGACAGGTTCGCGACCTCGTCGTTCACCGACGCGATCCGGATCCCGATGTCGTCGAGGTACCGGCGAGCGTTCTCGCGCATCTCCGAGCGGCGGAGGAACGGCCCGCGCCGGAGCTCCTTGTTGAGGTAGAGGTTGAGGTACACGGGCAGCGTGTTGACGAGCGCCAGGTCCTGGAACACCGTCTCGATGCCCCGCTCCCGCGCGTCGCCGATGCCGGTGAACGTGACCGGGTCCCCGTTGAGGAACAGCTCGCCCTCCGTCGGCTGGTGGTACCCGGTCAGGATCTTGATGAGCGTCGACTTGCCCGCGCCGTTGTCGCCGATGAGCCCGAGGACCTCGCCCTTGCCGACGTGCAGGTTGATGTCGCGCAGGGCGGTGACGGACCCGAACCGCTTGCTGACGTGCCGTGCCTCGAGCGCCGGTGGCGTGCCTCCCGGCGCGCGGTCGGTCGTGCCCGTACCCGTGGTGGTGGTCATGGCTACTGCTCCTTCGCTCGCTGCCGGAAGCGCGCGAGGTAGATGTTGAGGATCATCGCGAGCAGGATCGCCGCGCCCTCGACGATGACGAACGTGGTGGCGGAGATGCCCTCGATGTTGAAGCCGTCCTGGAGCACGGCCAGGAGCAGCGCACCGAGGAAGGCGCCGACGACGGTGCCGGAGCCGCCGATGAGCGACGTCCCGCCGAGCACCGCGGCCGCGATCGCCATGAACATGAGGTCGTTGCCGCCCGCGTTGGGGTCGAACGACTTGGCGATGTTCGTGCCGTCGAGGATGCCGGCGAGCCCGGCGAACAGCGACGTGAGCATGAACGCCCGGATCTTGACGCGCCGGACCGCGATGCCCGCCTCGGAGGCGCCGACGAGGTTCGCGCCCGTGGCGATCGTGTGCACGCCCGACCGGGTGCTCGTCAGCACGACCTGCATGACGATGACGATGAGCACCGCCCAGACGAGCTCGGACCACTGGTACCCGCCGAACACCGCGACGAGCGCGCCCTTCGTGGGGGCCGGCAGCGGTGTGCTCCCCGCGATGGCGAGGGCCACGCCGTGCAGGCCGTACAGCGTCCCGAGCGTCGCGATGAACGACGGCAGCTTGAGGTACTGGTTCACGACCCCGTTGAACAACCCGATGAGCGTCGCGACGACGAGCGCCAGCAGGAGCGCCGTCCACAGCGGCATCGCGTCGGCGAACGTCACCATGAGGATCGGCGTCAGCGCGAACGTCATGCCCGCGGACAGGTCGATCTCGCCGCAGATGAGCAGGAACACCTCGCCCGCCGCGATGATCGCCGCCGCGCTGAGGAAGTTCGCGATGTTGCCGATGTTCGACCCCGTCAGGAACGCGTGGTTCGTCGCGGCGAAGTAGATGATGAGCGCGACGTCGACGACGAGCACCGAGAACTCGCGGATCCGGAGCACACCCCCGAGCGGCCCGCCGCGGAGGCCGCGGCGAGCCGGTCGGGGTGCGGACGACATGGGTGCCGGGGTGGGCGACTCCGTCTGGAGGCCGATGGCGTCGTCGCTCACGACGTGAGGTACTTCTGAACGGACGAGCTGCCCTCGAACCGGTTCGTCGACTTGAGGTACGGCTTCACGTTCTTCTTCGTGACGAATTTGAGGCCGGTGTCGGTGAGCGGTGGTGCGACGAGCGTGCCCGACAGCTTGTACAGGTACAGGTACAGCGTCGGCAGGAACCCCTGCAGGTACGCGGACTGGTCGATCGTGAAGCTGAGGATGCCGTGGCGGATCGACTTCTCGGTGGAGGCCAGGAGGTCCCACCCGCCGCCCTTGTAGCCCTGCGATGCCAGGTCGTACTTCTTCATGACGTTCGCGACGCCCTGGGTGCTGCCCGCATCGACCGCGAACAGGCCCTTGTAGTCCTTGTTCCCGGTGTAGAACGCGTCGATCGCGCTCTGCTCCTTGCCCTCGTCGGCCCCGGTGGCGATCTGCTTGACCTGGAACCCCTTGTTCGCGGCCTTGAGCGCCGCGATCGCACCGTCCGCTCGCGGCTGGATGTTGAGGGCACCCGGCGTCGCGATGAAGATCGCGATCTTGCTGCCGTTCGGCAGGAGCTTCGCGATGTGCTCGCCGGCGGCCTGCCCCGACGCGTACAGGTCCTGGCCGATGTAGTTGAGCCGCGCGTTCCCGGTGACGTCCGCGTTGTAGGACACGACGGGGATCCCCGCGGCGAGCGCCTTCTTGACGGGCTCGTTGAAGGCGGTCTTGTCGACGAGTGACACGGCGATGCCGTCGACGCCGCCGCTGACCGCGGTGTTGAACGCGCTGACCATCTGCGACACGTTCGAGGTCTCCGAGCCGGTCCACTGGGGCTTCGGCAGGCCGAGCATCGAGGCGGCGTCGGCGAGTCCGTACTGCGTGGCCTGAAAGAACGTGTTCGTGGTCACGTGGTTGATGAACACGAACTTGAACCCGGGCGTCGACGGGAAGTTCCCTGCCTTCCCGGCCGCGCTCGCCATGTCCCCGCCGGAGAACGACAGCAGGCCCGACGCCAACGCGGCGGCACCTGCCAGTCCCGCTCCGCGGACCAGTCCCCTCCGGCTCGGGCCAGGCCCGGCCCCCATCGCCGCAACTGCGTTCTCGACCGCGTCGTCTTCCACGGATACCTCCTCGTATCGGGCTGCGTGCGGCACCGACGACGAGGACGTCGTCGGTGTCCGACGCGTCTCCCCCCGCGCTTCGGTGCCACGGATTGGGGCATTCCTAGACCCGGTCTCTCCGGGCGGTCAAGAAAGCTGAGCGAACGTTCCCATCCGATGGTTCGTGAACAGCGCTCACCCAGCTTGTCCCCCGAAGAAGGCCCGATCGCCGAACGAAAACGATGTCGGTGCCCGGTCGGGCGCGGTCGCTACGATCACGGGATGGCGGAAGCGAGCGCATCGCAGGCGCGGCGGAAGGACCTGGGACGTCACCAGAACCTCACGTCGCTGCTCCGTCGTGTGCACGCCACGCCCGCCACCAGGAGCGACCTGACCCGGTTCAGCGGCCTCAACCGCTCGACGGTCGCCGGGTTGGTCGGCGAGCTCGTCGACCGCGGGCTCGTGATCGAGGACGAGGTCCGTGGCGCGGGATCGGTCGGCCGTCCGAGCCCCACGGTCCGCCCCGCCGACCGGGCGGTCGGGATCGCCGTGCACCCCGAGATCGACGCCGTCCGGGTCGCCGCGGTGCTGCTCGGCGGCCGTGTGGTCCGGCGCGTCCGTGTCGACGTGGACCAGCCTCCGACACCGGAACGCGTCGCCTCCATCGCCCAGGAGGCCGTCGCCGCCATCCGCGCGGACCTCCCGCCTGGTGCCGTGGTCGTGGGCGCGGGCGTCGCCGTCCCCGGGCTCGTGCGCGTCGCCGACGGGGTCGTCCGCCTGGCGCCGCACCTGGACTGGCACGACGTCCCACTCGCCGCCCAGCTCGCCTCGGCGCTGGACATGCCGGTCCGCGCCGCGAACGAGGCCTCGCTCGGGGCCGCGGCCGAGTGGGTGTTCGGCGCCGGCCGGGGGGCGGACGACCTGCTCTACGTCAACGGCGGGGCGAGCGGCATCGGCGGTGGGATCGTCACGGGCGGCGTGCCGCTGCTCGGCGCGAGCGGCCACGCCGGCGAGATCGGCCACGTGTCGATCCGGACGGACGGGTCGCGGGACAGCGCCGGCCTGGTCGGGACCCTCGAGGCCGCGGTGACCCGGGCTCGGCTCGCCGCGGTGCTCGACGTGCGCGAACCCGACCCCGACACCTTCGAGCGGATGCTCCTCGCCGCGACCGAGGGCGGCAGCAGCCGGTCGAGCGCCGTGGTCGCGGAGGTCGAGCGCCAGATCGACACCCTCGCGATCGCGCTCGCGAGCGTCGTGAACGTGCTCGGCTCGGAGCGGATCGTCCTCGGCGGGTTCCTGGCAGCCCTCGCGGCGGCAGACGGTCCACGCCTCCGCAGCGCCTTCGACGCGCACCTGCTCGCGCCGCTCGTCCCCGACGTGCAGATCCGACGGGCGGAGCTCGGCGCGGACATCCTGCTCATCGGTGCGGCGTCGCTGCCGCTCGAGCACGTGCTCACCGAGCTGCCGACGCTGGGCTGAGCCCCTCGGCCGACCGCTCCAGCCGCGGGGTCGCGATGCCGAGCGCACGTGCGGTGGCGAGCATGTCCTCCAGCACGGCACGGGGCTCCGCCGCGTGGGGATCGGTGTGTGCTGCCAGGCTCGCCCGTGCGATCGGGAGCAGGCGGGTGGCCCACGCCGCCGATGCGGCCGACATCCCGGGGAACCGAGCGGGCGTCGTCGCGCCGCGGTGGCGCCCGATGTCGACCCCCCGCGCCGCGAGGACCGGGAGGAGCTCCCGGCTCGTCAGGAACGCCCCGCGAAGCGCGCGGCGATCTCCGATCATGGCCGCCAGGCCGCCGCTCGTCAGCGCTTGGGAGAACATGCCCGCGTCCATGACGAAGTGCGACCACAGCCATCCGCGCATGTCCGGCTCGTCCCGGACCACGAGTCCCGCCTGCTGCAACGTCGTCCGCACCTCGGGTGCCCGTCGATCGCCCGGCGTCCCGCTCGAGCCGAGCACGACCGAACGGAGCAGCGCGCCGTGCAGGACGCCGTCGCCGTCGAATCCCCCGCCTGCGCCGGGGAACCCGAACACCACCTGATCCGCGGGGAGCGGAGCCACCGCGGCGACGGGGTCGTCCCACACGTTGCCCAGGACCAGCACCGTGGCCGAGCCGACCACCGGAGCCAGGGACGCCACGGCTTCCCGCAGACGATGGTGCCCGACACTGAGCACGACGAGATCGAAGCCGTCCCCCGGCTCGACGGACTCGCGCAGCCGGGTCGCGAACGTGGTGCGCCGCCGTCGGCCGAGCAGTCCCTGCCTGCCGTCGACGAGATCCGTGCGGACGTGGGCCCCGTACTCGCGAGTCCGGCCCGGGCGGACGAGGAACTCGACATGGTGCCCGGCCTCCTGGAGCACCTGGCCGTGGATCGTCGCGATGACGCCCCGCCCGACCATGAGGATCCGCATCATGCCTCCGATCACTAACGTGGAGACGATCTCCGGTCTGGACGATACGGAGGTCGTCTCCAGTTCGTCAACCGGGAGGGCACATGGCCGAGGAGCGGGCCCTGCGCGCTGACGCGCGCCGGAACCGAGACGCCATCGTCGCGGCCGCGCGATCGGTGTTCGAGCACGACGAACAGATCCGGTTCGACGACTTCGCGGAGCGGGCTGGCGTCGGGGTCGGGACGCTCTACCGTCACTTCCCCACACGGGAGGCACTGGCCGCCGCGGTCTACCAGGGCGAAGTGGCGGCGCTGTGCGAGCGTGCCCGGGACGCATCGCGGCCGGCCGGCGAACGGCTCGTCGGGTTCCTCCGCGCGTTCGTGGACCACGTGATCGAGCACGTCGCCCTCGCGCGCGCCTTCGCCGCCCTCGTCACCCCAGCGACGCAGGCCGAGGGTGGGAGCGAACTCGAGCGCACCGTCGCGGACCTCATGGCCCGCGCGGCCGCTGACGGCACCATCCGCGACGACGTGACCCCGGGCGCGGTGATGATCGCACTCCACGGCATCGGCTCCGCGATCGACCGCCCCGACTGGGCGATGGAGGCCCGCTCCGTCGCGGAACTCGTCATCCGCGGACTGGAGGCCCGCTGACCGAGCGGCGAGGCGACGCGCCAGAGGGCCTGTGATGGGTCAGGAGCCGACGCGCCGCGCGCCCTTGCGGACCCGTCCGTCGTGCAATACGTTGTGACTCACAACAAACCCCTTCAGGAGCGCACCATGGCAACGAAGCCCACCCGCGACGACAAGTTCTCGTTCGGTCTCTGGACCGTCGGGTACAACGGCACCGACCCGTTCGGCGGTCCGACCCGTCCCCCGCTCGATGTCGTCGAGGCCGTCGAGAAGCTCGACGAGCTCGGCGCCTACGGCCTGACGTTCCACGACGACGACCTGTTCGCCTTCGGCTCGACGGACGCCGAGCGCCAGAAGCAGATCGACCGCCTCAAGGGCGCGCTCGAGTCCACCGGCCTCGTCGTGCCGATGGTCACGACGAACCTCTTCAGCGCCCCGGTGTTCAAGGACGGCGGGTTCACCTCGAACGACCGGCAGGTCCGCCGGTTCGCCCTCCGCAAGGTCCTCCGCAACATCGACCTCGCCGCCAAGCTCGGTGCGACGACGTTCGTCATGTGGGGTGGTCGCGAGGGCGCCGAGTACGACACCGCCAAGGACGTCCAGGCGGCGCTCGAGCGCTACCGCGAGGCCGTCAACCTCCTCGCCGACTACGTCACCGACAAGGGCTACGGCATCCGGTTCGCGATCGAGCCGAAGCCGAACGAGCCCCGCGGCGACATCCTCCTGCCCACCCTCGGGCACGCGATCGCGTTCACCGAGACCCTCGAGCGCCCGGAGCTGTTCGGGATCAACCCCGAGGTCGGGCACGAGCAGATGGCCGGCCTCAACTTCACCGCGGGCATCGCCCAGGCGCTCTACCAGGGCAAGCTCTTCCACATCGACCTCAACGGCCAGCGCGGCATCAAGTACGACCAGGACCTCGTGTTCGGGCACGGCGACCTGCAGAACGCGTTCTCGCTCGTCGACCTCCTCGAGCACGGCGCACCGCAGGGTGGCCCGGCGTACGACGGCCCGCGCCACTTCGACTACAAGCCGAGCCGCACCGAGGACTTCGACGGTGTCTGGGACTCCGCCGCCGCGAACATGCGCATGTACCTGCTCCTCAAGGAGCGCGCGCAGGCGTTCCGCGCGGACCCCGAGGTGCAGGCGGCGCTCGAGGCGTCGAAGGTCGCCGAGCTCCGCACCCCGACGCTCAACGAGGGCGAGTCGTACGACGACTTCCTCGCCGACCGCTCGGCCTTCGAGGACTTCGACGCCGACGCGTACTTCGGCGGCAAGGGCTTCGGCTTCGTCAAGCTGCAGCAGCTCACCCTCGAGCACCTCATGGGCGCGCGTGGCTGAGTCGCTCGCCAGCACGACCGACCCCGGTGACGAGGACCTCCTCGTCGCCGGGGTCGACTCGTCCACGCAGTCCTGCAAGGTCGTCATCCGGGAGGCCCGCAGCGGCCGGGTGGTCCGCTCCGGTCGTGCGAGCCACCCGGACGGCACCGAGGTCGACCCCGCCGCGTGGTGGGACGCCCTCGGCGCGGCGATCACCGACGCCGGCGGGCTCGACGACGTCGCCGCGATCGCCGTCGGCGGGCAGCAGCACGGCATGGTCGTGCTCGACGCCGACGGCCGGGTGATCCGCCCCGCGCTCCTGTGGAACGACACCCGCAGCGCCGGTGCCGCGGCCGACCTCGTCGACGAGCTCGGCCCGGAGCAGTGGGTCGAGCGCACCGGCCTCGTCCCGGTCGCCTCGTTCACGGCGACCAAGCTCCGGTGGCTCCGCGACACCGAACCCGACAACACCGCCCGGGTGGCCGCGGTCGCGCTCCCCCACGACTGGCTGTCCTGGCGCCTCCGCGGCTACGGCCCCGCGGACGAGAGCCCGCTCGGACCGGACCTCGACGCACTCGCGACCGACGCGTCGGACGCGAGCGGCACCGCCTACTGGGACCCGGCCCGCCGCGCCTACGACGCCGACCTGTTCGAGCGGGCGCTCGGGCGGGTGCTCCGGGAGGCCCGGCCGGGCACCGCGACGGACGGCGGCGACGCGGTGGTCGTCCCCCGCGTCGTCGAGCCGTCCGCCGCCATGGGCACGCTCGACCGGGAGGTCGCACTCCCCGGTGGCGCCGTCGCGCACGCCGGTCTCGTGGTCGGCCCGGGCACCGGGGACAACGCCGGGGCCGCACTCGGCCTCGGCCTCGGGCCGGGCGACGTCGCCGTGTCCCTCGGCACGTCCGGCACCGTGTTCGGCGTCACCACGGCCTCCCTGGCGGACCCGAGCGGGACCGTGGCGGGGTTCGCCGACGCGACGGGGGCGCGCCTCCCGATCGTCACGACGCTCAACGCAGCGCGTGTGCTCGAGGTGATCGGTGGGCTGCTCGGCGCGGACCACGGCGAACTCGGCGCGCTCGCGCTCGAGGCCCCGGCCGGCGCCGGCGGGCTCGTGCTCGTGCCGTACTTCGTCGGCGAGCGCACCCCGAACCGGCCCGACGCCACCGCCTCGCTGCTCGGCATGACCCCGTTGACGACCACGCGCCCGTACCTGGCACGTGCCGCCGTCGAGGGCATGCTGTGCGCCCTCGCCGACGGTCTCGCTGCCGTCGAGGGCACGGGGACCCGCGTGGAGCGCCTGTTCCTCATCGGCGGGGCCGCGCAGAACCCCGCCGTGCGGACCATCGCCGCGCAGGTCTTCGGGCGCGACGTGCTCATCCCCGACCCCGGTGAGTACGTGGCCGCGGGCGCCGCGCGGCAGGCCGCGTGGGTGCTCGGCGGTGCGCTGCCCGACTGGCCGCTCGCGGCGGACACGATCCCGGCCGATCCGCGGCCGGAGGTGCTCGCCGCGTACCGCAGGAGCCTGTAGATGCCGTTCACGGACCTCCCGCTCGCCGAACTCCGCGCGTACCGGCCGGTGGTGCGCGAGCCGGACGACTTCGACGCGTTCTGGCGGACGACGATCGCGGAAGCGCGGCAGGCCGCGACGACGGCGGGCGTCGGGCCCGTCCTGACGCCGGCCAGCACGCCGATCACCGAGTTCGTCGTCGAGGACCTGGCGTTCCCCGGCTTCGCGGCCGAGCCGGTCCGGGCGTGGGTCACCCGTCCACGCCGGCCGCGGGACGAGCGGCTCCCGGTGGTCGTCGAGTACCTCGGCTACAACGGTGGCCGCGGGTTGCCGGGCGAGCGCGTGCAGTGGGCCCTCGCCGGGTACGTCCACGTCGTCATGGACACGCGCGGACAGGGCAGCGGCTGGGGCAACGGCGGTGACACGCCGGACCCGCACGCGTCGAACGGGCAGGTCGCGGGGTGGATGACGAACGGGATCCTCGATCCGCACGAGCACTTCTACCGGCGTGTCCACACGGATGCCCTGCGGCTCGTCGACGCGGTGCGGACGCTCGCGTTCGTCGATCCGGCGCGGGTGGCGGTCACCGGCGGGAGCCAGGGCGGCGGCATCGCGATCGCCGCCGCGGCCCTCGCCGAGTCGCACGGGGACGGCGTCGTCGCGGTCATGCCCGACGTCGCGTTCCTGGCCGACTGGGAGCACGGCGCCGAGGTGGCGGTGAGCGACCCGTACCAGGAGCTCGTGCGCTACCTCGCCGTGCACCGCGACCACGCCGAGGCGGTGTGGACGACGGCGAGCTACCTCGACGGCGTCAACTTCGCCAAGCGGATCACGGCACCGGCGCTGTTCTCCGTGGCGCTCATGGACGAGATCGTGCCGCCCCGCACCACGTTCGCGGCGTTCAACGCGCTCGCGTCGGAGGACGCCGTGATCGAGGTCTACCCGTACAACGGGCACGAGGGCGGCGGTGGGCACCACTGGCCGAAGCAGGCGAGGTTCCTGGCGGCGCACCTCTAGCCCGCTTCGTCCCCGCCTCCCCCTCCTCCGCCTCCCCCTCCTCCCCTCCTCCGCGAGATCGCACTTGTTGCCGTTCTGGCGCTGTCCAGAGCGGCAACAAGTGCGATCTCGCGGATGACCGGAGGAGCCCGGCAGGGTCGGAGGACGATACTGCTGACGTGCCCTCGACGGCGAGGGCGACGGCGGAAGGACGACGATGACCGACACCAGCACCGACCTCGAGGACATCAGCCTCGGGGGCCCCGACCGGATCCCCGTTCCCGAGGGCGCCTCGCCCGAGATCGCGGAGGCCGTGCGCGCGCTCTACACCGACGGCACGATCGGCAAGAAGGGCGCCTTCTCCCGCGAGTGGGCGACCGACATGGCCGAGGACGTGTACGTCGCGTTCCACCAGGCCCTCGCGCGGAAGGGCGGCACGATGGGCCGCGGTCCGCGCCGCTACTACGTCGAGATCCACCCCGAGCAGCTCCGCGGCTGGGTCGACATCGTCGACCACCCGTGGGTGCGCGAGCTCAGCGAGGCGGTCCTCGGGCCGGAGTACCAGATCGTCGAGCTCGGCTTCGACATCCCGTTCCCGGGTGCGAAGAACCAGCCGTGGCACCGCGACTTCCGGATGCCCGAGGCGACGCGTGAGGACCGGCGGCTGACGTCCCTCGCCTTCAACCTCACGGCGGTGGACACGGTCGACGAGATGGGCCCGTTCGAGATCGCCCTCGGCACGCAGTGGGACCTCTCGCCCGAGTTCGACCACGAGATGTTCCCGCCAGCGTCCTTCGCGCCGCGCTACGCCGAGCGTGCCGTCCGCAAGTACCCGAACATGGGTGACATCGCGGCCCGGTCCGCGCTCACGATCCACCGGGGCACGCAGAACTTCTCGTCGCAGCCGCGTCCGGTGCTCGTGCTCGGCATCGACGCGCCCGGTGCGGGGAACGCCGAGCACCACGACATGGCCGTCACGCATGCGTTCCACGAGTCGCTCCCCCAGCGGGTCCGCGACCACCTCGTCTGCCCGGTGGTCGACGAGCTCACGCCCATCGTGCAGAAGCACGACATCGAGGGCCTCATGATGGGCGGCGCCTGACCCCCAGGCCCACCTCCCCCCACCGAGATCGCAGAAGATGCCGCTCCCCATGACTTGGAAGCGGCATCTTCTGCGATCTCGCGGAACCGGGGCGGAGGCCCGGCGCCCGCCCGGCGGGCACCGCGCGTCAGACGCCCGACACGACCCGCCAGGCGACGAGCCGCTCGTCCGCCGTCGTGACCTCGTGCACCGGCCCCGCGATCGTGAGCGTCGCGCGCGGCGTCGCGGAACCCGGGAGGTCCTGCGCCACGGCCTGCTTCTCGTTCACAATGACGCCGCCCGTGGTCTCCTCGGTGTCGACGGGGGCCGCCGACGCCGCCGCGTGATCGCCGACCCAGACCTCGACGTCGCCCGGCTCGACGACCCGGACCATGCGGCGGTCGCTGAAGGCGAAGCGCGTCGTCGGCACGTCGAAGGCGACGCGGACGGACTCCCCCGCCTCGAGGTCGACCCGCGCGTAGCCGAGCAGCTGCACCACCGGACGGGTCACGGAACCCTGGACGTCGTGGCCGTACAGCTGCACCACGTGGCCGCTCGCGGTCGCACCGGTGTTCGTCACGGTCACGGCGGCCGTGAACGTGTCCCCGGCGCCGACGGTCCGGTCGACGACGAGGTCCGAGTACGCGACCGTGGTGTACCCGAGCCCGAACCCGAAGGGCCGGAGCGGCGTCGAGTCCGTCGCGGTGACGTCCGACGGCCCGCCGAGCACCGGGTGCAGGTACGAGTACGGCTGCGCCCCCGCGGACCGGGGCAGCGACACGGGCAGACGCCCGGACGGTGCGACGCGACCGGTGATCACGTCGGCGATCGCGAGCCCGCCGCCCTCACCGGGGAAGAACGCCTGCAGCACCGCGCCCGGCTTCGGGCCCGTGCCGTCGAGCGCCCACCCGATCGCGTACGGCCGACCGGTGAGCAGGACCACGACGACCGGCGTGCCGGTGGCGAGCACGGCCTCCACGAGCTGCCGCTGCACGCCGGGCAGTTCGAGTGACTCGGAGTCGTTGCCCTCGCCCACGGTGCCCCGGCCGAACAGTCCGGCCTGGTCGCCGACGACGACGACCGCGAGCTCGGCGGCGGCCGCCGCGTCGACGGCCTCCGCGAAGCCAGTCGTGTCGTCGCCCTCGACCGCGCAGCCGACGGCGTGCACGATCTCGGTGGCACCGAGGCCCGCCGCGGCGAACGCGCCGGGCAGTGCCTCGAGCACCGTCGGGATCGTGAACCCGAGTGGCAGGTCGGGGTGACCGGCGAGCACGTGGTTCGCGAACGAGTAGCACCCCTGCAGGGCCTCGGCCCGATCCGCGTTCGGGCCGATCACGGCGACCCGGGCGGGTGCCGGACGACCGGCGCCGGAGTCGACCCCGGACCTCCCGATCGGCAGCACGCCGTCGTTGTGGAGGAGCACGATCGACTCCTCGGCGAGCCGCCGGGCGAGCGCCTGGTGGCGCGGCGAGTCCAGGTCGATCGCCGTCGGCGGCTCGTCCTCGTACGCGTCGTCGTCGAGCAGGCCGAGCGACTCCTTCTGCGCGAGCACGCGGAGCACCGCACGGTCGACGTACGCCTCGTCGAACTCGCCCGAGCGGACGCGGTCGACGAGCGGCTGCAGGTAGGCGTCACCGGTCGGCAGCTCGACGTCGATGCCGGCCTCGAGCGCGAGCGCGGCCGCCTCACCCCGGTCGGCCGCGACGCCGTGCATGACCTCGAGGAACGCGACGGCGAAGTAGTCCGCCACGACGACGCCGTCGAACCCGAGGCGCTCCCGGAGCACCCCGGTCAGGTAGTCGCCGTTCGCGGCCATGGGCACGCCGTCGATCTCGGCGTAGGAGTTCATGACGGATCGGACGCCACCGTCGAGGACCGCCATCTCGAACGGGGGCAGGAACACGTCGGCGACCTCGCGCGGCCCGGCGTGCACGGGGGCGTGGTTCCGCCCGGCGCGCGATGCGGAGTAGCCGAGGAAGTGCTTGAGCGTGGCGTGCACGCCGGCGTCCTGCAGCCCCCGCACGTACGCGGTACCGACGGTCCCGACCAGGTACGGGTCCTCACCGATGCACTCGTCGACGCGGCCCCAGCGGGGGTCACGGACGACGTCGAGCACGGGCGCGAGCCCCTGGTGCACGCCGAGTTCGCGCATGGAGTCCCCGATGGCGCGACCGACCTGTTCGACGAGCTCCGGGTCGAACGCGGCGCCCCAGGCGAGTGGCGTGGGGAACGTCGCGGCGCGCCATGCGGCGAGCCCGGTCAGGCACTCCTCGTGCACGAGCGCGGGGATCCCGAGCCGGGTCTCGCGCTTGAGGCGGCGCTGCTCGCCCCAGAGCCACGCCGCGCGTTCCTCGGCGTCGACCGGTCGCGTGCCGTAGACGCGGGTGAAGTGGCCGATGCCGTCGCGGGTGACCTCCGCCAGCGGAGCCGAGGCGTCCTGCCCCGCGGCCATCTCGCCCTGCATCGGCGCGACGACGCCGTTCTGGTCGAGCCAGTAGCCGACGATCTGCGCCGCCTTCTCCTCGAGGGTCATCCGCGCGTGCAGGGCGCGGACCCGGTCGGACACGGTGGGCATGGCGGGGGGCGTCGCCGCGGCGACGACGGCGTGGTCGTCGACGTCGGTGGTGGTGGTGGTGGTGGGGATCGCGGTGGTCACGCGTTCCTCGCTTTCGTCGGAGTGGGGCGACCGGTGGTCGGGATGGTGCGCGACGCACGCTGGGAGGCGCTCATCCCTTCACCGCGCCGGTCAGGCCGCCGACGATGCGGCGCTGGAAGATCGTGAAGAACACGAGCGCCGGGATCATCGACATCGTCGTGAACGCGAGCACCTTCGCGGTGTCCACGGAGTACTGGGACGAGAACGCCTGCACACCGAGCGGCAGCGTGTACTGCCCCTCGTTGTTGAGGATGAACAGCGGCAGGATGTAGCTGTTCCAGCTCGCGATGAACGCGAGGATCCCGGTGGTGACGACACCCGGCAGCGACAACGGCACGATCATCCGGAAGAAGAACCCGAGCCGGCTCGCACCGTCGATCGACGCGGCTTCCTCGAGTTCGTCGGGGATCGCCCGGAGGAACGGCACGAGGATGATCACGGTCGTCGGCAGCGCGAACGCGATCTGCGGCAGGATCACCCCGGCCAGGTTGTTCGTCAGGCCGAGGTCCTTGACGAGCAGGTAGAGCGGGGTGATCGCGACCGTGATCGGGAACATCAGCCCCGCGGCGAAGAGCGCGTACAGCGCCCCGCGTCCGGCGAAGTGGTAGCGCGCGAGCACGAAGCTCACCATGAGTCCGAGGACCACGACGCCGACCGTGGTGGCGATCGCCGTGATCGCGGAGTTGCCGAGTTCCTGCCAGAACACCCCGCTCGAGAGCACGCTCGCGTAGTTCCCGAACTGCAGTGGGTCCGGCAGGCCCGCGGGGCTCGTCGTGATCTGCGCGTTCGTCCGGAAGCCGCCCAGGACGATGTAGAGGACCGGGGCGAGGTTCGCCGCGATGAAGACGATCGCGACGACGTAGGTGATCGGGTTGACGTGGGTGTTCGCCGCGCCCGACCGTCGCGGAGGGGTGCTGCCGGGGCCGGGGATGCCGGACCGGACGCCGCGAGACCGGCCCGAGCGGGCCTCCCGGCCGTCGATGGTGGTGGTCGCCATCAGCCGTTCCTCTCGGTGAGTGCGCCCGCGGTGTCGCGGCGCAGGACGAAGCGCTGGTAGAGGAGCGCGACGATGAGGGAGATCAGGAAGATCACCACGGCGACCGCGTTCCCGTAGCCGTAGTTGCCGGAGTTGCGGCCGTTCCCGACCATGTACGTCGCCATCGTCGAGGTCCCGGCGGTCGAGGCGATGTACTGACCCCAGATGATGTAGACGAGGTCGAACAGCTGGAGCGACCCGATGATCGACAGGAACGCCCAGATGCGGATGGTCGGTCCGAGCAGCGGCAGGGTGATCCGTCGCTGGATCTGCCAGTAGCCGGCACCGTCGATGGCGGCGGCCTCGAACAGTTCCTCGGGGATGCTCTGCAGCCCGGCGAGGAACAGGATCACGGCGAACCCGATGTACTTCCACGAGATGATGAGGAGCAGGGTCCAGATCGCGATCGACGGGTTCGACAGCCAGTCCGCGCGCAGGCCGCCGAGGCCGATGGCCTGCAGGAGGTCGTTCACCGCCCCGTTCGACTGGAGCATGAGGCTCCAGCCGGTGCCGACGATGACCTCGGAGATCACGTACGGCACGAACACGAGCACCCGGACGAGCGTCCGACCGCGGATCTTCTGGTTGAGGAGCAGCGCCAGGAAGATCGCCAGCGGACCCTGGAGGACCAGGGACAGCACCACGATGAACGCGTTGTGGAGCAGGACGGACTGGAACGCGCTGTCGGTGAAGATGACGACGTAGTTGTGCAGTCCGACGAAGTCGGTCGGGGTGCCGTAGCCCGCCCAGCGGAAGAACCCGTAGTAGGCGGCGAGCACGACCGGGAGGATCACGAACCCGACGAAGACGACGACCGCCGGTCCGGCGAGCACGGCGATCTCGGCGCGCTTGCGCCAGTCGGCCGGAGCCCGGGTACCGCGCCGGCCGGCGGGGCGGGAGGCACGTGGTGCGCCCCGCCCCGCCTCCGGTGCACCCGGGGGGCGCTGCGGGTCGGTGACCCGACCCGCAGCGATGGAGGTGTTCGCGGACACGGGATCAGCCCTTGGCCGCGGCCTGGCTGGTCGTCTTGACGATGTCCGCCGGGCTGCCCTTGCCGGCGAGCAGGTCGACGACGCTCGTGTTCAGCGCGTTGCCGACGTTCTGGCCGTAGAGGGTGTCGAGGTACTGCGAGACGTACGGCGCCTTCTGGTACGCGGCGAGGACGTCCTTGAGGTACGGCTCGGTGACGACGGACTGCGCGTTCTCGTTCACCGGGATGGTGTCGAACGCCTTGTAGTACGCCTCCTGCCTCGACTTCGTCACGATGTAGTTGAGGAACTGGGTGCAGGGCACCTTCGGCGCCTTGGCGGAGCACGAGTAGCCGTCGAGGCCACCCATCATCGCGCCGGCCTTGCCCGAGCCGCCGGAGATCGACGGGAACGGGAAGAACCCGAGGTCGGGCAGCGGCTTGGCGTTCGGGGTGAGCGAGGAGATCACGCCCGGGTCCCAGGAGCCCATGAGCTCCATGGCCGCCTTGTGGTTCGCGACGAGACCGGCGGAGCTGCCGGCGCCCTGCTGCGCCGCCGTGGTGAGGAATCCGTTGTTGAACGGCTTCGTGTCGTTGAACGCCTTGACGTCCTGGCCGGCCTTCGTCCAGCAGCTGCTGTCGAACTTCAGGTTGGACGCGGTCTTGTTCAGCGTGGCCTGGCTGCACTCCCGGAGCGCGAAGTTGTAGTACCAGTGCGCGGCGGGCCAGGCGTCCTTGGCACCGACGGCGACCGGTGCGACGCCCGACTTCTTGAGCTTGGCGATGTCCGCGTTCAGTTCGGTCATGGTCTTCGGGGTGCTCGTGATCCCGGCGGCCTTGAACAGGTCCTGGCTGTACCAGATGCCCTCGGGCAGGACGTCGATCGGCATGGCGTAGGTCTTGCCGCCCTGCTCGTAGCCGGCGAACGTGCCCTTGTTGATCGCGGCCTTCGAGGCCTTGTCGATCGAGCCGGAGATGTCCATGACCTGGCCGGCGTCGACCATGGCCTTCATCTTGCCGCCGCCCCGCTGCAGGAAGATGTCGGGGGCGTCGCCGGAGTTGAGGGCCGTCTGGAGCTTGCCGTCGAGGTCCTCGTTCTGGATCGCCTGGACCTTGATGGTGACGTTCGGGTGGGCGGCCTCGAAGTCCTTGACGGTGTCCGCCCAGAACGCCTTGCCCGGGCCGGTGGTCGAGTTGTGCCAGAAGGTCATGGTGACCTTGCCGTTCCCCGACGCGTTGTCCGAACCGCCGCTCGAACAGCCCGTGGCGAGCAGTGCGGTGCCCGCGGCCAGCGCGATGGCCGTCGCGAGCTTGATCTTCCTCGTCATTGTGGAAACCCCTCGGTAGTCGTCGTTGACATGCGGCTTCGAGTGCCGCAGACGAGAGCGTGGCAGGCGTGGCTCACGTTGTCAATCGATATCGATAACGATTTCGGTGAGCGCGGCGACGACTCATGTCGCACGATCCGGGCGGTACGGTGAGCACGTGGAGACCGTCGCAGAGTCCGCTCCCCCGCCCGGGCGCGCCACCATCAGCGACGTCGCGCGCGCGGCCGGGGTGTCCGTGCCGACGGTCTCGAAGGTCATCAACGGGCGCGACGGGGTGGCACCCGCGACGTCGAAGCGCGTGCTCGAGGTGATCGAGTCCCTCGGCTACGAGAGCTCCCTCGTCGCCCGGAGCCTCCGTCGGAGCCGCACCGACGTGATCGGCATCCTCGTCACCGAGTTCGAGCCGTTCTCCACCGAGCTGCTCAAGGGCATCTCGTCCGCGGCGACCGGCACGGGGTACGAGCTCCTCGCGTACGCCGGACTCGTGTCGGGCGAGACCCGGCCGGGCTGGGAGCGCCGGTCGCTGTCGCGGCTCGCCGGGACCCTCATCGACGGCGCGATCGTCGTCACGCCCACGACGCTCATGTCGTCGACGTCGGTGCCGGTCGTGTCGATCGACCCGCACACCGGTCCCGAGGGCCACGCGGCGATCGACTCCGACAATGTCGGCGGTGCGCGGGCAGCGACCGAGCACCTCATCGGCCTCGGACACCGGCGCATCGCGCACATCCGCGGCCGCGAGGACCTGGCGTCCGCCGAGCTCCGCGAGACCGGCTACCGGGAGTCCCTCGCCGCGGCCGGCATCCCGTTCGACCCGGAGCTCGTGCGCGTCGGCGGGTACCAGACCGCGCTCTCCGCCGAGGTCGCCCGTGCGCTCCTCACCCGTCCGGACCGTCCCACCGCGGTGTTCGCGGCGAACGACATCTCGGCGCTCGGGGTGCTCGAGGTCGCGCACGAGCTCGGTCTCCGCGTGCCCGAGGACCTGTCGGTCGTCGGCTTCGACGACGTCCCCCTCGCCGCGAACGCCACCCCGCCGCTCACGACGGTCGCGCAGCCACTGCACGACCTCGGCGCCGAGGCCGTGCACATGCTCCTCAACCTGCTCCGCGGACAGGACGTCCCGCAGCACGTCCAGCTCCCGGCGACGCTCGTGGTCCGCGCGAGCACCGGGCCGGCCCCCACGCGCTGAGGCGGGCGGGAGGTCAGTCCCGCCCGGCCGCGCAGGTCACCGTGGCGGCGCTCTGCCCCGACACGGACCCGGGGAGCTGCGCCGTCGTGGCCGGCGCGCTCGGGGTGGACGCACCCGACGAGGGCGCCGTTGCCGGCTTGGACGGGCCTCCCGCAGCGTGCGACGGCGGAGCGGTCGGGGCGGCCGCCTTCGGCGGGTTCGGGTCGACCACGGCCGAGCGACCGAGGCTGCCGGCCGAGAGCGCGATCGGGTCGTCATGACGGAGCGCGGCGTTCAGGATCCCCGCCGGGTCCATCGCGACGTCGACCCGGTTCGGGTCCTCGGGGTCGTCGACCACGGGGTACTGCACGAACACCATGTTCGACAGGCCGACCGTCGTGACGGCCAGCGCGAGGCGCGCGAGGGTCCGCGGATCCGTCAGGGTGTCCGAGAGCGTCATGCTGCGGAACGCGGTGTCGGCCAGGCGGAGCACCTTCGCGGGGTTCGTCAGCGTCCCGGCCGAGACGACCTGGCGCGCGAGGGCGGACATGAACGTCTGCTGGTTGCTGATGCGCGCGAGGTCACTGCCGTCGCCGACGCCGTCCCGCGACCGGAGGAACGCGGCGGCCTGGGCGCCCGACAGCGAGCGGGTACCCGCGGGCAGGTCGATCGCCGGGGAGACGTTGTGGTCGTGGATCGGCGTGGCGAGGCAGACCTGGACCCCGCCGACCGCGTCCGCCATCCGCACGACGCCGTCGAACGTGACCATGCCGGCGTAGGAGATCGGAACGCCGGTCAGCTGGCTGATGGTCCCCGCGACGCAGGCGAGGCCGTGGCGCTCCCCACCGCGCGAGAGCGCCGTGTTGAGCATCGCCCTCGAGGACGCCGGTGTGACCGAGCCGTCGTCGTTCGTGCACGCCGGGATGGGCACCATGAGGTCGCGGGGGAAGCTGACGACGGCCATATGCGTGTGGTCCTGCGAGATGTGGACCAGGATCGTCGTGTCGTTGTGCCCGACCCCGGAACTCGCGGCCTGGTTCGCCGCGCCGGTGAACCCCGCGCCCTGCCCGGTCCGGGTGTCGGTGGCGACGAGCAGCATGTTGACCTCACCCGACTGCGCGGTGAGCGTCGGGACGGCCTCGTGCCTCACGCCCGGCAACGCCAGCGTCACCGCGGGCTTGGCGCCCTGCAGGACCTGCCAGGTCGCGATCGCCGCGACGGAACCGGAACTCACGACCGCGACCGCGACGACGGCGGCGAGGATCCGGAGGACGGCGGCGACCCGGCTCGAGCGGCGGAGCCGTCCGTGCCGTGCGATGCCGCCGTTCGCTGCCGCACGTTCGCGCGCCATTCGTCCCCCTCGGAGTTCGGTGCCGTCCCAGGATCATCCCGGAAGCGGGTGCGAACAGCGTGCTGGCCGCGCCGCGACCCTGAATCGGCACTCAGGTTCGCTGCGACCGGCCCCACCGCCGCGCGCGGGAACCGGCGCGGCCGGACGGAGCGGCGCGCGGGATCCGGCGCGACCGGACGCCGTCGCACGCCGTCCGTGTTATGTTCTCGCCCACAACAAACCTGACGACGCTGTCCGGAAGGCGCCCGACATGCACGAGACCCTCCCCCCGCCCGGCTCGGCCGCACGGCTCGGCGAGGCCGTCCTCGCCGTCGTCGACGCCGCCGGCACCCCGCAGCCCGCCGTCCCGATCACCGTCGAGCAGACCCGCCACGCCTTCGTGTTCGGCAACATCGGCTTCGACTTCATCGGCCTGGCGAACGGCGAGCCCGACGACGTCGGGACCGAGGCGCTGGCGCAGCGGTACGCCGAGGTGTTCAACACGGCGACCCTCCCCTTCTACTGGGGACGGTTCGAACCGGAGCGGGGCGCGCCCGACACCACGCGCCTCCGGGCCGCGGCGCGGTGGTTCCGCGACCGTGGGATCGCGCTCAAGGGCCATCCGCTCGTCTGGCACACCGTGCAGCCGGACTGGCTGCTCGGCCTGCCGCTCGACGAGGTGGAGCGACTGCAGCGCTCGCGCATCCGGCGTGAGGTCGCCGACTTCGCCGGGCTCGTCGACACCTGGGACGCGATCAACGAGGTCGTCATCATGCCGGTGTTCGACAACGGCGACAATGCCATCACACCCCTCGCCCGCGCCCGGGGCCGCGTGCCGATGATCCGGATGGCGTTCGAGGAGGCCCGTGCGACGAACCCGGAGGCCCGGCTCCTGCTCAACGACTTCGACCTGTCGAGCGACTACGAACACCTCGTCGAGGAGGTCCTCGACGCGGGGATCACGCTCGACGCCCTCGGTCTGCAGACGCACATGCACCAGGGCTACTGGGGCGAGGACACGATGCTCGCGACGGTCGACCGGTTCGCGCGGTTCGGCCTCCCGATCCACATGACCGAGTCCTCGCTCGTGTCCGGCGAACTCATGCCCGCGGAGATCGAGGACCTCAACGACCACCAGGTGCCGTCATGGCCGTCGACACCCGAGGGCGAGGCGCGGCAGGCCGACGAGATCGACCGGCACTACCGGAGCCTCGTGGGGCACGAGGCCGTCGAGGCCATCACGTACTGGGGCATCACCGACGCGGGCGCGTGGCTCGGCGCGCCGATCGGACTCGTCCGGGCGGACGGCTCCCCCAAGCCCTCCTACGACGCGCTGCGCCGCCTCGTCCGCGACGCGTGGTGGCTCCGACCGACCGAACTCGTCACCGACGGACGCGGTGAGGTCCGTGTGAGCGGCTTCCGCGGCGACTATGCGGCACGGCTCGCCGGCACGACGACGCCCTTCACGCTCGGATCGGACGCGCAGCGGATCGCCCTGACCGTCCCGGCTGCCTGACCGCACCGACCCGCGGCCGGGAGGCACGGCACCGGCCCGTCCTGTCCCTCCCGACCGTTCCCCTGGGTTGCGGAACCACCCGAACGGGCGCGGACAGACGACGAGGGCGCGGTCGTCGGACCGCGCCCTCGTCGTCCGGGCGCGCATCTGCGCGCCCGGCACGCGCGTCAGCCGCGCAGCTCGAGGTACTTCGCGATGAGCGCCTTCGTCGAGGCGTCCTGCGACGCGAGCGCCTCGGTGTCGCCGTCGACCGCGGGAGCGATCTGCAGCGCGAGCTGCTTGCCGAGCTCGACACCCCACTGGTCGAACGAGTCGATGCCCCAGATCGTGCCCTCGGTGAACACGATGTGCTCGTACAGCGCGATGAGCTGGCCGACGACGCTCGGCGTGAGTGCCGGTGCGAGGATCGACGCGGTCGGTCGGTTGCCCGGGAACTCGCGGGCCGGCACGACGGACTCCTTCGTGCCCTCGGCGCGGACCTCGTCCGCCGTCTTGCCGAACGCGAGCGCCTTGGTCTGCGCGAAGAAGTTCGCCATGAACAGCGCGTGGACGTCCTGTCCGGGCTGCACGGCGCCACCGTCACCGGTCTCGTCCTGCAGCGGGTGCGCCGGGTTCGCGACGGCGATGAAGTCCGCCGGGATCAGCCGGGTGCCCTGGTGGATGAGCTGGTAGAAGGCGTGCTGGCCGTTCGTGCCCGGCTCGCCCCAGAAGACCTCGCCGGTGTCGGTCGTGACCGGGGAGCCGTCCCAGCGGACCCGCTTGCCGTTCGACTCCATCGTGAGCTGCTGCAGGTAGGCGGCGAAACGGTGCAGGTACTGCGTGTACGGCAGGACCGCGTGGCTCTGGGCACCGAGGAAGTTCGAGTACCAGACGTTGAGCAGGCCCATGAGCACGGGGACGTTCTGCTCGAGCGGCGCGGTGCGCATGTGCTCGTCGACCGCGTGGAACCCGGCGAGGAAGTCGCGCCAGTTGTCCGGCCCGATCGCGATGACGACCGACGTGCCGATGGCCGAGTCGACCGAGTAGCGGCCGCCCACCCAGTCCCAGAACCCGAACGCGTTCTCCGGGTCGATGCCGAACGCGGCGACCTTGTCGAGCGCGGTCGAGACGGCGACGAAGTGCTTGGCGACGGCGTCCTTGCGGGACTCGTCGGTGTCCTCGATCGCACCGGCGGCACCGAGCCGCTCCCACAGCCACTGGCGGGCCAGTCGGGCGTTCGTCAGGGTCTCGAGCGTGCCGAAGGTCTTCGACGCGACGATGAACAGCGTCGTCTCCGGGTCGAGGTCCGCGGTCTTCTCGTAGATGTCGGCGGGGTCGATGTTCGAGACGAAGCGGGCCTCGAGCCCCTGCTGCACGTATGGCTTGAGCGCCTCGTGAACCATGACGGGGCCGAGGTCCGACCCGCCGATGCCGATGTTGACGACGGTCTCGATGCGCTTGCCGGTGACGCCCTTCCACGCCCCTGACCGCACCTGCTCGGCGAACCCGTACACCTTGTCGAGCGTGGCCTGCACGTCGGCGTCGACGTCCTGCCCGTCGACCTCGAAGCCCGCTGGCGGGACCAGGTCGGAACCGGCGGCCGGACGACGCAGCGCGGTGTGGAGCACGGCGCGGTCCTCGGTGACGTTGATGTGCTCGCCGCGGATCATCGCCTGGTAGCGGCCGGGGACGTCGACGTCCTGCGCGAGCTGCAGCAGGTGGCCGAGGATCTCCTCGGTCACGAGGCCCTTCGACAGGTCGACGGTGAGGTCGGCGGCCTGGAAGGTGTACCGGTCGGCCCGGTCCGGGTCGGCGTCGAACCACCCACGCAGGTCCGGCGTGAAGCCGTCGGCGATGCCGGCCAGGGCGCGCCAGGCCTCGGTCGAGGTGGGATCGACGGGAGCGGATTCGGTCAAGGGGTCCTCCTGAACAGGGAACGGTGCACGGCTCGCGGATCACGCGGCGCTGCGCGGCGGGCCGGGTCCAAATCTATTCCCCTGCCGCTCCCCCCGGCGGCAGGTGGGGACGACCGGGCGACAGGGGACGCCGGGGAGGGACGGGGCGGTCCGGCACCGTCCCTCCCGTCCGTCGCGGCTCGCCCCGCGGGGCGACGACGCGCTCGGTCAGCGTCCGATCGGGTCAGCGCACGATCGGGTCAGCGCACGATCGGGTCAGCGCCCGTCCGGTGAGCGCCCGTCCGGTCAGCGCCGGTCTGGTCAGCGCCCGATGGGGGCCATGTCCGGGTAGCGGTCGCCGGTGGGTGCCGGCAGTGCGGAGAGCCGCGCGACCTGCTCGCCGCTCAGCGTGAGGTCCGCCGCGCCGAGGTTCTCCTCGAGCCGCGAGACACGCTTCGTGCCCGGGATGGGCACGAGGTCCTCGCCCTGCGCCAACAGCCACGCGAGCGCGACCTGCGCGGGTGTGCCGCCGACCTCGTCCGCGACCGTGCGCACCTCGTCGACGATGCGCATGTTCGCCGCGAACGCCTCCTCCTGGAACCGGGGGTTCGCCAGGCGGAAGTCGCTCGAGTCGAGGTCGGACGGCTTCGTGATCGCGCCGGTCAGGAACCCCCGGCCCAGCGGCGAGTACGGCACGAGCCCGATGCCGAGCTCCCGCAGGGTGTCGAGCACCTCGCCCTCGGGGTCCCGCGTCCACAGCGAGTACTCGCTCTGGAGCGCGGTGATGGGGTGGACGGCGTGCGCCCGGCGGATGGTGGCGGCGCTCGCCTCGGACATGCCGATGTGACGGATCTTGCCCTCCTGCACGAAGCCGGCGAGCTGCCCGATGACGTCCTCGATCGGGACCTCCGGGTCGACGCGGTGTTGGTAGTAGAGGTCGACGTGGTCCGTGCCGAGCCGGCGCAGCGACCCCTCGAGTGCGATGCGGACCGACCGGGGGTCCGAGGTGATGTGCCGCTCCGTGCTCGGGGTCGTCTCGCCCTCGACGTGACGGATCAGGCCGAACTTCGTCGCGATGACGACGTCGTCGCGACGGTCGCCGAGCGCGCGGGCGAGGAGTTCCTCGTTCGTGTACGGCCCGTACGCCTCCGCCGTGTCGAAGAACGAGACGCCGAGGTCGATCGCCCGGTGGATCGTGCGGACCGACTCCGCGTCGTCCGTGCCGGCGCCCGTGTAGAAGGCGCTCATGCCCATCGTGCCGAGGCCGATCGCACCGACCTGCAGGTCGCCGAGTGTGCGGGTTTCCATGCTGTCTCCTGTCTGCCCGGCCGAGGACCAGCCGGTGCACGACCTCCATGGTGCTCGCCGCTGCTCGGGGGTGCGTGGACACCGCGGAGCGCGCGTCAGGCGTGCATGCGCGCACCCTTCGTGATCTTGTCCACCGCGTTCCGGGGCCCGCGCACGGCGATGCCGACCAGATCGAGGTCGTCGGCCGCCACGGCGGCGACGGCTGCGCGGTTGGCGGCGTCGTGCCCCGTCGCGAACAGGTCGCGCGTGTACAGGGCGAGCGGGACGCCGCGGGTGAGCGCCCGGGTCCGCGCGGCGGCGAGGACCTCGGGGCCGGCCGACATCACCATCACCGGCTGCCGGAGCATCGGGAGGTACCGGTTGCCGTCCGCGTCCGCGTAGGGCTCCCCGACGAGGTCCGGCTCACTCGTGGCGATGCCGCTCGTCAGGAACGCGGTGACGTTGAGCTCCTGCCAGGGCAGCAGGTCGTCGTGGAGCACCACGACGACCTTCGTGTCGAAGCGGACGGGTTCGGTGGTGGTGTCGTCGAGCGGTGCCATGTCCCCACGATCGCGCCGGGCACACCCGGTCGTCTTGTACGTTCCTTGCATGGTCGAGTCCGTGCGCGCGTGGCGGCCCGCCGTGCCCCTGGTGCGCGAGGTGCTGCACGCGGAGCACCTCGAGCACGCGTACCCGGCGCACACGCACGACAGCTGGACCCTCCTGACGGTCGACGACGGTGCCGTCGTCTACGAACTCGACGGCCGACGGCACCACGTGAAGCCCGGGACGCTCACGGTCCTGCCGCCGGGCGTCCCGCACACCGGGCGCACCGCCACCGGCGGCGAGCGCTACCGCAAGCGGGTGCTGTACCTCGAACCGGAGTGGCTGCCGGCGGGGACGATCGGCGGCGCGGTCCACCACCCGGCGTTCACGGACGGGACGCTCGCGGCGGGCGTGGCCAGCATCCACGCCGCGCTCGCGCAGGCCGCGCCGACGACGGCCGCCCTGGCCGTCGAGTTCGGCGTCCTGCGCCTCGGCGCCCGGCTCCGCGACGCGTTCGGCGCGGACGCCACGGACCGCGACGACCCGGTCCTCGCCCGACGCTTCCGCGCGATGCTCGACGAGCACCTGACCGAGCAGCTCACCATCGCCGACGCGGCCGCCGCGCTGCACGTCCACCCGGCACACCTCGCCCGCGTGTTCTCGGCGGCGTTCCGGATCGCACCGCACCAGTACGTGTCGGCGCGGCGGGTCGACCTGGCGCGCCGACTCCTGCTCGCGGGGCGTCGCCCGGTCGACGCCGCCGCCGAGGCCGGGTTCGCGGACCAACCCCACATGACGCGGCAGTTCCGTCGCGTGCTCGGGACGACGCCGGGGACGTTCGCCGCGGCGTAGAGCGCTCCGGGACGCCGCGTGCTACGAGGACCGCCCGGCGAACGCCGTCACACCATGGACCGTGGGCACGAGCAGGAGGCCGTCCACCGACGTCGGCGTCGCGAACGTCGGCAACGCCGTCCCCGTGTGGAGGGTCTGCAGTCGGCGCCCGGACCGCGGGTCCCACTCCGAGACGGTCCCCGTCGGGTACTCGACGGCCCAGAGGTGCCTGCCGATCAGCGTCGGTCCGCTGTTCGCACCCGCCAGTCGGGGTCCGAGCGTCCGCGTCGCGAGGTCGACCCGCTGGATCCCGCCGCCTCGGCAGGGGACGAAGACGCGGTCCGTGCGGCGGTCGAACGCGGGTGCGCCGTCCGGGTCGCTGCCGCACACGTGGCGGATCGCGGTCACCTGCGACAGGTCTCCCTGCCGCAGCACGAACGCGGTGTCCGTCTTCCCGACGGCGAACACGAGCCCGCCCGGGAGCAGCACGGGGTTGCTCGTCGACAGGTCCTCGTCGCCGCCCGCGACGCGGTCCTTGAACGCGGCGAGCGGCCGGAGGTCCGGGGACAGCTCCACGACGCTCTCGGTGTACCGCTCGGGATCGGGGCCGCCCTGCGGCGGATCGGGGTTCGCGTTGCCCGTCGTGACGAACAGGTGCCCGTCGGCACCGACCGCGATGCCGCCGCCCGACTCCCAGACCGCTCCGCCCTCGCCGTCCGGGGCGACCTCGAACGACACCGGGTCCGGCGCGCCGCTCTCGCGCACCCCGACGACCCAGCCGTGGTAGTGCCCGCAGTCCCCCGCGTTGCCGCCGTAGCCGGCGTAGACGCGGCCGTTCGCCACGGCCAGGGACACCCGCTGGAGCAGGTGCACCGGCGATTCGCCGGCCGGGAGGGGCGGGTCGACGTCCTCGGTCCGCACCGTCCGCCCCGTGGCCAGGTCGAGCCCCGAGAGCACGTGGTGCACGACGCCCCGGCCGGCGTCGACCTCGGCGACCACGTACACGATGCGCGTCGCCGGGTCGATCGCGGGCGTGCTCGTGATGCCGAGTGGGTCGATGTCGCCACAGCCCGCCACGGCGGCGACGTGCGTGAGCGGTGTGCCGAGCGTCCGAGACCACAGCACGTGCCCGGTCGTGGGGTCGAGGGCGACGACCCGGTTCCGCTCGGTGGCGGCGACGATGCGTCCGTCCGCAGCGACGGGCTGCCCCTGCACGGTGCCGCCGAGGTCGACCGACCACCTCCGCGTCGCGTGGTCGAGAGGCGCCCCGGCGGGGACCGCACCCGTCAGCGTCGCGGTGCCGTGGTAGCTCGGCCACGAGTCGGACGTGGCGGCTCGGGACGGTCCCGTCCCCGTCGACGGTCCGGACGGGGCGGACGGTCCGTCCGATCTCGTCGACGCGGTACCAGCAGGCGCTCCGGCGGACGGAGGCGGTGTCGTCGGCGCGACGGAGGGCCTCCCGGCCGTGCACCCGGCGAGCAGCAGCACGGCGACGGGCACGACCAGCGTGCGCAGGCGCACCCCGCGCCGTCGGTCTCGATCGTGATGGGTCGTCATCGAGCCCTCCTCGGCGCCGAGGGTAGCCCGACCGGTCCCCGTCGGTACGCCCGCTGGTCAGACTTCCGTGACCCGGCCCTCCTCGACGTGCCAACGGCGGTCGAGTCGCACGGTCTCGAGCATGAGGCGGTCGTGCGTCACCAGGAGCAGCGTGCCGTCGTAGGCGTCGAGTGCCTGCTCGAGCTGCTCGATCGCGGGGAGGTCCAGGTGGTTCGTCGGCTCGTCGAGCACGAGCACGTTCACCCCGCGGGCCTGGAGGAGCGCCAGACCGGCGCGCGTCCGCTCACCCGGCGACAACTCCCCCGCGGCGCGACCGACGTGGTCGGCCTTCAACCCGAACTTGGCCAGGAGGGTCCGCACCTCGGCGGTGGACATCTCGGGCACGAGCCCCTCGAACACCTCGGCGAGCGCCGTGGCGCCCGTGAACCGCCTGCGCGCCTGGTCGATCTCACCGACGGCCACGTTCGACCCGGTGGACGCCGTGCCGGAGGTCGGCTCCTGCCCGCCGAGGAGTGCCCGCAACAGCGTGGACTTGCCTGCGCCGTTCGGACCCGTGATCCCGATGCGGTCGCGCGCGGCCACCTGGAGCGAGACCGGACCGAGCGTGAAGTCGCCCTGCACGTACGTCGCCTCGGACAGCGTCGCGACCACCGACGACGACCGCGGCGCCGTGCCGATGGTGAACTCGAGCTGCCACTCCTTGCGGGGCTCCTCGACCTCGTCGAGCCGGGCGATCCGTGACTCCATCTGGCGGACCTTCTGCCCCTGCTTCTCGCTCGACTCCGCCGACGCCTTCCGGCGGAGCTTGTCGTTGTCGGGGCTCTTCCGCATGGCGTTCCGCACGCCCTGGCTCGTCCACTCGCGCTGCGTGCGCGCGCGGGCCACGAGGTCTGCCTTCGTCGCCGCGTACTCCTCGTAGGCGTCCCGCTTGTGCTGCCGGGCGAGCGCGCGCTCCTCGAGGTACGCGTCGTACCCGCCGCCGAACAGCCGGTGCGACGACTGGGCCAGGTCGAGCTCGAGCACGGCCGTGACCGAGCGCGCCAGGAACTCCCGGTCGTGGCTCACCAGGACGACACCGCCGCGCAGGCCCCGGACGAACTCCTCGAGCCGGGCCAGGCCGTCGAGGTCGAGGTCGTTCGTCGGCTCGTCGAGCAGCACCACGTCGAACCGCGACAGCAGGAGCGCCGCGAGGCCCACCCGTGCCGCCTGGCCTCCGGACAGCGACGTCATCGCCGAGTCGACCGTGAGCGAGCCGTGGCCCGTGTCGACGTCGAGTCCGAGATCCGCGAGGACGACCGGGATGCGCTCGTCGAGGTCCGCCGCACCGGAGGCGAGCCACCGTTCGAGCGCGACCGCGTAGTCGTCACCAGCAGCGTCACCGGCGGTGGGCTCGGCGAGCGCCGCGGCTGCATCGTCCATCGCCGCGGTCGCCGCCGCACATCCGGTGCGTCGCGCGAGGTACCCGCCGATCGTCTCGCCCTCGACGCGCTCGTGCTCCTGCGGCAGCCAGCCGACGAACGCGTCCTTCGGCGACAGCGCGACCGACCCCGCCAGGGGTTCGTCGACCCCGGCGAGCAGGCGGAGCAGCGTCGACTTGCCGGCCCCGTTCACGCCGACGACGCCGATGACGTCACCGGGCGCGACGGTCAGGTCGAGCGAGTCGAAGAGGGTGCGAGCGGCGTGCCCACCGGCGAGGTCCTTGGCGACGAGCGTGGCGGTCATCTGCTCATGCTCCCACCCGGGGGAACGCGATCGTGGCGCTCCCCCGGGTGTGGTGCAGTGCGGTGCGGGCCCGGTGCCGCAGCGCTGGTGCCGCTACTTCGCGGTGGCCGCGGCGAAGGTCGCGTAGGACGCCTTCTTCTGGTGCGACGACGTGTACAGCCCGAAGTCGCCGTCCACCCCACCGTCCTGCCAGTCGTACAGGAAGACCGGGCCGACCTGCGGGTACTTCGCGGCGACCTGGAACAGTCCCGTGATCGTCTGCTGCTGCTGCGCGACCGTGTACGTCGGGTATCCGCCGTCCGGGCCGGTGGGCATCCCGCTCTCGGTCCACCAGATCCGCATGCTGGCGTCCTGTTGCTGCTTCATGAGCGCCAGCAGGTCCGGCAGGACGGACAGCATGTTGTAGCCGCCGTCCGCGGCCGTCGGCATCGCCGGGTACGTGTACGGGTGCAGGTTCACGGCGTCGAAGGACCCGTGTCCGCCCTGCTTGTACAGCTGCCGGATGAAGTCGATGGGGTTGTAGTTGTTCCCCTGGGCGACGCTCCCGGGTGCCTGCTTGCCGTAGGGCGCCATGCCCGCCATGAGAACCACGGCGCTCGGATCGGCCGCGTGGATGATCGGGTGGACGGTCTTGAGGAGCCCCACGTACGCGGTCGGGTTCGCCTTCCCACCCCACTGGGCGCCGAGGTTGACCTCGTTGCCGACCTCGAAGTGGTGCACGCCCATCGACGCCAGACGCTTGACCGACGACGTCAGCCAGCCGTTCTTCGCCGTGAACCCGGCCGACTCGGGCATGGTCGTCGTGCCGTCCCCGAGGACCACGGTGACGTCGAGTCCGGCCTTGCGAGCCTGCTGGATGGTCTGGTCGCTGGCGCCGCCGTGGGCGCTGACCGACCCGGCGTAGTTGTAGTCGAGCCGCACCCACTGCACGCCCACGGACCGCATGTCGGTGAACACCGACAGCGCTCCGCTCGCGGACATGCGGTTGATGGTGCTCTCGTACACGCCGCCGGGCGAGACGCCCTTGCCGTGCTCGGCAGTCGACACTGCGGCCGTCGTGACCACGTTCGGCGAGGGCGTGCCCGCCGTCGTGGAACGCGCGACGTCGATGGCCGCCCGGACGGTGCCCGTGGAGGCCGTTCCGGTCCGGATCGCGCCGGGTGCGGTGTGGGATGTCACCGATCGGCCGGCGCCACTGGCCGGCGTCGGCGCACTGGTGTTCGTCGCGCATCCGGTCAGCGCGATCGATGCGATGACGGCCGTGGTGAGGGCCGACACGATCCCGCGCGTCCGTACGCGACTCCCGGGTTCCGCGGCGCGCCCTGATGCGCGCCGCTGGAAGCCGTGGCTGGTGTCCTGCTTCGAGTTCCTGATCTCCATGGGCTCGTCCCCTCCCTGAAAGGTCGTGAGCGGAGGGAACGGTAACGGTTTTTCGTCCCCCCGATGCACGGCGTTTCTCCAGGTTCAGAAGCCCGGAGTGACGCGACCTGTGGAGCTCGCCGCGCCGTTTCGGGGTACGTCACGCGTTCGGGGGGCACCTGGACCTGAGTGAACTCGCAGATGCATTCAGGTTCGGACACGCCGTCAAGACGGTCGCAGGCGGGTCCTGACCAGCTCGTACACGAGCAGGAACGTCGTGAGCACCGGACGTTCCCCCCAGACGAAGTCACGAGCCGGGCGCAGACGACCGGCGAGCTCGGGCGCCTGCCGGATCAGGTAGCGGCGCGCTCGCCGCGCGTGGAACGTGTTCGAGGCGAACCGGATCGTGTCCGCGGTCCGCAGCAGGTCCACCGTGTTCCGGACGTTCTCCCACGTCGTCCGCGACTCCTCCTCGAGCACCACCCGATCGGCGGGGAAGCCCCGGCGCACGGCGTCCTCCGCCATCACGGAGGCCTCCGACCGCACGCCCCGCGTCGGGCCGCCTGTGAACACGAGGCGTCCGTGGTCGGAGACACTGCGGAGCGCGATCCCGGTCCGCCAGCGCTGCACCACGTTCGTCCGTCCGCGGGGACTCGACCGGTACCCGAGCACCACCACGAGTTCGGCGCCGTCGTCCGGACCGTCCGCGGTCAGGTCGCGCGATGCGAACCAGGTGAGGGCCTCCGCGACGGCGAGCCCGCCCGTGACGATCGCGGCGAGGCCGACGACGAACCCGAGGGGAGCGCGCGCTGTCACGGCACCCATGGTCGCATCGGCCACGGCCGCCACCGCCACCGCGTCCGGCGCATCCGTCGCGTCCAGCGCATCCGTCGCGTCCAGGCGCGGAGCAGCGCGCGACGCGGTTGGATGATCGAAGCGGCGACACCGCGTCGCGCAGCCGAGGGGCAGGAGCGCGGCATGCAGGACGACGAGCAGCGTGCGTTCCGACCGGAACCGGCCGCGGTGGCACCGCAGCGCCGGACCGCCGACGGTCTCGCGTTCCCCGCGATCGGGCTCGGCAGCCTGGAGGCCCGGGGCAGCGACGGCGTCGCAGCCGTCACCTCCGCACTCGGGCTGGGTTACCGCCTGCTCGACACTGCGTTCATCTACGACAACGAGGGCACGGTCGGGCGCGCGCTCCGCACCGCTCCGGTGCCCCGCGATGACGTCGTCTTCTCGACGAAGCTGCCGGGGCGTGCCCACAGCGCCGACCTCGCGCTGCAGTACGTCGAGGAGAGCCTGTTCCGCAGTGGCCTCGACCACCTCGACCTCGTGCTCATCCACTGGCCGAACCCGCGGGTCGGGCTCTACACGGAAGCCTGGCGCGCCCTCGTCGAGGCGCGGGAGCGCGGGCTCACCCGGATGATCGGCGTGTCCAACTTCCTGCCGGACCACCTCGACCGCCTGATCGACGAGACGGGGGTGGCGCCGGCCGTCAACCAGATCGAGGTGCATCCGTACTTCCCGCAGCTCGACCTGCAGGCCGAGAACGCCCGGCGTGGGATCCTCACCGAGGGTTGGTCTCCGCTCGGCCGCGGTACCGACCTGCTCGAGCACCCGGTGGTACGGCGCATCGCCGAGGCGCACGCGGTCTCCCCCGCGCAGATCGTCCTCGCCTGGTCGGTCACGCTCGGCGTGATCCCGCTCCCCCGGGCGGCCGACCCGTCATGGCAGGCGGAGAACCTCGACGTCTTCGCGATCCAGCTGAGCGAGGACGAGGTCGCTGCGCTGTCCGGGCTCGCCCGCCCCGACGGCCGGGTCAGCGGGCAGGACCCCCGGACGCACGAGGAGTTCTGAGGGGCTCCGAGTTCCCGGGCATGCCGGCAGTCGTTCGGACGGCCCTGTCAGCGTCGCCGATCGCGCTCACCCGGCTGTCGCGGTCCGAGAGGAACCGGGGCGGGTGCCGCGAGCGCTGGCGGATCGCGGCGGGTTCTTGCGCACGTGCGCGCACCTTCCCCAACACGGCACCGGGCGCCTGGTAGGTGAGGCCACTGCGGCTGGAGACCACGCCGTCTGCCAGATCCGTCATGCGAGCGCTCCCCGATGATCGGTCGCCCAGCGTCGCCAGCAGTTGGAACTGAACGGAGCTGAGCTTCCCGGCGTCGCGCAGCTGCTGCTCGATCGAGTGTCGCAGCAGGCTGCTCACCTCGATCAGCGCGAAGTACGCGTCGAGTTGCCGGATCGATGCGAGGGGCGCGTTCTCCATGCCGTGATCCTATTTGCTTCAGCTTCGAAGCAGTGCTACCGTTCTGGCATCGCTTCGAATCCGAAGCAAACGATTCGCAAAGTACAGGAGCGCGCTCATGGCACTCGAGTTGGATCCCGAAGTCGCAATCGCAATGGCTCCGATGGGGCAAGCGATGGCGTCGATGACCCTGCCCGCCGTCGGAGACGTCGAGGGACGGCGGATGATGTGGGAACCGATCCTGGCAGCCGCCAGCGACGCGGTCCCGGCCTCGCCCGACGTCACCGTGACCGAACGGACGATCCCGACGGCGGACGGCGCGACCATCACCGCGCGCTGGTACGTGAAGGAGGGTGCCGAGCCCGGTCCCGCCGCGATCTTCTTCCACGGTGGGGGCTACATCTTCGGGCACATCGAGCAGTTCGACGGCCCCGTCGCCCGGTACGCGTCGCTCAGCGGGGTGTCGATGCTGTCCGTCGAGTACCGACGCGCCCCCGAGCACCCCTACCCGACCCCCCTGGAGGACGGCTACGCAGCGCTCACCTGGTTGCACACCCACGCGGACGAGCTCGGCGTGGACGTCGACCGGATCGGCGTCATGGGTGACAGCGCCGGCGGTGGATTGGCGGCTGCGGTGTCGATCCTCAGCCGCGACCGGCGCGGGCCGGCCATCGCACAGCAGATCCTGCTGATGCCGATGCTCGACGACCGGACGACCACCCCGGATCCGCACATCGAACCGTTCCTGATCTGGTCGTACGACGACAGCCGCACCGCCTGGCCCGCGCTGCTCGGTGACCGTGCCGGCGGCCCGGATGTCCCGGCGACCGCTGCGCCCGCACGTCTCGACGACCATGCAGGGCTGCCGCCCGCCTACATCGAAGTCGGTCAACTCGACGTCTTCCGCGACGAGGACACTGCCTACGCGACCGCCCTGAGCCGCGCCGGTGTTTCGGTGGAGCTGCACCTGCGCCCCGGCGTTCCGCACGAATTCGACTCGATCGCGCCCGATGCCGACGTGTCCGGCCGTGCGCTCGCCGACCGGATCCGCGTCCTCTCCTCTCTCTGACCCCCCCCGACGGCGGTCCCCGCTGTCCCGGAACAACCAACCCATCCGGCGTTGACCGACGACGCCATCTCTGATCGGAGCATCATGACCAGTTCTCGAACCCCCTTCGCCGTCATCGGCGCGACAGGCAACCAGGGATCAGCAGCGGTGGACGAGCTGCTCGCCGCCGGAGCCCCGGTGCGCGCCCTCGTCCGCCATCCGGACGCCGATGCCGCCTCCGCCCTCCGAGACCGCGGTGTCGAGGTCGTCGCCGCGGACCAGGAGGACCGCGATGCGCTCGAGCGCGCCCTCGCCGGCACGGCAGGACTCTTCTTCTTCACCACCTTCGAAGGCCCCGACGGCACCGAAGGGGAGGCCCGTCGCGGGATCACGGTCGCCGACGCCGCCGCCCGTGCCGGCGTCCCACGGGTCGTGTACTCGTCGGTCGGTGGCGCCGAGCGCGGGACCGGCGTCCCCCACTTCGAGAGCAAGCGTCGCGTCGAGGAGCGCCTGGAACAGCTGGACGTGCCGGCGACCTTCGTACGACCGGCCTTCTTCATGGAGAACCTGCTCCAACAGCTGCCGACGAGCGACGCCGACGACTTCGTGCTGCGGTTCCCGATGCCGGCCGACCTGCCGATGCAGATGATCGCCGTCCGTGACGTCGGCCGCACGGCGGCGCGATTGCTGCTCGACCCGGACCTGCTGGCCGGCTCGGCCATCGAGATCGCCGGCGACGAACCCACGATGGACCAGGTCGCCGCCACCATCGGCGAGGTCTACGGCATCGAAGCGCGGTTCGAGGCGCTCCCGGTGGAGGTCCTCGCCTCCGACGCGGACATGCACGCCATGTTCAGTTGGTTCGCGACCTCGCCGTCATACCTGGCCGATCGACCCGGGACGCGGAAGATCGTCCCCGAGGCTGCCGACCTGCGAGGCTGGCTCGAGACGCAGCGCCGTCGCCCACAGGACCCGGCAGCGGCGTGACCGATCCGGCTCCCGCTGTGTCCGCGAGGCGCAGCGGGAGCCGGGCGGCCCCGCGGCGGACCCGAGGTCCTCCATGTCGTCGACGGCGACCAGAGCCGCTCCTGGCCAGGGCCACATGCGCACCTGCCTAGGCTCGAGGGATGTCCGCCTATCCTCGCACTCTCAGTCCCACTTCTCACGAGCACCTCGGATCCCACGTCGTGCCGAGCGTGGAGGTGGCGTTCCCGAAGTGGACTGGTGCCCCCATCGCCGACGCGTACGGGAGGAAGCCGGTCGTGAGCCGGCGGATCGAGCCGATGTTCGTGGAACTCGCGGTCGCCTCCATGGCGACCGCGTACGGGTGGGACGCCCGGTGGCTCGACGAGCTCCGGCACGACAGCCACGATGACCGTCCCCAGATGATGTCGTGCTGGGACCCGAGGCTGGGCCGGCACGACCAGATCCAGGACCCCGTCTCCCATGCACCGTCCAGGGCAGCGCTCGAACGCATCGCCGAGCAGCGGGGCAGCTGGGCCGGCGCCTGGTCGGTCGCTGCGGGCCATGAGGGCGACGTCGTGTTCTACCAGACGGTCCGTGGACGCACAGCACCGACAGCGAGTCAGATCGCCTGGCTCGATGCGGCCGTGGCAGCAGGAATGTCCCCTGACCAGTTCGTCGTCGCTCGCTGGCGCCTCCACTGACACTCGGATCGGCCGACCTGCTTCCGCCGCAGCGGAGCCGGCGACTGGTCCACGGCCGCGGTGGGCGCCTCCCGGTCGGATCGTGCGGGGGCCGGACTCGTACCCCGGGGAAGGCCGACTCGCATGTCGGTCGCGTATCGTCGCTACCAAGCGCGACTGCGTGAACTCTGCTGCACCGGTTGAAGGACCGATCCTGACGGAAGGCTGGTCCTTTGACGACCACCGATCCGATCGCCGCGGGTTACACCCGCACCCGCCCCAGCTCCGGCGGCCGTTCCGGCACGTCGACGTACTCCGCGCTCCTCGCGCAGGTGAAGGACCACCACCTGCTCCGACGCCGAACCGGCTTCTACTGGTCGCTGTTCGGCAGCTTGGCCGGCACGCTCACCCTTGCATGGGTCGCGTTCGCGTTCCTCGGTGACTCCTGGTTCCAGCTCATCGTCGCCGCCGCACTCGGCGTGATCTTCACGCAGTTCGCGTTCCTGTCCCACGAGGCCGCGCACCGCCAGATCTTCACCTCACAACGGTGGAACGACCGCGCCGGCCGCTACATCGGCACCTTCCTGGTGGGGCTGAGCTACTCCTGGTGGATGAACAAGCACACCCGGCACCACGGGAACCCGAACACGGTCGGCAAGGACCCGGACATCGCGCCGGACACCATCCGGTTCCTCCCGGAGGACGCTGCCGAGGTGCGGGGGCCCCTGCGGTGGCTGATGCGGGTGCAGGGCTACGCGTTCTTCCCGCTGCTCGCCTTCGAGGGCATCAACCTCCACTGGCTCGCGGTGCGCTCAGTCGCCACCGGCAAGGACACCAAAGCGGACGTTCGGCACCGTTGGCTCGAGGCGGGACTCCTCGCGGTCCGGTTCGGTCTCTACCTCACGGCCGTGTTCTGGTTCCTGCCCTTCGGCATGGCGTGCGCGTTCCTCGGCGTCCAGCTCGCCGTCTTCGGGATCATGATGGGCGCCTCGTTCGCGCCCAACCACAAGGGGATGCCCACCATCGCTCACGATGCGAAAGTCGACTTCTTCTCGCGACAGGTGCGGACCTCCCGGAACATCCGCGGCGGCTGGTGGGTGTCGTTCCTCATGGGCGGCCTCAACTACCAGGTCGAGCACCACCTCTTCCCGAGCATGCCGCGGCCGGCGCTCAAGCAGGCCCGTCTGCTCGTCCGCGACCACTGTGCGACGCTCGACGTGCCCTACACCGAGACCACGCTCCTCCGCAGCTACGGCATCGTCGTCCGCTACCTCAACCGCGTCGGTCTCTCCGCGCGCGACCCGTTCGCATGCCCCATGGTCGCGGAACTCCGCATCCATTGACCACACCAGCCTCGGCCGGCCGATCCGCGTGATCCCGGTCGAGGTCCCTCCGGACCACTTGCATCCCGTGCCCGGCTCGACCATCCGAGATCAGGCCGGCACGACATGTCCACAGGCACCGTGAAATGGTTCGACAACACCAAGGGCTACGGCTTCATCACCCCCGACGACGGCACCGATGACGTCTTCGCCCACTTCTCCAGCATCGTCCCGGCCGGCGGAGAACGCGTCCTGAACGACCACCAGCGCGTGCAGTACGACCTCGGTCCAGGGAAGAAGGGACACAACAAAGGGCCCCAGGCCGAGAACATCCGCCCGCTCCGTTGACGCCCAGCGCCGTACGCGCATGACGAGCCCTGCGGACACCGGACGAAGCGCACGGACGGAATACGTCATCGCTCTCGGCCATGGCCCCCGATCTGGGTTCCCTGCGAGGCCTCTCAGGCTCGGTTCGGCTCGTTATCGTGAGGAGTGGGCCGGCAACACCACCGGGCCGGATCACCGCATTTCGATCAGGAGAGATGACGATGACGTCGCTCGCAGCACTTCGACCGACGACCGCGAAGGTCGTCACGGAATCAGCGACGGGACTGGACCCCGATCGCGTCCTCGTGTTCGGGGACGCGCTGTTCCCGCCCGGCAGCGCCCTCGACCAGGGCGCGCGCATCACGGCGGATGCGCTCGCCGCGATGACCGGCCGCGGGGCTGACGTCACGGCCGTGTCGTGGTCGGCCTGGTCCGGTGAGCCGCTCGCGGCTGCAGCGAACACGCTGCGGTGCGTCAACTACGACGTCGTCGTCGTCACCCTCACGGACAGCGTGATCCACGGACGGACCTCCGCCGGGGCCGTGGCTGAGGCCGCGGCAGACCTCCTCGAGCAGGTGGACCGGTTCCGGCAGCGACTGCTGCCGACGACCGAGGTGATCGTGGTGCTCGCCCACCGCGAGGACCAGTCGGACCTCGCCGCAGCCCTGCAGGCGGGACGGGACGAGGTCGTCATCCTGGCCGTGGACAGCACGACGATGAACGGGTTGCCCCGGGTGCTCGAGGTGTCCAGGGCGCTCCTCGCACATCAGCGCGCCACTGCGCGGAGCCCGCAGTGGCACCGCGACGCGCCTCAGCCCTGCCAGGAGCGGTACGAGGCGGTGGACCAGCTCGGCATCCTCGACACGGCTCGGGAGGCCCGGTTCGACCGCATCGTCGACAGCATGGCGCGGGTCTTCCGCACCGAGGGTGCGGCGATCACCTTCATCCCGGAGAACCGGCAGTGGACCAAGGCCGGCCGGTGGTTCCCGGTCGGCAGCAGTCCTCTGCAGAACTCGTTCTGCAGGACGACGGTGCTCGGCTCCGGCCCGCTCGTCGTCGGGGACGCCTGGCAGGCGAAGCGGCCGCTGCCGCGGAACGACGTGCGGTTCTACGCCGGGTACCCACTCGAGACGCTCGACGGCACGCGTGTGGGCGCCGTGTGCGTGTTCGACCCGAAGCCGCGGGACGAGGCTTCCGTCGAACTCGATCTGCTCCGTGACTACGCGGTCCGCGTCCGGCGCGAGCTCTACCGACGGTGACGCGCTGCTGCTCCCGGCCCGCGTGCGCGTGGTCTCCGGCATGGCCCTCCGGGCCATGTCAGCGCTGACTGATCCACGGGAGGCCTCTCGCCGAGCACAGTCGGCTCTCCCCCGCGGCGGGGGGAGCCGCAGCACGTCGCGCCTCGGGCGGCGGACGAGTGCTGCTGCTCGGCAGCTAGCCTCCGGATGATCCCGCTGGGGAGGCCCTTCCTCCCCGCACGAGATCGCGCACCGACGCGCAGAGGTGCGTGTCCACAGCCGTGGCGGCGGCTCTCACGACTGGAACTCGGCGTAGTCGTCCGGGTAGACGTCTCCCTGCGGCAGGGTCGTCGCCTTGGCCGGGTGGACGAGGGCTTCGATCTTTTCCCGCAGATAGGTGTCCGCGTCTGCGTTGTCGGGCTCGGGCACTGTGGTGGTCGAGGTCTCAGCCATGAGCGGTGCGCCTTCGCCGAGGAGGAACGTCGCTTCGACGTCGTCGCCATCGGAGCTCATCGCCTTGACGGTGACGGCGTCCGCGGTGCCGTCGGTGCCGAGGGCACTGGCGTACTCGAGGAGCAGATCTGCCGTGGTGTCGCCCAACAGGAGCGACTTGTCCGAGTACGTCACGTGCTTCATGAGTCGACCGTACGCGCCGGAGCATCTGCACTCGCACGCCGCTGCACGGCTCCTGGTGCACACCGATCCGGGCGCTCCGACAGGTCGAGCTGTCGCGGCCTCCATCGGGCTGCCCCGGGTAGCCACGTTTCCGGGTCCGAGCAGACCAGCGGCACCCCGGACACCGTCGCCTTCTCGGTGCTCCTCGAGAGCGGTGACGTCGCCCCAGCGGAGATCCTCCTCGGCCGAGCAAGCCAGGTCATGAACGTGCCAGAGCCCCGCGAACACGAAGGCATCGTCGACGAAGACCTCGTCCGGAGCCTCGAGCAGAAGACCCCCGCCCTCGGTCGTTCTCGGCCCGAGACGGAGAGCGGGGACGGCGTGCAGCAGGGCCATCCCGACGACTCCTGCAGCGTCGCGGACACGAGAACGTCATGGCCGCCGGGGCCCGGCCTCGGATATCGCGAGTAGGATAGCCCCAGGGCGCTTCGCAGGTTGCGGGCGGCCGCATCTTGTTCGCCAATGGGCGGCCCTGATGTCCAAATTGGATGAGGGCGCATCATGGGTAGCTTGACGTACGACCACTCGCTCAACGTCGAGTTCGACGACCGGCTCCTCGGGCATCTGCAGATCGTGATCGGCCTGAAGCTGCGCCGGAACGAAGCGTTCTACTTTTCTTGGAAAGACGACCGACGAGTCGGCGACGGCCGAACCACCATCTGGATCCATCCGACGATCCCGCTGGTGTTCAAGTTCTACGGTAGCCGGATGCCCGCTCTCAACCGGGAGTGGATAGCCGCCCTGGAGCTCTCCTCGAACACAGCGCAAGGGCTTCAGGTCCTCGAGGAACCGCGCTCACCGGCGACCGGGAACGGCGACAACTGACCATGAAGCGGATCAACATCACCTACGGCGGTATCGACTACAGCGTGACTGACGCGGACCTCGACGAGGTCAAGGCGACGCTGCTCGCTGCGGTCCGGGCGGAAGCCCCGACATGGATGCGCGTGAACCACGGCGAAGGCTCATACCGGCAGACCGAACTTCTGATCGAGCCCGGTGTCAGCATCGCCATCACCGGTATCGACGCGGACTGACGCGCTCGCGGCCCCGCCTCAGCACGAGCCTCACTGCCCACCACCGAACGGCCTGGTCGTCAGCCCAGCGTGCCGGTGGTGTCGAACGTCAGCCCGAGCGCCGTTGCAAGCTCCCTGCCGAACACTTCTGCTTCTGCGGGCGTGTCAACGCGGAGCAGCGGTGTCCTGCCGACCGACAAGAGCCATTGCGCTCCGGTGGACCGGGCAGTGACCGCGTTCCGCCTCACCATGGCCACGCCGTCCCCTCGATGTCGAGCAGACCGCACCTGTCGGCTCCTGGCACCCACGAGCCACCCAGCCTCTCTGCAAGCGCCGAGGAGCGGAGCCGCGGGCTGACACGGTAGGTGTGCAGGCGAACCGATCGCTGCGGGAGATGCCGTTCCCGAGTCAGCGTTGGAAGATGGAAATCGGCGGCACGATCGACTCGATACAAGGTCAGCTCCTACGGATTCGTGAGACACAGCGAGCCAAGGTCACGAGTGCTCGGAGCGGCTGACGGGGACTGAGCCAGCACTTGAAGCGTAAGGACGGCCCCGTCCCGAACAGGAGGGTTTACGAAACGCTCATCATGAGGTATACGTCTGCACGGCGCCGTGCGCCGTCGCCTGCTGCGAATCGTTCCATCGGGCCGATCGGACGGGCAGACCGGCCCTGCAACGCTCGTGCCGAACCTGCAGCAGACCCTCGTGCCCTGGGTCGAGCTTGCCGGACAGCTCGAAAGCACAGGCAGCCGCCGAAACGAGAAAGAAGCCCACCGAGATCCTCGGTGGGCTTCTTCTTGTGAGCCGGTTCTTCAGACGATTTTCACGTTGGCCCCTTGGTCGGGCTGACAGGATTTGAACCTGCGACCCCTTGACCCCCAGTCAAGTGCGCTACCAAGCTGCGCCACAGCCCGAGAGCCCGACGAGCGGACTCTGGTGCCGCTCCGACCAGAGCGACCCGACAAGCATAGCGGACCCGCGCCTCCCGGCCGCGCACGCCAGCCAGCGGGCGCTCGGCGGGCCAGACCGCCGGGGAGGACCGTCCTCAGCCGCGGAGGAACGCCGCAGCTCTCGCGCCCCACCCCCGGATCGTGTCCGGCGTCTCAGCGACCTCGAGCGTGGCGGACGGCAGCAGCTCGGCGAGCCGTTCGGCCGTGCTCACCGGATGCCCAGAGTCCGTCGCCCACGGCAGCAGCAGCGTCTCGTGTCCGATCGTGGCGACGGCGTCGGCATCGGGGAAGTCCGACCCGGCGGCGCCGCGGAACACCGACGGCAGCAAGTCCGCAGGCACATCGGGGTCGCGATCGAACGCCCACCCGCCCTGCTCCAGGATCGGCACCGGCGGAGCTGCCGCCATGGCACGGCGCCACCCGTCCATCCCCTCGCGTTCGACGAGGTCGGCACCCGCCCGGTACAGGTTCCCCTGGTTGGCCCGTGTCTCCCACGCCGTCGGCGGGATGTTGAGCACGAGGCGACGGAACCGTTCTGGGCGTCGCGTGGCTGCCCAGATGATCGTCGCCGTGCCCATCGACGCACCAATGGCATCAACTGGTGCATCCGGCGACACGGCGTCCGCGAGCGCCAGCAGGTCGTCGGCGAGCGCCGCCCATTGGTAGTCGGACGGCTGCGCGCGACCGGTGGAGACCCCGTGGCGGCGAGCGTCGTACCGGACGAGGCGGGCGTCCGCGGCGACCGCGGACCAGTCGAACACGCCCTCGGCGTCCTCCGCCGCCCGGCTGGCGCCGAGGCCGTGCGCGACGATGACGACGCGGTCACCGGCGCCCGAGACGTCGTACGCGAGCCGGGAGCCGGGGATGTCGAGGTGTCGATCGCTCATGCCACCACGGTAGGACGAGTCCGCGACGAGCGCGGTGCCTCCCGACGGATCCTGTGGACTCCGGTGGAGACTGGAGCGCATGTGGACGGGGACCCTGGAGTTCGACCTGCTGCTCGGTGATGTGCACTCCCTCAAGGAGAAGCGTGCGGTCGTCCGTCCCATCGTCGCGGAGCTCCGCCGCCGGTTCGCCGTGAGCGCTGCGGAGACCGACCATCTCGACCTGCACCGCCGCGCGGGCGTCGGGCTGGCGGCCGTGGCTGCCTCCGCCGGGCACGTCGTCGAGGTACTCGACGCGGCCGAGCAGTGGATGGCCGAGCGGCCGGAGGTCGACCTGCTGTCGGCACGACGCCGCCTGATCAGCTCCGAGGACTGATCCCACAGAGCGCCTACCCGCCTCGTTGTCCACAGGATGGCCGGGAGGCCCAGGTGTTGTCGGCCCCGCCTGTCACCATGGAGTGGTGACCAGCGATCCCGCCACCGTCGTGGCCCCGTCCGAAGCCCTCCGCGCCGAGGCGCTCGAGGCGCTGCACGCCCTGACCGGGCGGCAGGACGCCGTGTTCCACGACGGCCAGCTCGAGGCGATCAGTGCGCTCGTCGAACACCGGCAGCGTGCGCTCGTGGTGCAGCGCACCGGATGGGGTAAATCGGCGGTCTACTTCCTCGCCACGTTGTTGCTGCGTCGCCGCGGCGCCGGTCCGACCGTCCTCGTCTCGCCACTGCTGGCGCTCATGCGGGATCAGGTGGCGGCCGCGGCACGGGCCGGCGTTCGAGCGATGGCGATCAACTCGGCGAACGCGCACGAGTGGGGCGACATCACCGCCGCGCTCCGCGCCGACGAGGTCGACGTGCTCCTCGTCTCCCCCGAACGCCTCAACAACCCGCGCTTCCGAGACGAACAGCTCCCGACCCTGGTCGAACGGCTCGGCCTGCTCGTCGTCGACGAGGCCCATTGCATCTCCGACTGGGGTCACGACTTCCGCCCCGACTACCGGCGTCTCGCCGACCTGATCCGAGCCCTGCCGGACGGGGTTCCCGTCCTCGCGACGACCGCGACCGCGAATGCCCGGGTGGTGGCCGACGTCGAGGAACAGCTCACGGTCACGCCGGACGCACCGGTGTTCACGATCCGGGGTTCGCTCGCGCGGGCCTCGCTGCGTCTCGGTGTGCTGGACCTCCCGGACGCGCGTGCTCGCCTCGGTTGGCTCATCGCGCACCTGCAGGACCTGCCGGGCAGCGGGATCATCTACACGCTGACGGTGTCGGCGGCCGAGGACATCGCTCGCCTCCTCCGCGAGGCCGGCCATGCCGTCCGGGCCTACACCGGTCGCACCGACGCCGAGGAACGCGCGCAGCTCGAGCAGCAGCTGAAGGACAACGAACTCCGCGCCCTCGTCGCCACGAGCGCCCTCGGGATGGGGTTCGACAAGCCGGACCTGGGGTTCGTCGTCCACGTCGGGGCGCCGTCCTCGCCGGTCGCGTACTACCAGCAGATCGGGCGTGCAGGTCGGGCCACCCCGAACGCCGACGTCTTGCTGCTCCCCGGTCGCGAGGACCGCGAGATCTGGCAGTACTTCGCGAACGCCTCGATGCCGTCCGAGGACCGTGCGAACGCCGTGCTCCGGCAACTCGAGCGGGATCGGGCGTTCTCGACGGTGGCGCTCGAAGGCCTCGTCGACATCAAGCGATCGACGCTCGAGCTGTTGCTCAAGGTCTTGGACGTCGACGGCGCGGTCCGCCGCGTGTCCGGCGGCTGGGTCGCCACGGGTGAACCGTGGCAGTACGACGCCGAGCGATACGCACGAGTCGCGCAGGCGCGCATCGCCGAGCAGGAGTCGATGATCCGGTACGAGCACGCGACGACGTGCCGGATGCAGATGCTGCAGCAGGACCTCGACGACCCGACGGCGGAACCCTGCGGCCGCTGCGACATCTGCGCCGGCGCGTGGTACCCGACCGATGTGGCTGAAGCCGCCTCGTCCGAGGCAGCTCGCACGCTCGACCAGGTCGGCGTCGAGATCCCGCCGCGACTCCAGTGGCCGTCCGGGATGGACCGGCTCCACGTCCCCGTCAAGGGCAAGATCACTCCAGCCGAACAGGTCGTGACTGGCCGGGCCGTCGCACGCCTCACCGACCTCGGCTGGGGCGGCCCGCTCCGCGCGCTGTTCGCGCCGGACAGCGCCGACACCCCGATCAGCGCGGAGCTCATGCAGGGCTGCGTCCGCGCGCTGCGCGACTGGCCCTGGGAGGCCCGACCCACCGGTGTCGTCGCGCTTCCGTCACGGACGCGACCGCTCCTGGTCGCTTCGCTCGCGGGGGAGCTCGCGCGGATCGGCAAGCTGCGGTTCCTCGGGACTCTCGAGCGGACGGGCGGCACCATGCGCGCGGACGGCGCGACGAACAGTGCGTATCGACTCGCCGGCATCTGGGACAGCGTGCGCGTCGGACCCGACCTCGGAGCCGCGCTCGAGGAACACCACGGGCCGGTGTTGCTCGTCGACGACCTCGTGGACAGCCGGTGGACCATGACCGTCGCCGGACGCGTGCTGCGGCAGGCCGGAGTCGAGCAGGTCCTGCCCTTCGCACTCGCTGTGGTGGCCTGACCGACCACCCGGAACGCCAGCGCGGACGGATCCAGCGCGAGCCGCATCAGCTCCGGCTGCCTCAGCTCCGTTCCCGTCGACTCCTGGTCCGCGGCGCGGGCTTCGGGAACGCGGCGCGCATGTGGTCCGACGTCAAGAAGTCACCGATCCCGATCATGAGCAGCGAGAACAGGATCTGCTCGACGACCATCCAGAACGGGTACAGGCCGGGGATCGCGGCGATGACGAGCGTGACGACGGGGAAGATCCTGCTGAACAGCCGCAGCCGTGAGTACGCCCACTAGTACCCGAGCTGCGCCCGCCACGCGAACACGGAGAGGGTCAGGGTGATCAGGAGCACAACGGTCGCCCGGAACCACACTGCCCATGGAACAGCGACGCCGGCCCGTGTGAGCACGACCGCGATGACGATGGCGGTGAGCCCCACGAGCGTCTCCGTCACGAGGAGCCAACGGATCCATCGGAACGCGCGCACCGTCCGCGGATGCCGCCGCATGTCCTCACGGATCACGTACCCGGCCTGACGCCCACCGGCGAGGCGGTCGAGGCGCAACCGGCACCACGCCCTGTCCGCGAGCGCTGCGAGTCCGTGCAGACCGTTGCGCTGGCCGTGGCCGAGTGCACCGCCGTGCGACGCCTGCGTCATCCTCGTTCTGCCCTCCGGGTCGATCCCGAGCATCAATGGTGCCGCATCGGTCGCTGAGAGAACGGTTCACACGGGTGGTCGAGCGACCGGCGACGCGAGCCAAGCGTCCGCACGACCCCAGCACGACGACCGGCCGCACGGCACGGCACGGCACGGCACGGCACGGCACGTCACGGCAGCGATGCATCAGTAGGAGTCGCCAGGCAGCACACCCCCCGGCAGCACGACGCACCGCGAGAACGAGTCGATCCAGATCGCCGTCGGGTCCGAATCCGGCCCGGGTCCGATCAGGTACTGCTCGTCGTGGGGCAGGGTCAAGGTGACCCCGCGATCACCGGCAGCGTCCGTTCGTATCGACACGACGCCGTCTCCCGCCTCGACGAGCGCCCGCCGGATCATCTCGACCGCAGGCCGGACCTGATCGGCGTCATGCAGGTACACCCACGTCCGGCCCGTCCAGGATTGTCGGCCGTCGGCGCAGCCCAGGAATGAGCCCTCGTCCAGCGACCGCGTGCGGTCGACGAGTTCGGCGGGGACGAGATCGGCGATCTGGTGCTCCCGGCGCTGCACGCCGGCCTTGACCTCAGCGATGGTCGGTTCGCCCGGGGTCCTGGTCGGCGTGGGTGGCGAGGGTGGTTGGATCACGGCGCAGCCTCCGAGTGCGGTCAGTACGGCGATCGCGCAGACGGTACCGGCGAACGGGTTCGTCAGCGGACCGGTCAACGCAGCACCTGCCGGTCGAGGTCCTGGAGGAGCGGGCGGTTGGCCGGCGCGTTCGACGCAACCAGCGAATGGTTGCTCGTGAGGGCACCGAGCTCTGCTTCGACCCTCGCCGCGAGCCCGGGTGTGCGATCCGCGGCGTCGTCAGCGGGGCTGCGGTAGTACGGACCGTGCTCGAACGCCGGCTCGTGCCGCGGGTTGACACCCTGCCAGACGGCATCGAGCACGGGCGCCTGGAGCACCTGCAGGACGTCGTTGTACGAGTAGTCGAAGTACTCGGTGGCCGGGTCCGCGCGCCAGTCCAGCGGCATCCCCGCCCCGGAGAGCGAGACGACGGCGTCGTACCGGCTTCCGGCGACCTCGGACGCGGCGACGTTCGCCAGGCCCCAGCTGTGTCCGATCGCCGTCGACCGGGCAGCGGCGAAGACTGGGTCGGACTCAACGCCGCGGGTGAACGACGCCAACTGTCGGCCACTGCGGAGCGCGAAGGCCGTGTCGTTGGCCTCGATCACGAAGCCCTTCGCGGTCGTTGTCCCGTCGGGCTCCACGACTCCGGGGAATCGGCCGTCCTTGTAAACGAACACGACCGCGTCCTCCTGGTGTCGCCTCGACAGGTATGCGGGCACCTGCCGCACTCCCCCGCCGTACATGGCGTCGAGGTTGGTGAAGGTCCCGGGCACGTAGGTGATCACGTGCCTCGTCGCCGGGCTCGGCGTCCCGAGGACCTCGATGATGCGGCTGTGGTCGATGTCCAGCAGGTACGTCCGTCGGCGTCCGGCCGCGACGAGTGCCAGGTACGCGCGTTCCGCGTCGAGCTGGGCGATGCGCTGTCGGAGGTCCCCCTCGCCGCGGCGGCCACGCGCGACGAGGGCGGCACGCTCATGGTCCAACCGACGGATGCGGCGCACCGCCACGTGCCGGTTCGCGGCGACGCGCGCCTCCACCGGGACCCCGTCGAGCGACCCGAAGAACGACGGCAGTGCTGCGAGCAGCGCCGACTGGACGGCCGTGGTGCCATCACTGGCGCCCATGCTGTCCCAGCGGTGCCTGACCGCGTCGGCGCTGCCGGAGAAGGCAGCCCGCACGAGCGCACGGTGCGCGTCTGCGTAGGACCTCACCTGCTCAGGCGTCATCGCGGCGAGCAAGGCGACGAGGTCCGTGGCCGATGCCGCCACGCCTGCGCGCCGGAGCACCGCGTTCGCATCGTCGGCGTCGTGCAGCGCCTCGACGAAGGCGCCGTCGAGGCGACGTCTCCGGACGCGGAGGTCCTCAAGCGCCGATTCCACGTCTGCGCGCTCCCGTTCGGCGAGCGCCGCCGTGTCCTCGGCACGAGCGCGCTGCTGACGGAGGCCCGCGAGGTCCCCGGGTTCACCCCCACCGAGTGCCGTGACGCGGTGGAACTGGTCGTCGAGGTCCAGGAGCCATGTCCGCTCGGACCCGATGGTCGCCTCGGCCTCGGCGAGCTGACGGAGGGCTTCGCGCTGTTCCTCCTGGATCGCAGCGACGCCGTCCGCGTACCGGGCGAGCGCCGTTTCGTGGAACTGGAGACCGGCCTCCAGGACGAGTGCCGAGGCCAGGACGGACGGCACGGTCGCGGCGAAGGCGTCCGCGGCCGACCCCGCCCATGCGGTGTGGTCGAACTCGGTTGCCGAGCGGACGGCGCGGACCGCAGCCGAGGTGGCACGCAGGACCGCATCACGGTTGCGCGCCAACGATCGGAGCTGACCTGGGTCTCCCGCGCCCGGGTCGTCGTCGGTCATCGCGCCGCGACGGCCAACAGCCCGTCGCATTCCGCCATCCGGTCAGCGGTGGTCCGCGCAAAGGCACCGAGGTGGTGGAGGTCGTCGGCACACGCGCGGGATCGCGCCACCTGTCGAGCGACCACGTCGTCGAGTTCCGCGACCACGTCGGCTCGCCCGACCGCGTCGTCGTGCGGGCCGAGCATGCGCGGGTCGATCAGCACGCGGTCCGCGGCCTCGTCCAGCGTGCGTGCGAGCGCCTCCAGTTCCGCGCGGCTGATGCGGAGTTCGTCCGTCGTCGATCCCGCCATGGTCCCCCCTCGTCCCGTCGCCCAGGTCTGCTGTGCTGCCGGGCCGGTGACAGACCCGGCAGCACCCGCGGGGCCCCCGTCCCGCTCCCTCAGGCTAGCCGACCGATCAACTGATATTTGACCAACGGCTGCGAGGAGATCGAGCAGGCGGGGCAGCCGAGGACGCCCGCGGGCATCGAGGAGGGGGTGCCGTCGTGACGACGGCACCCCCCCTCGATGTTCCGGACCTACGGCCGCTTCCGCCGCTCGCGCACGCGCATGTTGACCGTGATCGGGGTCCCCTCGAAGCCCCAGACCTCACGGAGGCGTCGGGTGATGAAGCGCCGGTACTGCGGGTCCAGGAACCCGGTGGTGAACAGGACGAATGTCGGGGGTCGCGAGGACGCTTGCGTCCCGAACAGGATCCGCGGCTGCTTGCCGCCGCGGACGGGGTGGGGGTGTTCTTGGACGAGTTCCGCGATGAAGGCGTTGACCTTCCCGGTGGGGATGCGCGTGTCCCACGAGTCGAGCGCGACCGTCAGCGCGGGCACCAGCTTCTCGAGGTGCCGACCGGTCCGAGCCGAGATGTTGACGCGCGGCGCCCAGGCCACGTGTGCCAGGTCCTGCTCGATCTCACGCTCCAGGTACCGCCGGCGGTCGTCATCGAGCAGGTCCCACTTGTTGAACGCGAGCACGAGCGCGCGGCCGGACTCGAGGACGAGGTCGATGATCCGCAGGTCCTGCACCGAGATCGGCTCGGTCACGTCGAGGATGACGACCGCGACCTCGGCCTTCTCGAGCGCCGCCGTGGTGCGGAGCGACGCGTAGAAGTCGGCGCCCTGCTGCATGTGCACCCGCTTGCGGATGCCCGCCGTGTCGACGAAGCGCCAGACCCGGCCGCCCAGCTCGATCTGCTCGTCGACGGGATCGCGCGTCGTCCCGGCGAGGTCGTTCACCACCACCCGTTCCTCGCCCGCGGCCTTGTTGAGCAGCGAGCTCTTGCCGACGTTCGGTCGGCCGAGGATTGCGACGCGACGGGGGCCGCCCACCTCTTGCTTGGCGACCGCGGAGGTGTCGGGCAGCGTCGTCACGACGAGGTCCAGCAGGTCGGCGACGCCGCGACCGTGCAGGGCCGACACCGGGTGCGGTTCGCCGAGGCCCAGGTTCCACAGCTCGTGGACGTCGAGCTCGCGGCGCTCGTCGTCGACCTTGTTCGCGGCGACGATGACCGGCCTGTCGGTTCCCCGGAGCATCCGCACGACGTGCTCGTCCGTCGCGGTCGCGCCGACGGTGGCGTCCACGACGAACAGGACCGCGTCCGCCAAGTCCACGGCGACCTCGGCCTGCGCCGCCACGGACGCGTTGATGCCCGTGGCGTCGGGCTCCCACCCGCCGGTGTCGACGAGCGTGAAGCGCTTGCCGTTCCATTCCGCTTTGTAGGAGACCCGGTCGCGCGTCACACCCGGGACGTCCTGGACGACTGCTTCGCGGCGGCCGAGGATCCGGTTGACCAGCGCCGACTTGCCGACGTTCGGACGTCCCACGATCGCGAGCACCGGCAGGGCCGGCAGATAGGTCTGACCGTCCTCACCGAGTTCGGCGCCGTCGAGGAGCTCGATGTCCTCCTCGTCGAGGTCGTAGTCCTCGAGTCCAGCCCGGAGCGCGTTCGCCCGCTGTTCCGCGTCGGCGTCGTCGAGCTGGTCGAGCCGCTCGCCGAGCGCGCGGTCGTACTCGGGGAACGAGTCCCCGCCGGAGGAGTCGGCGACGTCGTCGCTCAGGTCGTCGAGATGCGCCATGTGTCAGTCCTGTGGGGTGGTGGCCGTTCGGGCCAGATCGACCACCGCCTGCACGGTCTGGTCGAAGTCGAGATCGGTGGAGTCGACGGTGGTGACACCGTCCGCGGCGTTCATGAAGTCGACGACCCGAGCATCGGCCTGGTCACGTCGCGCCAGGGCACGGGCCGTCTCCTCGGGTGTCTGCGTCGTCACCTCAGCAGAACGTCGGGCCATTCTAACCGACTCGTCCGCCGTCAGCAGGATCCGCACCTCGGCGTCCGGCGCGACGACGGTCGTGATGTCGCGCCCCTCGGTGATGATCCCCGGCGCGTCCGCACGGCGCATCACGTCGCGGAACAACTGCACGAGCTTGGCCCGGACGGCCGGGAGCTTGGCGATGTGCGCCACCGCAGCGGTCACCTCGGGTGTCCGGATCGCCTCGGTGACGTCCGTGTCGCCCACGCGGACGAAGTAGTCGTCGGGGTCGGTGCCGATCTGGTAGCGGAACGTGTCCCAGGACGCCACGACGGCTGCCGGGTCGTCCAGGTCGACGCCGTACCGGAGCGCGTGCCACGCGAGCGCCCGGTAGGCGGCTCCCGTGTCCTGGTAGTCGAAGCCCAGCACCCGCGCCGCCGCCCGCGACACGCTCGACTTGCCGCTCCCCGCCGGACCGTCCACGGCGACCACGAACTTCGCGACGTACGCGCCCTGCGGCAGACCCGCGGGCAGGGGGTCCCGCATCGAGCCCGGCTCGCCGGCCGGACCGTCCGGAGCGCCGCCGAGCACGTCACTGATCCCGCCACCGGGAGCACCGCCGCCCGGTGTCGCCGGACCGGGCGCACCACCCGGAGTCGGGAGGCCGGCGTCGGGGCCGTCCGGACCACCGGTCACGCCGCTGTCGCCGAGCGCCGTGTCGCCCATCGCCGCGGTGTCCGTCCCGTCGATGCCCATCTCGTCGGTGCCCATCTCGTCGGTGCCCATTTCGTCGGTGCCGTTCATGCCCATGCCGCTGCGATCCTCCATCCACGGCGCTCGAGCTCGTCGAGTAGCCGCTGTTCTTCCTCCGGTACCACCGAGACCTCGACGATGCCGATGGGTGCTCCCGGCGAGTGCTCGAGGCGCAGGTCCTCGAGGTTGACGCCGATCTGCCCGATCTCGGTCAGCAGGCGGGCCAGTTGGCCGGGCTGGTCATCGATGAGCACGACGACCTGGCTGTACCGCCGGGTCGTGCCGTGTTTGCCGGGCAGCCGGGCCACGCCGAGGTTGCCGGCGGCCATCGCGCCCGCGATCGTCCTGGGGGCTCCCGGGGCCGTGGGCTCGGCGAGCGCGGCGATGACGGCGTCGAGTTCAGCGCGGAACGCCTCGAGCACCGGCCGGATCCGCGGCGCGTTCGCACCGAGGATCTGGACCCAGAGGCCGGGATCGCTCGCGGCCACCCGGGTGACGTCGCGAACGCCGCCACCCGCGAGACCGAGCGACGTGTCGGGGGCGTTGCGCAGCTGCGAGGCCATCAGCGTCGACACGAGTTGGGGCGCGTGGGACACCAGGGCGACGGCCTCGTCGTGGGTGTCGACGTCCATCTCGACGACGGTCGCGCCGAGGTCCAGCGCGAGGTCCTCGACGGCCACGGCACGCTGATGCGTGATGCCCTGGTGGCCCGCGATGACCCAGGGCCGTCCGATGAACAGGTCCGCGCGCGCGGCGATGGCGCCGCTGCGCTCGCGACCCGCCATCGGGTGCGATCCCACGTATCGGCTGACGTCCGCTCCGCGCTGTCGGAGCGCTGCCAGCGGACCCGCCTTGACGCTCGAGACATCGGTGACGACCGCGTCCGGGTGTGCGTCCAACTCGCGTGCGACGACCGACGCGGTCACGTCCGGTGGCACCGCGACGACGACGAGGCCGGGGCGGTCACCGTCGGACGCGAGTCGACCGGCCCCGTAGTCCGCGGCGAGCGCGAGCGCTGCAGGCGAGGCGTCGTCGAGGACGACGTCCACGCCCTGTTGCCGGAGCGCGAGTCCGATCGATGCGCCGAGGAGCCCGGTCCCGACGATCCGGACCTGTCCGCTGACCCGACGCTGGCCGGTGGACTCGGGCGCGGCGGTCGGGGCGGTGCGGGAGGGCCCGGACGAGGCCGACGGATCCGTTCGGGTCACGGTCGTGTCCTCTCCATCACACGCAGGGGCCCGAGGACGACGGCGCTCGGGGCGCCCCGGTACCGCGGGCACCACCCGAGCCTACCGATGCCCGACGCGACGGCTCGTCGTGGCCGCAGCGCGTCAGTCCTCCGGGTCCCGCTCCACGCGGTCCGATCCACGGTTCCGATGCCGTCGCGCGATGGTGAGCAGCGCTCCGAGCTCCTGCGCCGTCAACGCACGCTGCCGGCCCACGCCGAGCGTGCCGAGGTGGAGCGGCCCGAACGACCGACGCACGAGCTCCTCGACCGGGTGACCGACCGCGTCGAGCATGCGACGCACGATCCGGTTCCGTCCGGAGTGCAACGTGATCTCGACCAGGGAGGACCCGCGCGCGTTCTCGAGCAACCGCGCCTTGTCCGCCGCGATCGGACCGTCCTCGAGTTCGACACCGTCGATGAGGCGCTGGATCGTCGCGGGCGTGACGCCGCCCTCGACCTTCGCGATGTAGGTCTTGGTCACGCCGAACGACGGGTGGGCGAGGACGTGCGCGAGCGCGCCGTCGTTCGTGAGGATCAGGAGGCCCGAGGTCTCGGCATCGAGCCGCCCGACGTTGAACAGTCGCTCGTCGTACCGGTCGGCGTACTGCGACAGGTCGGGCCGTCCGTGCTCGTCGTGCATGCTCGAGACGACGCCCGTCGGTTTGTTGAGCATCACGTATCGACGCGAGGCGTCCACCTGCACCGCGAGACCGTCGACGGCGATCTCGTCGTGCTCGGGGTCCACGCGTCGGCCGAGAGCATCGACGACCTCGCCGTTGACCGTGACGCGTCCCTCGGCGATGAGGTTCTCGGCCACCCGCCGACTCGCGATCCCCGCTGCCGCGATCACCTTCTGCAGGCGCTCTCCCTGGGGCAGATCGCCGGCCGGGAGGCCCGCCCCATCCGGACCTCCACGCCCGGTTCCCGAGCCGGTCGCGTCATCCCACTCGGGGATGATGGGGCGCTCTGGCGTCCCCTCGAGCGGGAGCCCTCGTTCATCCACGGCACCGGGCCGGAGCGGGTTGGTGTCCGGCCGGGCGGCGGGAGTGCGGCGCCCCGGTCGTCCGTCGTCGTCACGGCGCTGGTTCCGCGGGTTCGCGGTGCCGCCGACGTACCGACGACCGTTGTGCCACACCCGGGAGTCCGCGGGGTCGGACCGCTGCGCGTCGCCCCGGGGGTCCCGCCCGCGGCCGCCCCGGGGGTCCCGCTCGCGGCCGGCCCGGGGGTCCCGCTCGCGGCCACCCCGGTCGTCCTGTCGGCGATCGTCACGCCCGGCTCGCGGCCGAGAGTCGTCCCCGCCGTGTCGCCCGCCACGGAACCCGTCCCGCGGAACACCCGAACGGTCGCTCTGGTCGTCCCGACGTCGCTCGGGGCCGCCGCCACGGCGACCCTCGCCGCGTGAACCGAAGCCTCCCGTCGGACGGTCGCGGGACGGATGTTGGCCGTACGGCCGGTCGCCACGGGCGCTGTCGCCGCGACCACGGTCGCCGTACGGCCGACCGTCGTTCGGCCGGTCACCTCGGGCGCCGTCACCGCGCCCACGGTCGCCGTACGGCCGGCCGCGATCGGGACGGCCGCGATCCGGACCGTCTCGATCCGGACGACCACGATCAGCGCCTCCGGCACCGGGACGAGCGCGGCCGTGCCCGTTCCGGTCCGGCCTCGATCGGTCGGACCGATCCCGCCCCCTCGGGTCCCGGTCGTCGTCATGCGCGGCCATCGGCGAATCCTTCCGTGCCGTCCTCGAGGAGCGGCGAGATGAGCGGCAGCTCCTCGAGCGTGTTGATCCCGAGCTGGGTGAGCAGCAGGTCCGTGGTCACGTAGTTGATCGCGCCGGTCTCGCTGTCGGTGAAGGACTCCGCGATGAGTCCGCGAGCCACGAGGGTCCGAACGACGCCGTCCACGTTCACGGCGCGGATCGACGCGATCTGAGCTCGTGTGATCGGTTGCTTGTAGGCGACGACCGCCAGGGTCTCCAGCGCTGCTTGCGAGAGACGGGCGGGACGTTCGGCGCGCACGAACTGCTCCACCACCGGGTCGAGTTCGGACCGGACGTAGAAGCGCCAACCGCCGCCGACCTCACGGAGTTCGAACCCCCGGCGGACCCCGCCGTCCGCCCCGTCGAAGTCATGGACGAGGCGCTCGATGGCCTGCCGGACCGCGGGCACGGGCGCGCCGACCGCGGTCGCGAGCGCGATCGGGGTCTGGGGTTCGTCCGCGATCATCAGGATCGCCTCGATCTGACGGTCGATCGGCACGTCGAGGCCTGCCGCGCCACTCCGAGCATCATCGGCGCCGTTCGCGGCGTCCACTGCCTCGCCGTCACGAAGCTCCTGCTCGGCGAAGCGGGCCTCGGCGATCTCGTCGGCGCCGCCGGGCTCGTCGGAGCCGCCGGCACGACCGCCGCTGCTGTCATCCGTCATAGTCGGCTCCCAAGTTGGCGAGGCTCTCGTCGGACCAGTGGTCCGCGGTCCAGCGGATGGTGAGCTCCCCGAGGGGCTCGAGCTGTTCGAACGCGATGGAGGCGTTCCGGTACAACTCGAGGATCGCCAGGAAGCGAGCCACCACGATACCCGTCTCGGTCACGCCGGCGATCAGTTGCCGGAACGTCACCTCGCCGCCGTTGCGGAGCATCGACACGACGATCGCGGCCTGCTCGCGGATGCTGACGAGCGGCGCGTGGAGGTGGTCGAGCCCCACCGTCGGGATCGCCCGCGGGGCGAGTGCGACGGCCGCGAGCGCCGCGAAGTCCTGTACGGACAGTGTCCAGACGAGCTCCGGGGTCCGAGCCCGGAACCGCTCCTCCAGCCGCACGGACCGGACGTGCCGGCGCACCTCGGTGTCCCACTGCGCCCCGAACCAGTGCGCGGCCTGCTTGAACGCCCGGTACTGCAGCAGCCGCGCGAACAGCAGGTCGCGTGCTTCGAGCAGGGCGACGTCCTCGGCGTCGACGAGTTCGCCCTGTGGCAGCAGCCCCGCGATCTTCAGGTCGAGCAGGGTGGCGGCGACGACCAGGAACTCGCTCGCCTCGTCGAGCTCCTCAGCGCTCTCGGCCGCCCGCACGTATGCGATGAACTCGGTGGTCACGGCGCTGAGCGCGACCTCGGTGATGTCGAGTTCACGCTTGGTGATGAGCGACAGGAGCAGGTCGAACGGCCCGTCGAAGTTCGCCAGCGTCACCCGGAACCCCGGGCGCCCGTCGGTCTCGGTGGCCGACGCGGTCAGGGCCTCCGGTGCCGTCCGCGTCGGGTCAGGCGACGGCGCCACGGAAGACGAGTTCCCGCGCGAGCGCCCGGTACGCAGCCGCGGCGGGGTGGTCGGGCGCGGTCTGGGTGATCGGTCGCGCGGAGACCGTGGCGTCGGGGAACTTCACGGTGCGCCCGATGACGGTCTCGAACACCTTGTCGCCGAACGCGTCGACGACCCGCTCCATGACCTCGCGCGAGTGCAGCGTCCGGGAGTCATACATGGTGGCGAGGATGCCGTCGAGCATGAGCGCCGGGTTGAGCCGGTCGCGCACCTTGTCGATGGTCTCGATGAGCAGCGCCACCCCGCGCAGCGCGAAGAACTCGCACTCGAGTGGGATGAGCACGCCGTGCGCGGCCGTGAGGGCGTTGACGGTGAGCAGTCCGAGCGAGGGCTGGCAGTCGACGAGGATGACGTCGTAGTCGCGCGAGACCTTCCGCAGGACCCCGGCGAGGATCTGCTCGCGAGCGACTTCGCTGACCAGGTGGACCTCGGCTGCGGACAGGTCGATGTTCGCGGGGATGACGTCGAGCCCGGGCGTCCCCGTGCCCTGGATGATCGTGTTGGGGTCCTTCACCGTGCCGATGAGCAGGTCGTAGACGGTGGGGACGTCGTGCGTGCGGACACCGAGTCCCGCCGACAGCGCACCCTGCGGATCGAAGTCGACCGCGAGCACGCGGCGTCCGTACTCGGCGAGCGCTGCGCCGAGGTTGATCGAGGTCGTCGTCTTGCCGACGCCGCCCTTCTGGTTGCACAGGGTGATGATGCGGGCGGGCCCGTGGCCGTCGAGTTCTTCGGGCACGGGGAACGTCCGAACGGGTCGCCCGGTCGGACCGATCGCGGGCTGGGTCGTCGGGTTCGTGGGCACGCTGCAATCGTAGCGGCGGCCGACGACGCGGCCGGGAGGCGCACCCCACGCCGCCCCGCGCCGCACGCTCGGCGACGCGTGCCCGATCAGGCCCGGGTACCGCCGGTGCGCACACCTGCACGGGTCGGTCGTCGCGCCCGCGGGTGGCTCGTGACGTAGACGTCGTGGAGCATGTCGGCGGTCACGAGCGTGTAGATCTGCGTGGTCGCCACGGACGCGTGGCCGAGCAGCTCCTGCACGACCCGGACGTCGGCTCCGCCTTCGAGCAGGTGCGTCGCGAACGAGTGCCGGAACGTGTGGGGCGAGACGTGCGCGGTCAGGTGGGCGCGTTCGGCAGCGGCCTGGATCACCAGCCATGCGCTCTGCCGGGACATGCGCGCCCCGCGGACACCGAGGAACAGCGCGGGGGTCGCCGTGCCGCGCGCGGCGAACACCGGCCGGGCCCGGACCAGGTAGGCGTCGATGGCGGCTCGCGCGTAGCTGCCGAGCGGCACGATCCGCTGCTTGTTGCCCTTGCCGGTGACGCGGACCACGGCGATCTCCGACTCGTCCCCGTCCTCGTCGTCATCGTCGGGCGGCAGGGCCGTGACGTCGTCGACGCTGAGGCCGACCGCCTCGGAGATCCGGGCCCCCGTCGCGTACAGGAGTTCGAGCAACGCGCGATCGCGGAGCTGCACGGGATCGTCTCCGTCGACGGCGGCGAGGAGTGCGCCCATCTGGTCGATCGTGATCGCCTTCGGCAGTCGCATGGGGGACTTCGGAGGTCGCACGGACGCGGCGGGATCCGCGGGCAGGACGCCCTCCGCAGCGGTGAACGCCGAGAACGACCGGATCGACGACAGCATCCGGGCGATGCTCCGGGGCGCGAGCGGTCCCTCGGGCCGGGTGGCCAGGGAGGTGACGAAGTCGGACACGTGCGACTTGGTGAGACGTCGGACGTCCTCGACCACGACCGCCCCGTCGGGGTCCGACTCCAGCCACTGTCCGAAGGCCGTCAGGTCTCGTCGGTACGCCGCGAGCGTGTGCTCGGACAGTCCCCGCTCCACGGCGACGTGGCGCAGGTAGCTGCCCACGGCAGCGTCGTACGTCGTCACGGCATCCAGGCTAGGCGACCGAGGTCCCGGTCCGCGGGACGGGGACCCAGCCCGCGAGGTCGAGCGGGCCTGCGACGTGGCCCGGGCCCCGCGATCCCGGCTCGGCCCTCGGCGTCAGCGGGACTCGACCCGGTCCACGGCGAGCGCCGCCAGGGACAGGATCGCGTTGCCGAGCCGGCCGCCGAGCACGCCCTGCACGACGTCCTCGCGCGGCACCCACCGCTTCACGATGTCGGCCTCCTCGAAGGAGCGCTCGAACGCCTCGTCCTTGGCACGGACGCCGCGGGCACGGTAGACGATGATCACCTCGTCGCTGCCGCCCGGCGAGGGGGTGAAGCGGAGCAGTTCGGACCAGTCGTCGGCCTCGAGATCGGCTTCCTCGCCGAGTTCGCGCTTCGCGGCGTCGAGCGGGTCCTCCCCCTGCTGGTCGAGCAGCCCGGCGGGCAGCTCCCAGTCCCGCTTGCGGATCGGGTGCCGGTACTGCTGGATGACGAGGACCCGGCCTTCGTCGTCCTCGGCGTAGACGGCGACGGCGCCGGTGTGCGCGATGTACTCGCGCACCATGTCCTCGCCGTTGTAGTCGACCGTGTCCTTCCGGATGTCCCAGACGGCGCCTTCGTACACGACCTCGGACGCCTTGAGCGGTGGTTCCAGGTGCTCGTCGGCGAGCGGGGTCTCAGCGGGCGTGGGTTCGGGGTCGTTCGTCGCGGTCTCGGTCACGCATCTATCCTGCACCTCGCGGCGACGACGACACTCGACCGCCGGGGCGGCAGTGGACGGCGCAGCGCGACGCGGACATGGGGAGGACGGACGACGGGAGGGACGGTACCGACCGGCACCGTCCCTCCCGTCCGCGTCGCCGGTGGTCAGACGGACTCGGTCTCCGGCTCCTGCACCTCGAACAGTCGCGAGGCCTCCTGACGGTCCAGCGCCGCGGCGACGAGGCCGGCGAAGAGCGGGTGCGCGTGGTTCGGCCGCGACCGCAGCTCCGGGTGCGCCTGGGTGCCGATGTAGAAGGGGTGCACCGACCGGTCGAGCTCCACGTACTCGACCAGCGTGCCGTCGGGCGACGTCCCCGAGAACACGAGACCGGCGTCGGCGATCTGGTCGCGGTACTTGTTGTTCACCTCGTAGCGGTGACGGTGTCGCTCGGATGCCTCCGCCGCGGCGTACAGGTCGCGGGCGAGCGTGCCCTCGCCGAGCTCGGCCGGGTACAGGCCGAGCCGCATCGTCCCGCCGAGGTCGCCGCCGGCGATGATGTCGACCTGCTCGGCCATGGTGGCGATCACGGGGAACGGCGTCTCCGGATCGAACTCGGACGACGACGCGTGCGGCAGACCCGCCTCGTTGCGCGCGTACTCGATGACCATGCACTGCAGACCGAGGCACAGACCGAGGGTCGGGATCCCGTTCTCGCGGGCGAACCGCAGCGCACCGAGCTTGCCCTCGATCCCGCGGACGCCGAAACCGCCCGGCACACAGATGCCGTCGACGTCACCCAGGTGCTTCGCCGCACCCTCGGGCGTCTGGCACTCGTCCGACACGACCCACTTCAGCAGCACCTTGGTGTTGTGCGCGAAGCCGCCGGCTCGCAACGCCTCGGTGACGGACAGGTAGGCGTCCGGCAGGTCGATGTACTTGCCGACCAGTCCGATGGTGACCTCGCGCTTCGGCTCGTGCACCGCGCGGAGCACCTCGTTCCAGCTCGACCAGTCGACCGGGCCCGCGGACAGCCCGAGCGCGTCGATGATGTACGCGTCGAGGCCCTGGTTGTGCAGCATCGTCGGGATGTCGTAGATCGACGGCACGTCCACCGCGTTCACGACCGCGCCCTCGTCGACGTCGCACATGAGCGCGATCTTCCGCTTGTTCGAGTCCGACACGGGGCGGTCCGAGCGGAGCACGAGCGCATCGGGCTGGATCCCGATCGAGCGCAGCGCGGCGACGGAGTGCTGCGTCGGCTTCGTCTTCTGCTCGCCCGAGGCGTTCATGAAGGGCACGAGGGAGACGTGCACGAAGAACACGTTCGCCCGCCCGAGCTCGTGTCGCACCTGGCGGGCCGACTCGATGAACGGCTGCGACTCGATGTCGCCGACGGTGCCACCGACCTCCGTGATGATCACGTCGGGCTGCGGGTCGTTGCTCGCCTGCTCCCGCATCCGGCGCTTGATCTCGTCCGTGATGTGCGGGATCACCTGCACCGTGTCGCCGAGGTACTCGCCCCGGCGCTCCTTGGCGATGACCGACGAGTAGACCTGCCCCGTCGTGACGTTCGCGGACTGCGACAGGTTGATGTCGAGGAACCGCTCGTAGTGGCCGATGTCGAGGTCCGTCTCAGCACCGTCGTCGGTGACGAAGACCTCGCCGTGTTGGAACGGGTTCATGGTGCCCGGGTCGACGTTGAGGTACGGGTCGAGCTTCTGCATCACGACGCGCAGGCCCCGCGCGGTGAGGAGGTTGCCGAGGCTCGCGGCGGTGAGGCCCTTGCCGAGCGAGGAGACCACGCCACCGGTGACGAAGATGTGCTTCGTGACCTTGGAGGGCTGGTCAGGAGAAGAGGATCGAGTACCGCCGCTGAAGATGTCCGCCACGGGCTTCCATTGTATGGCACGGGGCGTCACCCCGTCGATGCCGCCCGGAGCGGCGGGCGGTGCCGGCGGCGGTCCGGGTGTGTCGCGGCGCCACGCCCCAGGACGCGACGCCGACGGAGCGCTCGTCCGGTCCGCACGGCGCGCGCAGGATGCCGGGAGGCCCGACCGCCGCCCGCCTCAGACGCTCGCCGCCGCCATCTGCAGCAGTTCGCGCGCGTGCTCGATACCGCTCTCGCTCTCGTCGAGTCCGGACAACAACCGCGCCATCTCCTGCAGTCGGTCCTCACCCTGCAGGCGCTGGACGCTGCTCGAGGTGACGGCACCCGAGGCGTCCTTGACGACCCGCAGGTGGTTCGTGGCGAAGGCCGCCACCTGCGCGAGGTGCGTGACCACGACGACCTGGGTCGTCCGCGCGAGGCGGGCCAGGCGGCGTCCGATCTCGATCGCCGCCGCTCCCCCGACCCCGGCGTCGACCTCGTCGAAGACGAACGTCGGCACGGTGGTCGTGCCGGCCATCACGACCTCGATCGCGAGCATCACGCGGGACAGCTCGCCGCCGGACGCACCCCGGCCGATCGGCCGCGGGTCGGATCCCGAGTGCGGCTGCAGCAGGATCGCGACCTGGTCCCGTCCGGCCTGCCGGTACTCACCGGCATCCGTCACCTCGACGACGAGTCGAGCCCCAGACATCGCGAGCGACGCCAGCTCGTCGGTCACCCGTGCGGCGAGGTCCTCGGCCGCGGTCGTCCGTGCGGCGGTGAGGGCGGTCGCCGTCTCCTCGAGCACGGCGAGGTCCGACTCCACCGCGGCCTCGAGCGCCACGATGCGGTCGTCGTCCCCGTCGAGTTCGAGCAGACGGTCGGACGCCCGCCGCCCGAACGCGATGACGTCGTCGACGTCGTCCCCGTACTTCCGGACGAGCGCGGCGAGCACGGCCCGTCGCTCGTTGACGAGTTCGAGGTCGTGCGCGGCATCGCCGTCGAGCGAGCCGAGGTAGCTCGACAACGTCGACGCCGCCTCGCCGACCTGGTACCCGATGTCGGTGAGCTGGTCGAGGATCGGCGCGAGTTCCGCGTCGAAGCCGATCACCCGTTCGACCGCGCGGCGCGCCGCCTCGACCAGCCCGACCACGTCGGGTGTGCCGTCGAGCGCCTCGCTCGAGAGCGCCTCGTGGGCCAGGCCGGCGGAGAGGCGGAGCTCCTCGAGGTTGCCGAGCCGCTCGGCGCGTTCCGTGAGCTCGACGTCCTCGCCGGGTTGTGGGTCGGCCGCCTCGATCTCCGCGCTCGCGGCCCGCAGCGTGTCCGCCTCCCGGATGCGTTCCTCCCGATCGCGCGTCAGGCCCTCGAGGTCCCCCGCATGCTGCTGCCAGCGGTCGTACGCCGTGGTGTACGCGGCGAGCGCGTCGCGGAGTGCCGAGCCGCCGAAGGCGTCGAGCGCGGCGCGCTGCGCGGTCGCCGAGGTCAAGCGGATCTGGTCGGACTGCCCGTGCACCGTGACGAGCCGGTCGGCGAGTTCCCCGAGTACCGCGACCGGCGCACTCCGTCCGCCGACGGTCGCGCGGCTGCGTCCCTCGGCGGAGACCGTCCGCGTCAGGATGAGCTCGCCGTCCTCGACCGCTCCGCCGGCGTCCTCGACGCGCTCGACGACCGGCGAGTCGGCCTCGATCCGCCAGCGGCCCTCGACGACGGCCGACGCACTCCCCCGCCGTACCGACGACGCGTCGGCGCGCGCCCCGAGCAACAGGCCGAGCGCCGTCACGATCATCGTCTTGCCGGCACCCGTCTCACCCGTCACGACCGTGAACCCGGGGCCGAGTTCCAGCGTCGCCTCGCCGATCACCCCGAGGTCCCGGATCCCGATCTCGTCGATCACGATCCGTCCTCGTCGTGCTGGGGCCCACGCCATCCACTGACCGGCAGCTGGAACTTCGCGACGAGCCGGTCGGTGAACGGCGCGTCCTTGAGACGTGCGACCCGGACGGGCTGCGGCGAGCGCCGGACCTCGACGCGCGCGCCGGGAGGCAGGTCGTGGGTGCGTCGTCCATCGCACCAGAGCACGCCCAGGCCGGCCGTCCGGCGCAGGACCTCGACGGCCAACGTGCAGTTCGGACCGACGACGATGGGTCGTTGGAAGAGCGCGTGTGCCCCGAGCGGCACCATGAGGAGCGCGTCGACGTCCGGCCACACGATGGGACCGCCGCCCGAGAACGAGTACGCGGTCGACCCGGTCGGGGTGGACATGACGACACCGTCGCACCCGAACGACGAGAGGGGGCGGCCGTCGACCTCCATGACGACCTCGAGCATCCGCTCGCGGGCGGCCTTCTCGACGGTCGCCTCGTTGAGCGCCCAGGACGAGTAGACGACGTCCTGCCCCAGGATGACGTCGACCTGCAGGGTCACCCGCTCCTCGACGTGGTAGTCGCCGCTCAGCGCACGCTGCACGGTCTCGGCCAAGCCGTCGCGCTCGCTCTCGGCGAGGAACCCGACGTGACCGAGATTGACCCCGACGATCGGCGCGTTGACGTCGCGCACCAGTTCCGCCGCACGGAGGATCGTCCCGTCCCCGCCGAGCACGATCACGATCTCGAGTTCGGACGTCTGCACGTCCACCCCGAGGATGTCGACCTGGCCCACGGAGGCCTCGGCACGCCGGATGTCGGCGTACTCGTCGAACGGCATCACCGGGACGAGGCCTGCGGCGTGCAGCAGGTCGCACACCTCGAGCGCGGCGTCGATCGAGTCCCGCCGGCCGGTGTGCGAGACGAGCAGGATGTGTCGTTCGCCGGTCATCGCGTTTCCTCGTTCCTGTCCGTACCCGTTCGATCCCGCGCTGACATCGTGCCCCGCACGGACGTCGTGCCCCGCACGGACGTCGTGCCCCGCACGGACGTCGTGCCCCGCACGGCGTTCGCTGCGAGCACCGTCACCCGGGATCGCCACTCCGTGGGCTGTGTCCCGCCGCCCCGCACCAGGTGCACGAGGAACTCGTGGTTCCCGTGCGTACCGAGGATCGGCGACGCGATGACGCCCGCTACGCCGAACCCCAGGTCGTGCGCGGTCCAGAGCACGTTCATGACGGCGTCGTCGCGGAGGTCAGGATCGTGGACGATGCCCTCACGGATGCCCGACCGCCCCACCTCGAACTGCGGTTTCACGAGCAGGACGTGTTCGTCGGCCGGGACCGCGTCGGCCAGCGCCGGGAGCACGAGTCGCAGGCTGATGAACGACAGGTCGGCGACGACCAGACTCGTGGCCGCGGCCCGGGGATCCAGGGCGCGGAAGCCATCGGGCTCGAGGTTCCTGGCGTTCATCCCCTCGACGACAACGACGCGGCGGTCCGACGCCACGCGGGGGTCGAGCTGCCCGTGACCGACGTCGAGCGCGATGACCCGGGACGCTCCTCGCTCGAGGAGCACCTGCGTGAAGCCGCCGGTCGATGCCCCGACGTCGAGCGCCACCCTGCCCGCCGGGTCCACCTCGAAGGCGTCGAGCGCCGCGACCAGCTTGTGCGCCGCCCGCGACACCCAGTCGTCGTCCGGTTCGACCGCGAGCATGGCGTCGGGGCGCACCGGCGACGACGGCTTCACCGCGGTGATGCCGTCGACCGCGACCCGGCCCGCCTGCACCAGCTTCACGGCGGCGGTCCGGGACCGCACGAGTCCCCGCTCGGCGAGCAGCGCGTCGAGCCGCACCGAACGCTCCGCGGCACCGGTAGCAGCACCGGAACCAGAACCAGAACCAGAACCAGAACCAGAACCAGCGTGCACACCGGCATCGGCGTCACCAGCGGTCCGAGCACCCGCGGCGGGCCGCCCGTCACGCACTCGCGCTGCCACCACCCTCGAGACGCGTGCGGAGCTCGTCATGGAGCTGCGCGAAGGCGTCGGCGCGCTCGGGGAGCGGCTGGTCCTCGATGAGCCGGACTCGGGAGATCAATGCGTCCCCTCCGGTCTCGTCGTGCTCACCCATGCGGTCCAGGCTACTCGCCGCCGTACAGCGCCGGATCGACGTCGATACCGTAGATCGCGAGCCCCGATTCCCAGATCGCGGTCGCCCCTGCCCGCAGGAGGTCGAGGGGGTCGTCGCCGCGCTCCTCGACGCGAACGACGTGTGCCTGCATCCTCACGCGTGCCCCGCCGACCCGCACGATGCGCGCTCCGTCGCGGTCGGTTTCGCGGTGCGTCACCGGGTACGGCTCGGCGAGACCGCGGAGGTCACCGAGGACCCACGTCGGCCGCGATCGCTCATCCGCGGCGAGGACCTGCTTCGCTCGGTCGATGCCGGTGAGCACGAGGACGCTCGGGATACCGGCGTCGTTGGCACCCTTGATGTCCGTGTCGAGCCGGTCGCCGATGAACAGTCGCTGCGTTCCCCCGAACCGCTCGACCGCCGTCTCGAAGATCGCCCGTTCTGGCTTGCCCGCGACGACGGGCATGCGTCCCACCGCGTTGTGCACCGCCGCCACGAGTGTGCCGTTGCCCGGGGCGATGCCGCGCTCGACCGGGATCGACCAGTCCATGTTCGTCGCCACCCAGGGGATGTCCCGGGCCAGGGCGAACGACGCCTCGGCGAGTTGTCGCCACCCGAGATCCGGTGAGAACCCCTGGATCACGGCCGCTGGCTCGTCGTCGGCGGAGTCCGTCACCCGGAAGCCCCCGGCCTCGACGATGCTCGTCAACCCGACTCCACCGATGACGAGGATCGTCGCCCCCGCTGGCACGAGCGTCGACAGGAGCCGGACGCCGGCCTGCGACGAGGTGACGACGTCGTCCGCTCCGACCTCGAGGCCATAGCCACGCAGGTGCTCGGCGACGTCAGCCGGGCGCCGGGACGCGTTGTTCGTGATGTAGCCGACGCGGGCCGTGGCCGACGCCGCGGTGAGTGCCTCGACCGCGTGCGGGATCGCCGCGGCGCCGCGGTACACGACCCCGTCGAGGTCCGTCAGGACGAGGTCGATGCCGTCCAAGGGCGGACGAGCTGCGTCAGCCGAGTCGGTGCGCGCCGATCCGGACCCATCGTCGTGCACATCGACCGCGCCCGCGATCGGTTTCGATCCAGACCGATCAGCGGTCTGCTCCGGATCCGTCGACGTCGATTGGGTCGGCTTCGTCGATCTCGAACGCTTCGTCGTCGATGTCATCCGACTCGATGACGCCGGCGACGTCTGGCCCTTCGTCGATGCCGTCGTCACCGGTGACGCCGTCTCCGCGCTCGACGAGTCCATCGCTGGGTGCTTCCCCGTCGTCGCTCCCACTGCCATCGGCTCGCCCGGAGTCGACGGGGGCGAGCCCGTCGTCCTCGCCTCGCTCGTCGTCCGCTCCGTCGATCGCTTCCTCGACCACATCCACCGTCTCCCAAGCATCCTCATCAGCAGCCTCGGCGAGCGCCGCGGTAGCACGATCGACACGGGCCCACCATTCGTCGGCCTCGTCTTGGCGGCCGAGCTCTTCGAGCGTCGCCGCGTAAGCACTGTAGAGCGACGGCGACCAGCTGTAGGCCGTCGCCGGGTCCAGCTGTGGAATCTCCAACTCGGCAAGCGCCGCTGTGGGATTCCCGAGGTCGAGCCGGGCTCCGGACATCGCGATCGCGAGTTCCACCTGCACGGGCACGTCGAGTGCCGCACGGTCGACGGACCGTCCCAGCTCGAGTGCGCGCTCCGGACGGCCGAGTCCGCGCTCGCAGTCGACCATCATCGGAAGCTGGTCGTTGCGCCCCGAGATACGGCGGTAGGTCCGGAGTTCCCGGAGAGCAGACGCGAAGTCACCCAGTCGGTAGGACGTTATCGCCAGGGTCTCGCGGACCACGGCGACGCGTCCAGCCCGACGTCCGGCGCTGACCGCGTGCGCGTGCGCGAGTTCCGGGTCGTCGTCGATGAGGAGTGCTGCGGCCACGAGGTGCTTCGCGACCCAGTCCGAGTTGTCCTTGCTCAGCGTCTTCAGCTCGGCGCGCGCCTGGATGTCGAGATCACGGGGCTGGATGCCCTCGGGGACGTCCGGGTCATCGTGACGCGGACGGATGGACCGAGTACCGAACGGATCGCGGTCGACGAAGGCGTCCCGCGACCCCTCACCGAAGCGAGCGCCTGCAGACCGGGAGCCGTCGCCGAAGCGCGCACGTTCGCGACCCCCGGCGCGCCCGTCCTGGCCGCGCGCCCGGTCGTCACGATCGCCGTACGGTCGACCGTCGCGCGGACCCTGCCCGCGGCTGGCTCCGCCCGAACGGCCGCCATCGGAACCAGCACGACGGCCGGCCCCGGCAGGTCCGCGGTCATCGCGCCGTTCACGCCGATCGTCGCCGTACGGTCGGCGGTCGTCACCGCGCGTCCGGCGGTCGTCGCCGAAGCGCCGGCCCTCGTCGCTCCGGGCACGTCGGTCGTCGCCGGAGCGTGTGCGGTCGTCGCCGTACGGACGGCGGCCGCCGTCTGCCGGACGCGAGGCCCGGCCACCATCTCGCCCCGCCGCACCCCGACCGACGCCGCCATGATCGGGCCTCGCACCGCCTTGTCCGCGCCCGCGGTCGTCGCGCCATCCCTGGCGGTCCGTACGGGTGCCGTTCGCCCGGAAGTCCCGCCCGTCGCGGCGCGGACGCTCCCCCTCGGAAGGACGTTGCAGGCGCCCAGGACGATCACCGTCGGCACGGCCGGATCCTCGAGGTCCACCCTCGACACCGCGGCCGTTGCCGTCTCGCGGTCCCCCTCGGTACGAACTGCCGCCCCGATCGTCGCGACGCTCGAACTCCCGGGGTCCCCGCACGTACCCGCCGCGCTCAGCGCTCCGGCCTCCTCGGGGACCACGATCGCCGTCGGGGCGCACGACGTCACGCCGCTCACCGTCCTCCCGCCGGTGGCCGGCATCCCGCCACGATGCGGCGCCCCGGTCGTCACCCGATCGACCGCGCCGACCGTCAGCCCCTGACCGAGGACCAGCGCCAGAACCCGGTGCCCCGGTGGAACCGTCACCTGCTCGACCACTGCTCGAGCGGGAGGTTCCGTCGCGTCGGTTGCGCCGGTCGTCGCGGGCTTCGTCTTCGGGGCTGTCGGCCACCATGGCTCCTCGTACGTTCATCCGGAGGTCGTACCGGAGACGGTTCACTGTGTCGTTGTCCACGCTCAGTCCACCACGTGCCGGATGGATCCGCACACATGGCGCGACGGCGCACTGGGTTAAACAGAAATGGCCACCGGCCCTATCGGCATCCTGGGAACGAGTCCCAGGAGTCCGATGGAGGGCCGATGGCCACATCTTCACGTTGAGTCCGGCGGTGTCCTACTCTCCCACAAGGTCCCCCTTGCAGTACCATCGGCGCTGAGAGGCTTAGCTTCCGGGTTCGGAATGTGACCGGGCGTTTCCCTCTCGCTATGACCACCGGAACACCATCGATATTCACGATCATGTTCCGCAGTTGCTGCGGATGATCCCCGATCGCATATCGGGAACCACAAAGTGGACGCGAGCCCCACCCGCACGGGTGGGAAGTGTAATCAAGTCATCGGCTTATTAGTACCGGTCAGCTCCACGGGTCGTTAGTCCCCGCTTCCACATCCGGCCTATCAACCCAGTCGTCTACTGGGAGCCTCTCACCCACAAGGGGCATGGAAATCTCATCTCGAAGACGGCTTCCCGCTTAGATGCTTTCAGCGGTTATCCGGTCCGAACGTAGCTAATCAGCGGTGCCCTTGGCAGAACAACTGACACACCAGAGGTTCGTCCATCCCGGTCCTCTCGTACTAGGGATAGATCTTCTCAAATTTCCTACGCGCGCAGCGGATAGGGACCGAACTGTCTCACGACGTTCTAAACCCAGCTCGCGTACCGCTTTAATGGGCGAACAGCCCAACCCTTGGGACCTACTCCAGCCCCAGGATGCGACGAGCCGACATCGAGGTGCCAAACCATGCCGTCGATATGGACTCTTGGGCAAGATCAGCCTGTTATCCCCGAGGTACCTTTTATCCGTTGAGCGACAGCGCTTCCACAAGCCACTGCCGGATCACTAGTCCCGACTTTCGTCCCTGCTCGACTTGTCAGTCTCACAGTCAAGCTCCCTTGTGCACTTACACTCGACACCTGATTGCCAACCAGGTTGAGGGAACCTTTGGGCGCCTCCGTTACTTTTTGGGAGGCAACCGCCCCAGTTAAACTACCCACCAGGCACTGTCCATGAACCCGATCAGGGTCCTACGTTAGACATCCAGAGTGACCAGAGTGGTATTTCAACAACGACTCCACGAACACTGGCGTGCCCGCTTCACAGTCTCCCACCTATCCTACACAAGCCACACCGAACACCAATACCAAGCTGTAGTAAAGGTCACGGGGTCTTTCCGTCCTGCTGCGCGTAACGAGCATCTTTACTCGTAGTGCAATTTCGCCGAGTTCGCGGTTGAGACAGCTGGGAAGTCGTTACGCCATTCGTGCAGGTCGGAACTTACCCGACAAGGAATTTCGCTACCTTAGGATGGTTATAGTTACCACCGCCGTTTACTGGGGCTTAAATTCTGAGCTTCGCCGTGAGGCTAACCCTTCCTCTTAACCTTCCAGCACCGGGCAGGCGTCAGTCCGTATACATCGTCTTGCGACTTCGCACGGACCTGTGTTTTTAGTAAACAGTCGCTTCCCACTGGTCTCTGCGGCCTTCCCCGCTCCCGGAGCAAGTCCGTTCACGGTTCCGGCCCCCCTTCTCCCGAAGTTACGGGGGCATTTTGCCGAGTTCCTTAACCACGATTCTCTCGATCTCCTTGGTATTCTCTACCTGACCACCTGAGTCGGTTTCGGGTACGGGCAGCTGCAACCTCGCGTCGATGCTTTTCTCGGCAGCATAGGATCACTGAATTCCCCATGACGGGTATGCATCGGATCTCAGGCATACAGACGACGGATTTGCCTATCGTCAGCCCTACATCCTTACACCAGGTTCACCTTACGGATACCATCGCCTGGCTCAGCTACCTTCCTGCGTCACACCTGTTAATACGCTAGCCGCACCAGCATGGGGTCGAGCGTTAGACCGGACGTCCATCACCCCGAAGGGATCAGGATCGAGCCGGGTTAGGACTCTTAGCACCACTGGATTGACTGGGACGGTTGTTCGCCGGTACGGGAATATCAACCCGTTGTCCATCGACTACGCCTGTCGGCCTCGCCTTAGGTCCCGACTTACCCAGGGCGGATTAGCCTGGCCCTGGAACCCTTGGTCTTTCGGAGGACGGGTTTCTCACCCGTCTTTCGCTACTCATGCCTGCATTCTCACTCGTGTGGCGTCCACGGCTGGATCACTCCGCCGCTTCACTCGCCACACGACGCTCTCCTACCACTCCGTACGACTGAACCACGAAGGCTTGTCTGGGTACGAAATCTACAACTTCGGCGGTGTGCTTGAGCCCCGTTACATTGTCGGCGCGGAATCACTTGACCAGTGAGCTATTACGCACTCTTTCAAGGGTGGCTGCTTCTAAGCCAACCTCCTGGTTGTCTGTGCAACTCCACATCCTTTCCCACTTAGCACACGCTTAGGGGCCTTAGTTGGTAGTCTGGGTTGTTTCCCTCTCGACGATGAAGCTTATCCCCCACCGTCTCACTGCTGCGCTCTCACTTACCGGCATTCGGAGTTTGGCTGACGTCAGTAACCTTGTAGGGCCCATCGGCCATCCAGTAGCTCTACCTCCGGCAAGAAACACGCAACGCTGCACCTAAATGCATTTCGGAGAGAACCAGCTATCACGAAGTTTGATTGGCCTTTCACCCCTATCCACAGCTCATCCCCTCCATTTTCAACTGAAGTGGGTTCGGGCCTCCACGACGTCTTACCGTCGCTTCACCCTGGCCATGGATAGATCACTTCGCTTCGGGTCTAGGACATGCGACTGAATCGCCCTATTCAGACTCGCTTTCGCTACGGCTACCCCACACGGGTTAACCTCGCCACATATCGCTAACTCGCAGGCTCATTCTTCAAAAGGCACGCTGTCACCCCAACAAGGAGGCTCCAACGGTTTGTAAGCAAACGGTTTCAGGTACTATTTCACTCCCCTCCCGGGGTACTTTTCACCTTTCCCTCACGGTACTTGTCCGCTATCGGTCATCTGGGAGTATTTAGGCTTATCAGGTGGTCCTGACAGATTCACACGGGATTTCTCGGGCCCCGTGCTACTTGGGATACACATCCGGCCATAACACCATTTCGTCTACGGGGCTGGCACCCACTACGGCCCGGCTTTCAAACCGGTTCGACTATGATGCGCTGTAACCGCCCCAGTCCGGCAGAACTGAGCGACGTGTCCCACAACCCCGACCATGCAACGCCCGCCGGCTATCACACATGATCGGTTTAGCCTCATCCGCTTTCGCTCGCCACTACTCACGGAATCACATGTTGTTTTCTCTTCCTGTGGGTACTGAGATGTTTCACTTCCCCACGTTCCCTCTACCCGCCCTATACATTCAGGCGGGAGTCACCAGGTCGCAAAACGCCTGGCGGGGTTTCCCCATTCGGAAATCCTCGGCTCACAGCTCGATTATCAGCTCCCCGAGGCTTATCGCAGATTTCTACGTCCTTCTTCGGCTCCAGATGCCAAGGCATCCACCGTTTGCTCTTAGAAACTTGACCACAAAGATTGCCGCGCACCGAAAACGATGCACGGCCTCAGTGTTGACTCGTCCCAACGCCAAACGACGTCAGGAGCGAATCGCACTCTTGTGACACCAGCCGACCCACCACCAACCACGAAAGCCGGCGACGAATCAGCAAGCGTCTAAGATGCTCGCGTCCACTGTGTAGTTCTCAACATACGATCGGCACCAGCCCGCCCCGACCAACCGGTCGACTTGGCACTGGCCCAACGAGGGGGCATCAAGCCCCAACCCCCACCACCACACAGGCAGCAGGGAAGCCTGGTCCCTCAGGACCCAACAACGTGCACGGCCCGAACCTCACCCACAGACCCGTTCCAACCGGCCGAAACCGACGTACTAGCATCCACGAGATCCATCCGGACCCACTGTCAATGTTCCACCCATGAGCTACCGGCGAGAACATTCGTCTCGATCCGGCGCCTGGACACCACCCCCAACCCGAACGGGCCAGGCCAGCAGTGCCAGATGCTCCTTAGAAAGGAGGTGATCCAGCCGCACCTTCCGGTACGGCTACCTTGTTACGACTTAGTCCTAATCACCGATCCCACCTTCGACGGCTCCTTCCACAAGGGTTAGGCCACCGGCTTCGGGTGTTACCGACTTTCATGACTTGACGGGCGGTGTGTACAAGGCCCGGGAACGTATTCACCGCAGCGTTGCTGATCTGCGATTACTAGCGACTCCGACTTCATGAGGTCGAGTTGCAGACCTCAATCCGAACTGAGACCGGCTTTTTGGGATTCGCTCCACCTTACGGTATCGCAGCCCTTTGTACCGGCCATTGTAGCATGCGTGAAGCCCAAGACATAAGGGGCATGATGATTTGACGTCATCCCCACCTTCCTCCGAGTTGACCCCGGCAGTCTCCTATGAGTCCCCGGCCGAACCGCTGGCAACATAGAACGAGGGTTGCGCTCGTTGCGGGACTTAACCCAACATCTCACGACACGAGCTGACGACAACCATGCACCACCTGTACACCGACCACAAGGGGGCGACCATCTCTGGCCGTTTCCGGTGTATGTCAAGCCTTGGTAAGGTTCTTCGCGTTGCATCGAATTAATCCGCATGCTCCGCCGCTTGTGCGGGCCCCCGTCAATTCCTTTGAGTTTTAGCCTTGCGGCCGTACTCCCCAGGCGGGGCGCTTAATGCGTTAGCTACGACACAGAAACCGTGGAAAGGTCCCTACATCTAGCGCCCAACGTTTACGGCGTGGACTACCAGGGTATCTAATCCTGTTCGCTCCCCACGCTTTCGCTCCTCAGCGTCAGTTACGGCCCAGAGATCTGCCTTCGCCATCGGTGTTCTTCCTGATATCTGCGCATTCCACCGCTACACCAGGAGTTCCAATCTCCCCTACCGCACTCTAGTCTGCCCGTACCCACTGCAAGCCCGAGGTTGAGCCTCGGGATTTCACAGCAGACGCGACAAACCGCCTACGAGCTCTTTACGCCCAATAATTCCGGACAACGCTTGCACCCTACGTATTACCGCGGCTGCTGGCACGTAGTTAGCCGGTGCTTTTTCTGCAGGTACCGTCACTTTCGCTTCTTCCCTACTAAAAGAGGTTTACAACCCGAAGGCCGTCATCCCTCACGCGGCGTTGCTGCATCAGGCTTTCGCCCATTGTGCAATATTCCCCACTGCTGCCTCCCGTAGGAGTCTGGGCCGTGTCTCAGTCCCAGTGTGGCCGGTCACCCTCTCAGGCCGGCTACCCGTCGTCGGCTTGGTGAGCCATTACCTCACCAACTACCTGATAGGCCGCGAGTCCATCCCCAACCAAAATTCTTTCCACGACCAGACCATGCGATCGGCCGTCATATCCAGTATTAGACGTCGTTTCCAACGCTTATCCCAGAGTCAGGGGCAGGTTACTCACGTGTTACTCACCCGTTCGCCACTAATCCGCCCAGCAAGCTGGGCATCATCGTTCGACTTGCATGTGTTAAGCACGCCGCCAGCGTTCGTCCTGAGCCAGGATCAAACTCTCCGTAAAAAACGTTCCCAACCACTCCGAAGAGCAGAAGGCGAATTTGATGCTGACTGAAAAGACTGTCTACTGACAATCATTCAATCCAAAGGAATTGTCCACGAACGCGCCAACCCGAAGGCCGACACGCACGGGGTCAATAAATTGGCATTGACAATGTGCACGCTGTTGAGTTCTCAAGGACCAGACGCATCCGCTCATCCACCCGGGAACCCCCGGACATCAGCAACGAAGCTGTGTTCTTGGTTGTGCAACCGATGTGCATCCCCCTACACGAGGTGGATGGCTCATCCCGAAGGAGAGGACCAGTTGCAGGTTTTACATCCTAAGCGTCGAAGCGATCAGGCGCAAGTCCCGATCAGAACCTCGGTGGAGGACGGTCCCGCTTGAGGCCGGCTCGCTCCGGGACACTGTCCCGGCCGCTCCGCCGCACCTTTGGGGTGACGAGTGATTACTTTACGCACCACCCCACCACCCAGCAAACCACCCCACATCCCGGGCGTGTCGCGGCCGCCTCCAGGATGCACCGCCAGTGCTGATGGACGCCCCAGGTACGACAGAACGCCCGTCCTCACCGGGAGTCCGGGCGTTCGTGGTCGAGGCGGTTCAGCCGATGGTGACGCCGGCCAACGTCTTCTTCCCGCGCCGGAGCACGACCACTCCCCCGGCCAGGACATCGGCGTCGATGCGCGCGGTCGGGTCGGTGACGCGCTGGTTGTTCACCGAGACCCCGCCCTCCTCGACCGCACGCCGGGCCTTGCCGAGGGACTCGACGAGTCCGGTCTCCACCAGCGCGCGTGTGACGTCGACGTCGGGTGCGAGCGTGACCGACGGCAACTCCGCGATCGCGGCGCGGAGGGTCCCCGCGTCCAGGGCGGCGAGGTCACCGTTGCCGAACAGCGCCGACGCGGCCTCGATCGCCGCCCGCGTCGCCGCTTCGCCGTGCACCAGCGACGTCACCGCGAACGCGAGCGCGCGCTGGGCTTCTCGCCGGAAGGGCTCGTCCGCCACCGCCTGCTCGAGCCGCTCGATCTCGGCGCGCGAGAGGAACGTGAACGCCTTGAGCCGCTCGATCACGTCCGCGTCCGCCGTGTTGAGCCAGAACTGGTAGAACGCGTACGGCGTCGTCATCTCCGGGTCGAGCCAGACGGCGTTGCCCTCGCTCTTGCCGAACTTCGTGCCGTCGGAGTTCGTGATGAGCGGAGTCCCGAGCGCGTGGACCACGGCACCCTCGGTGCGGCGGATCAGTTCGGTGCCGCTCGTCAGGTTGCCCCACTGGTCGCTGCCGCCCGTCTGCAACGTGCAGCCGTACTGACGGTGGAGCTCGCGGTAGTCGAGGCCCTGGAGGATCTGGTAGCTGAACTCGGTGTAGCTGATCCCGGCGTCCGAGTTCAGCCGAGCTGCCACCGCGTCCTTGCGGAGCATCGTGTTGACGCGGAAGTACTTGCCGATGTCACGCAGGAAGTCGATGGCGGACAGCGGCGCCGTCCAGTCGAGGTTGTTCACCATGCGCAGCCCGTTCTCGCCGTCGGGACTGAGGAACCGCGACACCTGCGCGCGGAGGCGCGTCACCCACTCCTCGACGGTCGCGCGGTCGTTGAGGGTCCGTTCGGCGGTCGGTCGGGGGTCACCGATGAGCCCGGTGGACCCACCGACCAGGCCGAGCGGCTTGTGGCCGGCCAGCTGCAGTCGGCGCATGAGCAGGAGCTGGTACAGGTTCCCGCAGTGCAGGCTCGGCGCGGTCGGGTCGAACCCGCAGTAGTACGTCAACGGACCGGCTTCGAGCGCTGCCCGCAATGCGGTCTCGTCGGTCGAGACGTGGACGAGCCCGCGCCACTGCAGTTCGTCCCAGATCGAGTCGAAGGACGGGTCGTTCTGCTGGCGCGTCAGGACCTCGGGAACGGTATCGCTGGACACCCCGTCATCGTAGTGCGCGTCGCCCACCCGACTGCGCTCAGTCCGTCGCCTGGGGATGGCGCCGGTACGAGGACACGGTCGGTTCGCCCGTCAACCAGAATCGCCACGGGAACGCGCGCCCTCCCGCCACGCCCCCGACACCGACCCGCGGGCCGACGGAGATCCGCGGTCTGCCGTCCGCGAGGGATTCGTCGAGGAGCGCGGTCGTCGACGAGGCGAGTCGCTCCTCCAGTCCGTCGGCGAAGCGGAGGACGTAGGGTCCGCGGCCGTCGAGCACGCTCGAACCGTCGTCCGTGAGCATCGCGCCGAGCGCCTGACCGAGGTTGCCCGGCCCGCGGGCGAGACCGACGTCGGGCACGCGGCCACCGCGTCGCTCCCGCGCAAGCGAGACGCCCTCGACCACCGCGCCCGCGCGCAGCAACGACCCGGAGGCGAATCCGTCCGGTCCGCTGACGACGTTGAGGCAGGTGTGGATGCCGTACGAGCGATAGGCGTACAGGGTCCCTGGCGCACCGAACAGGTGGCGGTTGCGCTGCCGCAGACCGCGGAACGCGTGCGACCCCGGGTCGGTCTCGCCCATGTAGGCCTCGACCTCGGTGATGCGCACGGTCACGCCGCGACCGGTGATGGTCGCACCGAGCAGCGCGGGAGCAGCCGCCAGCGCGGGCTCGCCGAGCACCCCCGCCTCGTCGATCACGCGAGCGGCGCCGCCTCGGTCAGCGATCGGATCCGAGCGGTGAGGGCCACGACCTGTTCGGCGACGCGCTCCGGTGCCGTCCCTCCGGCACCAGCGCGACTGGCGACGCTCCCCTCGACGGTCAGGACCGAGCGGACGTCCGGGGTCAGGTGTTCGGAGACGGACCGGTAATCCGCATCACTCGGTTCGTCGAGCTCGAGGCCGCGCTCCTCGCAGAAGCGCACCAAGGCACCCGAGATCTCGTGCGCGTCACGGAACACCACACCGCGGCGCACCAGCCACTCGGCCACGTCCGTCGCGAGGGAGAACCCCTGCGGCGCGAGCGTCGCCATGCGCTGCGTGTCGAACTCGACGGTCGCGACCATGCCGGTGAACGCCGGGAGCAGCACCTCGAGTTGCGTGACGGAGTCGAACACCGGCTCCTTGTCCTCTTGGAGATCGCGGTTGTACGCCAACGGGAGTCCCTTGAGCGTCGCGAGCAGCCCGGTGAGGTTGCCGATGAGGCGGCCGCTCTTGCCGCGCGCGAGTTCCGCGATGTCCGGGTTCTTCTTCTGCGGCATGATGCTCGACCCGGTCGAGAACCCGTCGTGCAGCCGGACGAAGCCGAACTCCTTCGTGTTCCAGACGATGAGTTCCTCGGCCAGCCGCGACACGTCGATCCCGATCTGAGCGGTGACGTAGGCGAATTCCGCCACGACGTCGCGCGACGCCGTCGCGTCGATCGAGTTCTCGGTGGGGCGAGCGAATCCCAGGTCTGCCGCGACCGCGGCGGGATCGAGACCGAGTGAGCTCCCGGCGAGCGCACCCGCGCCGTAGGGGGACGCGGATGCCCGGGAGGCCCAGTCACGGAAGCGCTCGAGGTCACGGACCAGCGGCCAAGCGTGGGCGAGCAGGTGGTGCGCGAGCAACACCGGCTGCGCGTGCTGCAGGTGCGTGCGCCCGGGCATCACGGCGTCACGGTGGGCGTCCGCCTGCGCACTGAGCGCGTCGATGAGGTCCACCAGCAGGTGCCCGATCCGTCGCGCGTGGTCGAGCAGGTACAGCCGCACCAGCGTCGCGATCTGGTCGTTCCGGCTGCGGCCGGCCCGGAGCTTCCCACCGAGGTCGCCCCCGATGTCCTCGATGAGCAGACGCTCGAGCGCCGAGTGCACGTCCTCGTCGTCCTGGCCCGGTCGGGCCGTGCCGGCCGCGACCGCAGCGTCCAGGCGGTCGAGACCGTCCAGCATCCGGCTGAGTTCGTCCTCGGACAGGTACCCGGCCACCGCGAGGGCGCGGGCGTGTGCCCGCGACCCCGCGATGTCGTACGGCGCCAGCTGCCAGTCGAACTGCGTGGACCTGCTCAGTTCGACGAGCTCCGGGGAGGGACCGCTGCTGAACCGCCCGCCCCACAGCGCGCCGGCTTCGCCGGCCCTGCTCGTGCTCTGCTCGTCCGCCATGCCGCCGCTCCGCCTCAGTTGGCCAGGTCGCGCCGAGCGGAGATCTTGCTCGGCAGGGACCAGATCTCGATGAAGCCCTTGGACAGCGACTGGTCGAACGTGTCGCCCGTGTCGTACGTGGCGAGGTCGAAGTCGTACAGGGACTGCTCGCTCCGACGGCCCGTCACGGTCGCACGGCCGCCGTGCAGCTGCAGGCGGATGTCACCGGACACGTACTGCTGGGTGTCCTCGATGAACGCGTCGAGGCTGCGCTTGAGCCCGGAGAACCAGAGACCGTCGTACACGAGGTTCGCCCACTCGGACTCGACCCCGCGCTTGTAGCGGTTGACGTCACGTTCGAGCGTCAGGCTCTCGAGTTCCTCGTGCGCCGCGATGAGCGCCATCGCGGCGGGCGCTTCGTAGACCTCGCGGCTCTTGATGCCGACGAGCCGGTCCTCGACCACGTCGATCCGCCCGACGCCGTGCTTGCCCGCCAGTGCGTTGAGCTCCTGCACGATGCGGAGTGCACTGAAGCGCTGTCCGTCGATCGCGACCGGAACGCCGTGCTCGAACGTGATGGTGACCTCGTCCGCGGCGCGCTCGACCGTCGGGTCCTGCGTGTACGAGTACAGGTCCTCGATCGGCGGGTTCCACGGGTCCTCGAGGAACCCGGTCTCCACGGCGCGGCCCCAGACGTTCTGGTCGATCGAGTACGGCGACTTCTTGCTCTGCTCGATGGGCAGGTCGTGCTCCTGCGCGTACACGATCGCCTTGTCGCGCGTGAGTGCGAGGTCCCGGACCGGCGCGACACTCGTCAGGTCGGGGGCGATCGCGGCGACCGCTGCCTCGAACCGGACCTGGTCGTTGCCCTTGCCGGTGCAGCCGTGGGCGACGCTGTCCGCGCCGAGCTGCTTGGCGGTGAGGGCGAGGTGCTTCGCGATGAGCGGCCGGCTCAGGGCGGACACGAGCGGGTAGCGCTTCTGGTAGAGGGCGTTCGCCTTGAGCGCCGGCATCAGGTAGTCGTCGGCGAACTCGTCCTTGGCGTCGACGACGATCGACTCGACGGCGCCGCAGTCGAGCGCGCGCTGACGGATGCGGTCCATGTCCTCGCCACCCTGGCCGACGTCGACGGCGAGTGCCACGACCTCCTTGCCGGTGGCGTCCTTGAGCCATCCGATGCCGACGGAGGTGTCGAGCCCTCCGGAGTACGCGAGTACGACGCGGTCTGCCATGGTTCTCCTTCTCAGGGGATGCGGGGGTGCGGGGTGGTGGATGTCGTCGCGGGCCGAGGTCAGTCGGCCGCGTGGTCGAGGAGCCAGGCGAGGAGGGCCTTCTGCGCGTGCAGTCGGTTCTCGGCCTCGTCCCAGATGATGCTCCGCGGACCGTCGATGACCGCTTCGGTCACCTCGTAGCCGCGGTCGGCGGGCAGGCAGTGCATGAACACGGCGTCGTCGGCGGCGTGCGCCATGAGCTCGTCGTCGACGCGGTACCCGGCGAAGGTCTCGAGGCGCGCTTGCTTCTCGTCCTCCTTGCCCATGGACACCCAGGTGTCGGTGACGACGACGTCGGCACCGCTCACCGCCGCGACGGGATCCGTCACGACGAGGGCGGAGCCACCGGTCCGCGCGCCGACGCGCTCGGCGTCGGCGACGACCTGCCGGTCGGGTGCGAACGCGACGGGGGCCGCGACACGGACGTGCATGCCCGCGGTCGTCCCCGCGAGCAGGTAGGACTGGGCCATGTTGCTCGCGCCGTCGCCGACGAAGGCGATCGTCTGGCCGGCGAGCGTGCCCCGGTGCTCGCGGATCGTCAGGAGGTCCGCGAGGAGCTGGCAGGGATGGAAGTCGTCGGACAGCGCGTTCACGACCGGCACCGTGGTCCCGGCGGCCATCTCCTCGAGCCCGGCCTGCGCGTACGTGCGCCAGACGATGGCGGACACCATCCGTTCGAGCACGCGCGCCGTGTCGGACGGGGTCTCCTTGCCGCCGAGCTGACTGTTGGCGGTGGAGATGATGAGCGGGCTGCCCCCGAGGTCGCTGATGCCGACGTGGAACGACACGCGCGTCCGGGTGGAGGACTTGTCGAAGATGACCGCCACGCTCTGGGGCCCCGCCAGCGGCTTCGCGCCCCAGCGGTCGACCTTCATCGCCGCGGCGAGGTCGAGGATCTCGAGCTGCTCCGCCTGGGTGAGGTCGTCGTCCCGGAGGAAGTGGCGGGTCATGCCGCTGCCTCCATCGCCTGCGCGAGGATCACCAGGAACTCGTCGATCTCGGCGTCGGACACGATGAGCGGCGGTGCGATCCGGATGGATGACTCGTTCGGAGCGTTGACGATGAGCCCGCGCTCGAGCGCGGCCGTGTTGATCGCGGGGGCGACGGGTCGGGTGAGTCCGATCCCGACGAGGAGGCCCTCGCCCCGCACCTCGTCGACGAGCGGGCTGCCGATGGCTGCGATCCCGGCGCGGATGCGCTCGCCCTTGCCGCGCGCCGCCTCCACGAGCCCGGTGGTCTCGATCTCGCCGAGCACTGCGTTCGCGACCCGCGTCGCCAACGGGTTCCCGCCGAAGGTGGACCCGTGCTGGCCTGCGGAGAACAGGTCGGACGCCCACCCGAACGTGACGAGTGCGCCGATCGGGAAGCCTCCGGCGATGCCCTTCGCGATCGTGATCGCGTCGGGCGTGATCCCGTGCCCCTGGAAGGCGAACCACGACCCGGTGCGTCCCACGCCGGTCTGGATCTCGTCGAGGATGAGCAACGCGGCGTGCTGCTCCGTCAGCGCTCGCGCCGCCGCGAGGAAGCCCTCGGGCAGGTCGACGACGCCGGCCTCGCCCTTGATCGGTTCGAGCACGAGTGCGGCGACATGGTCGTCGATCGCGGCCTCGAGCGCCTCGATGGTGGAGTCGATGTGTTCGACCCCGGGGATCATCGGCTCGAAGTCCTCGCGGAGGGCGGGCTTGCCGGTGAGCGCGAGGGCACCCATCGTGCGTCCGTGGAACGAGTTCTGCAACGCGAGGATCCGCGTGCGGGACCCGTCGCCCTTGTTCAGCCGTGCGAGCTTGAACGCGGCTTCGTTCGCCTCGGCCCCGGAGTTACCGAAGTAGACGCGACCCGCGTCCCCCGCGCCGGTGATGCGCTTGAGGCGTTCCGCGAGCTCGAGCTGCGGCGGCGTGGCGAAGTAGTTCGACACGTGCATGAGCTTCGACGCCTGGTCCGTCACGGCCTCGACCACCGCGGGGTGGGCATGACCGAGCGAGTTCACGGCGATGCCCGCCAGGAAGTCGAGGTACTCCTTGCCGTCGACGTCCCACACCCGGCAGCCGCGGCCACGCTCGAGCATGATCTTCGGTGGGGTCAGCGATCGCATGAGCGACGCGCCGAACCGGTCGTTCCAGCCAGTCTGGGTCGTCATGCTCATGCTTCGTTCCGTTCGTCAGCAGCGGCCGGGTGTCCGGGCGCGCGTCGTTCGTTGGGGATGACCTCGGTGCCGGCACCGCGCAGGGTGAACACCTCGAGGAGGATGGAGTGCGGGATACGGCCGTCGATGATGGTCGCGCCGCCGACGCCCGCGACCACGGCATCGAGACAGGCGGTCATCTTCGGGATCATGCCGGACTCGAGGCTCGGCAGGAGTTCCCGGAGTTCGTCGACCGAGATGAGGTCGATCACGGAGTCCCGGTCGGGCCAGTTCCGGTACAGCCCCGGCACGTCGGTCAGCATCATGAGCTTCGACGCGCGCAGCGCGATCGCCAGGGCTGCCGCCGCGGCGTCGGCGTTCACGTTGAGGGCCTGCTCCGGATCGCTCTCGTCGATCGCGATGCTCGACACCACCGGGATCCGGTTGGCCTCGATCGCGGCGAGCACCTCGGTTGGGTCGACCTCGGTGATGTCGCCGACGTGACCGAGGTCGAACTCCTCGCCGTCGATGACCACACCGCGCTTGTGCCCGGAGAACAACGAGCCGCCGTCGCCGGACACGCCGACCCCGAGTCCCGCGCCGTGCTCGTCGAGCAGGTCGACGATCTCGCGGTTGACCTCACCGGCCAGGACGTCGCGCACGACCGTGATCGCTTCGGTCGTGGTCACGCGGTACCCGCCACGGAACTCCGACGCGATGCCCTGTTGCTCGAGCGCGGCCGAGATCTGCGGGCCGCCACCGTGCACCACCACCGGGTGGAGCCCCGCGTAGCGCAGGTAGACCATGTCCTCGGCGAACGCGCGCTTGAGGTCGTCGTTCACCATCGCGTTGCCGCCGAACTTCACGACGACGACCTTGCCGGAGTAGCGCTTGATCCAGGGCAGCGACTCGATGAGCGTGGCGGCCTTGACCGCGGCGAGTTCCTGGTCCTCGGTGAGGAGTCCGTCGTTGTCCACGTGTGTTCCGTTCGCCATCAGCTCGAGTACGCGCTGTTCTCGTGCACGTAGTCGTGCGTCAGGTCGTTCGTCAGGATCGTCGCCGCGTGGGGGCCGACCCCGAGGTCGATGTGCACGTGCGTGTCGCGCGGCGTCAGGTCGACCTGGTCGCTCGGGCGGTCCGGAGCGCCGGCGTGACACACGCGAACCCCGTTCATGCTGACGTCGACCGCGTACGGGTCGAACTCGGCGTCCGTCGTGCCGATCGCCGCGAGCACCCGCCCCCAGTTGGGGTCGTTGCCGAACACGGCGGCCTTGAACAGGTTGTTGCGGGCGACACTGCGCCCGACCGTCACCGCGTCGTCCTCGCTGGCCGCGCCGACGACCTCGATCGCGATGTCGTGACTCGCGCCCTCGGCGTCCTGCTGGAGCTGACGCGCGAGGTCCGCGCACACCGCGGTGAGGGCCTCCTGGAAGTCACCGACCTCGGGGGTCGTCCCGGAGGCGCCGGAGGCCATGAGCACGACCGTGTCGTTCGTGGACATGCAGCCGTCGGAGTCGACGCGGTCGAACGTGACGCGTGTTGCCGCGCGGAGGGCCTGGTCCAGCGCGTCCGACGCCAGGTCGGCATCCGTCGTGATCACCACGAGCATCGTCGCGAGCCCGGGCGCGAGCATCCCGGCGCCCTTCGCCATGCCACCGATCGTCCAGCCGTCGACGGACACCACCGACTGCTTGGCGTGCGTGTCGGTGGTGATGATCGCCTCGGCCGCCGCCGGACCGCCGTCCGTGCTGAGCCCGGCGGCAGCCAGTCCGACACCGCGGAGCACGCCCTCGCGGAAGGCCTCGCCCCCGACCCCGATGAGGCCGGTCGAGCACACCACGACGTCAGCTGCACCGACACCGATGACGTCGGCCACCGCCTCGGCCGTCTGGTGCGTCGTCTGGAACCCGAAGGACCCGGTGAAGCAGTTCGCACCGCCCGAGTTGAGGACGACCGCACGCGCGACGCCGTCCGCGACGACCTGCTGGGACCAGATGACCGGGTTCGCCTTCGCCCGGTTGCTCGTGAACACCGCGGCGACCGCGTCGGACGGACCGTCGTTGACGACGAGGGCGACGTCCGGCTTGCCACTCGGCTTCAAGCCGGCGGTCACGCCCGTCGCGCGGAACCCGGCCGCGGCCGTGACGCCCTGGAGGGACGGCACCGCGGTCCCGTCGGTCACCGCGCTCACGGGGCGACTCCGTCGATCGAGAGACCGAGCGTCTCCGGCAGACCGAGCGCGATGTTGGTGGACTGCACAGCGGCACCGGCCGTGCCCTTGGCCAAGTTGTCGAGCGCCGAGATCGCGACGACGCGTCGAGCGGCCTCGTCGACCGCGATGCCCACGAGCGCCGTGTTCGCACCGACCGTGTCCGCGACGCGCGGGTACTCGCCCTCGGGCAGGAGGTGGACGAACGGTTCGTCGGCGTACGCCTGTTCCCAGGCCAGCCGGACGTCGTGCGCGCCCACACCGGGCGCGAGCCGCGCGGACGTGGTCGCGAGGATGCCCCGGGCCATCGGGACGAGCACGGGTGTGAAGGACACCCGCACCGACGAGGCCCCGGCGACGCGGAGGTTCTGCTGGATCTCCGGCACGTGCCGGTGCGTGCCCCCGACCGCGTAGGCGGACGCGGACCCCAGGATCTCGGCGGCCAGGTAGGTCGTCGCGAGCTTCTTGCCCGCACCCGACGGCCCGACGCTCAGCACCGCGACGATGTCGTCCGTCTCCACGACGCCCGCGGCGACCCCGGGCGCGATCCCCAGGGTCACGGCGGTGACGTTGCACCCCGGTACTGCGATGCGCTTCGTCCCGACGAGCTCGGACCGTTGCTTGGCGGCGGTGCCCGATCCGCCGGCCCGCACGAGTTCGGGTAGACCGTACGTCCACGCGCCGTGGTACGCACCGCCGTAGAACGCCGACCAGTCGGCCGGGTCCGTCAGACGGTGGTCCGCACCGCAGTCGACCACGAGCGCGTCGTCCCCGAGCTGCTCGGTGATCGCGCCGGACTGGCCGTGGGGCAGCGCGAGGAACACGACGTCGTGCCCGCGCAGCTGCTCCGGGGTGGTCTCGGTCAGGGTGAGGTGTGCGAGCGAGCGGAGGTGCGGCTGTGTCGCGATGAGCGGTTGTCCGGCGTTCGAGAACGCCGTCACCGTCCTGACGTCGAACTCGGGATGGGCGGAGAGCACGCGCAGGAGCTCCCCACCCGCGTAGCCGCTGGCTCCCGCCACGGCGACGGATACGGACATGGGTTCCACCTTGATGATCGGACTTCGGTCGAGGGAGTCGGAGGCGGCGACCCCGGGCGAGGCTGATCCCGAGTGGATCAGTCGCGCAGGGTCGCCCCGAATCGCTCGCCGGCACGTCGGACGGCGCCGTCTCGGGCCTCGGTGGCCTCGGCGGCGGTCAGCGTGCGGTCCGTGGCGCGGAACCGCAGCGCGAAGGTCAGGGACTTCTGTCCCTCCGTCACGCCGGCGCCCCGGTAGTCGTCCACGAGGCGAGCATACTCCAGCAGCGGACCGGCGCCATCGCGGACGGCGTCGAGCACCGCGCCCGCCGGGACATCCACGTCGACCACCAGCGACAGGTCCTGCGTCGCCGCGGGGTAGGAGACGATCGCCTCGGGCAGGACCGCGGCGGGGGCCGCAGCCACGAGGGCGTCGAGGTCGAGTTCGACCACCGCGACCACGCGCGGCAGGTCGGCGTCGGCCGTCGTCGACGGGAGGAGCTCGCCGACCACGCCGACGGGGTGATCGCCGACCGACACCAGGGCCGCACGGCCGGGATGCATCGACGGGTGTTCCGTCTGCGCGACGGTCAGCTCGGCGCCGACCGCCCACGCGACCGTCCGCGCCACGTCGAGCGCGTCGGCGACGCCGTACGGCTCGGCCGCCACACCGGGCTGCTTGAGGAGCCGCGACCCCGTCAGCAGGGCCGACACGTGGGTGGGCTGCGCCGGGAGCGACGCGGTCATCGCGGCGAGGGTGGCGTCGTCGGGACGCTCCGCACCGCGCGGGATCGTCGTCGTGCCGAGTTCGGCCCCCACGGCGGGCAGGAACACGGAGGCCGCCTCGAACACCGCGACGTCGACGAGGCCTCGCGCCGTGTTGCGACGGGCGATGTCGACGAGCCCGGGCAGACCGGAACGACGGAGCAGGTGCAGCTCGCTGTCGAGTGGGTTCGCCAGTGCGACGCTCGGACCGCCGGCCGCGTCGATCCCGGGGAACGCATCAGCCGTCGCCGTGGAGACGAACGGGGCCGTCACGACCTCGACCAGGCCCTGGGCCGCGAGTGCCGCGACGACGCGGCGACGGGCACGCTGGGCACGGCTGAGGCCACGTCCGGGCGGCGCGACCGGCAGCACGCTCGGGATCCGCGCGTAGCCGACGATGCGCGCGACCTCCTCGATCAGCGAGACGTCGTCGACGAGGTCCGGCCGCCATGACGGCGGCGTGACGGTGAGCAGATCCGCGTCGGTCGTGACCTCGGCGCCGACGGACCGGAGGGTCTCGACGACCTCGGCCTCGGTGTAGGCCACGCCGACGACGGACTCGGGCGCATCGAGACGCATCGACACCGCCGGGCGGGGCGAGCGATCGACGAGCGTCGATCCGAGGTCGTCCGCGGTGCCACCCGCGAGCTCGACGAGGAGCTCGACGGCGCGGGCCGCCGCAGCCTCGGCCACGAGGGGGTCCACACCCCGCTCGAACCGCTTCGAGGCCTCGCTCGGGAGCTTGTGCCGACGGGCCGACCGAGCGATGGACACCGGATCGAATCCGGCGGCCTCGATGAGGACATCGGTCGTCCCCGTTCCGATCTCGGTGCGCGCGCCGCCCATGACGCCCGCGAGCCCGACCGGGCCGGCGTCATCGGCGATGACGAGGTCCTCGGGGTCGAGTCGGCGTTCGACGTCGTCCAGGGTCACGAGGGTCTCGCCCGGCGTCGCGCGGCGGACGGTGAGCCCGCCCTGCAGCGCGCCGAGGTCGTAGCCGTGCAGGGGCTGGCCCAGTTCGAACATCACGTAGTTGGTGATGTCCACCGGCAGCGAGATGCTCCGGACGCCGACGAGTCGGAGCCGCGCGATCATCCAGGCGGGCGTCGGGCGGGTCGGGTCGATGCCGCGGACCACGCGCGTCACGAAGGTCCGGGCGCCCGAGTTGCCGCGGATCGGTGCGTCGTCCGCGATGGTGACCGCGAAGCCGTCACCCGACCGCGGAGCCGGACGCTCGGCGGGGTCGTGGAAGGTCGCCCCCGTGGCGTGGGCGTACTCGCGCGCCACGCCACGGATGCTGAACGCGTACCCGCGGTCGGGGGTGACGTTGATCTCGACCGCGGCGTCGTCGAGCCCGAGGAGCGCGACGGCGTCCGCGCCGACCTCGGGCTCCATGCCGAGGTCCGCGAAGCGGAGGATGCCGTCGTGGTCCTCGCCGAGGCCGAGCTCGCGGGCGGAGGCGATCATGCCGTCGGACACGTGTCCGTACGTCTTCCGGGCGGCGATCGGGAACGGACCGGGCAGCACGGCACCAGGCAGCGTGACGACCACGAGGTCACCGACGTCGAAGTTGTGCGCGCCGCAGACGATGCCCCGCGGTTCCGGTTCGCCCACGTCGACCTGGCACCAGTTGATCGTCTTGCCGTTCTTCTGCGGCTCCGGCACGCGTTCGAGGACTCGGCCGACGACGATCGGCCCCGTCAGGTCGAACGCGTGCTCGGCCTCTTCTTCGAACCCGACCGACACGAGGGCGGCGTGGACGTGCTCGAGGGTCGCGTCCTCGGGGAGGTCGACGGACTCACCGAGCCATCGGAGTGGGACGCGCATCAGACCACCGTTCCGAACTGCTGCGAGAAGCGGATGTCGCCCTCGACCATGTCACGCATGTCGTTGAGGTCGTTGCGGAACTGCAGCGTCCGCTCGATCCCCATGCCGAACGCGAAGCCCTGGTACTCGGACGGGTCGATGCCGGCCGAGCGGAGCACGTTCGGGTTGACCATGCCGCACCCACCCCACTCGACCCAGCGCGCGCCGCCCTTGGCGTTCGGCTGCCAGACGTCCATCTCGGCGGAGGGCTCGGTGAACGGGAAGTAGTTGGGCCGGAGCCGGATCTGGGCGTCGGCGCCGAACATCTGCCGCGCGAAGTGCTCGAGCGTGCCGCGCAGGTGCGCCATGGTCAGTCCCCGGTCGACAGCGATGCCCTCGACCTGGGTGAAGACGGGCGTGTGCGTCGCGTCGAGTTCGTCCGACCGGTACACGCGTCCGGGCGCGATGACGTACAGCGGCACACCGCGCCCGAGGAGCGATCGGACCTGGACGGGCGACGTGTGCGTGCGCATGAGCAGGTGCCGCTCGACCGGCTCGACGAACAGCGTGTCCTGCATCGCGCGAGCGGGGTGGTCCTGGTCGAAGTTGAGGGCGTCGAAGTTGAACCACTCATGCTCGAGCTCGGGGCCCTCGGCGACCTCCCACCCCATGCCGACGAAGATGTCCGCGATCGTCTCCTGCAGCAACGACAGCGGGTGTCGCGCGCCGGGCTGGTGGCGCACCGGCAGCGCCGTGACGTCGACCCGCTCCGACTCGAGGCGGGCGCGCTCCTCGGCCACGGCGAGGACGGCCTCTTGCTCGGCGATCGCCTGGTTCACCCGGGCCCGCGCCTGGCCGACGAGCTTGCCGGCCTCGGCCTTCTGCTCCTTCGGCACCGTCCGCATGGACGCGTTGAGCCGCGCGAGCACCGACTGCTCGCCGGTGTGTTCGGCGCGGGCGTGCTTGAGCTCCGCGACCGTCGTCGCGGCGCGGACGGCGACGAGTGCCGACTCCACGGCAGCGGCGACCGCCGGCTCGCTGATCTCGAGTGGTTCTGACACGGTACGCAAGCCTACCGGGCAGGCGTCGGGCCTCCCGGTACACCGTCCGGACCGTGGACAGCGGCATGGGCTGCCGGACGGTGGAGGACCACCAGCGGTCAGGACCGGTGCGCGAACGCGCTCTCGTACAGACAGACCGACGCCGCCGTCGCGAGGTTCATCGACTCCGCCTGGCCGTAGATGGGCACCCGGACCGCGCGGTCGACGAGGGCCAGGTCCGCGGCGGTGAGTCCGCGGGCCTCGTTGCCGAACACCCAGGCGGTCGGACCGTCGAGCATGCCGTCGCTCCGCACCACCGGGAGTTCGTCGCCCGACACGTCCGCCGCGAGCACGGTGTAGCCCGCGGCGCGTGCTCGGTCCACCGCCGAGGCCAGCTCGACACCGACGGACACGGGGACGTGGAACAGCGACCCCGTCGTCGACCGCACCACCTTGGGGTTGTAGGGGTCGACGCTCCGACCGGTCATCACGACGGCCTGCGCGCCCGCGGCGTCCGCGGCACGGATGATCGCGCCCGCGTTGCCCGGATCGCGCACCTGTTCGAGGATCGCCACGAGACCGGGCAGACCCGCGTCCTCGCCGGCGCCCGGCCGGAAGACGTCCTTGACCGACGTCGGGAACTGCTCGCACACGGCGACCACACCCTGCGGCGTGACGGTGTCGGCCATCGCCTCGAGGACCTGCTCGGTCACGAACACGACCGGGAGGTCGGCGGCCGCCGCGGCCTCGCCGAGCTCCGGATGGCGCTCGAGAGCCGTGGGGGTCGCGAACAGGTCGTGGAGCAGCTCGGGCCGGAAGCGCAGGGCCTCGGACACGGCCTGGGGCCCCTCGAGCAGGAACCGCCGCGTCTCGGCGCGGACCTCCTTGCGGGACAGCTGTGCGACCGTCCGGACGCGGGAGGAGCGGGGGTTGTCGAGCAGTTCGGTCACCCGCCCAGTCTGGCAGGGACTGCCGTCACGCCCGTCCGAGCCGCGGGCCGGGAGGCGCGGGCCGGGAGGCGCGGGCCGGGCCCGCACCGGACCTCCCGACCGCCCCCAGGACAGCGAGCGGGCCCGACCACGTGACGTGGTCGGGCCCTCTCGGGTGCGCGATGGCTCAGGCAGCGGCCTTCGGCGCGGACGTGTCCGCCGGGAGCGCGTTCTTGGCGGTCTCGACGAGCGCCGCGAAGGTCTCCGGGTTGTTGACCGCGAGGTCGGCGAGGATGCGGCGGTCGACCTCGACACCCGCGAGCCCGAGGCCCTGGATGAGGCGGTTGTAGGTCAGCCCGTTCGCGCGCGACGCGGCGTTGATGCGCTGGATCCAGAGGCGACGGAACTCGCCCTTCTTGGCGCGGCGGTCGCGGTACGCGTAGACGAGGGAGTGGGTGACCTGCTCCTTCGCCTTGCGGTACAGGCGCGACCGCTGACCGCGGTAGCCCTCGGCGCGCTCGAGAACGACGCGACGCTTCTTGGCGGCGTTGACCGCCCTCTTCACTCTTGCCATGGTGGTTTCCTAACGTTCCGGGTCGGCGATGGTCGGCGAGGGCCGATCAGTGGCCGAGGAGCTTCTTGACGGCCTTGACGTCGGCCTTCGCGAGGACCTGGTCCTCGTTGAGGCGGGCCTTGCGCTTGGCGGCCTTGACCTCGAGGTTGTGACGCATACCAGCCTGCTGCTTCATGATCTTGCCGGAGCCGGTGATCTTGAAGCGCTTCTTGGACCCGGAGTGGGTCTTCTGCTTGGGCATGTGGGTGCCTTTCCGTACGGGGTGTGGGGGTCGTGGTGCCGCAGCGCTGCGACGGGGCCGGACGGCCCGGGTGGTGCTCGGAGCGGTGTTACTCGGCGGCGCTCGGCGCCTCGGCCTCGGCGGCTGCCTTCGCGCCCTCGGGGTTCGACTGCGCGCGGTTGGCGGCGCGGACGGCGGCCTTCTTGGCGTTCGACTCGGCCTTGGCGTCCGACTTGTTCTTGAGCGGCGAGATCACCATCGTCATGTTGCGGCCGTCCTGGGTCGGTCGCGACTCGACGACGCCGTACTCCGCGATGTCCTCGGCGAAGCGCTGGAGGAGACGCACGCCCTGCTCCGGACGCGACTGCTCACGGCCGCGGAAGAGGATCATGGCCTTCACCTTGTCACCCGCCGCGAGGAAGCCCTCGGCGCGCTTGCGCTTGGTCTCGTAGTCGTGTGCGTCGATCTTCAGACGGAACCGGACCTCTTTGAGGATCGTGTTCGCCTGGTTGCGCCGGGCCTCCTTGGCCTTCTGCGCGGCTTCGTACTTGAACTTGCCGTAGTCCATGATCTTGGCCACGGGCGGCTTCGAGTTCGGAGCAACCTCGACCAGATCCAGCTCTGCCTCTTGCGCGAGGCGGAGGGCGACGGCGATGGGGACAACGCCGACCTGCTCACCACCAGGGCCGACGAGTCGGACCTCGGTGACACGGATTCGGTCGTTGGTACGGGGATCGCTGATGCGGAACTCCTTCGTGAAGTGGTCTCCGTCCGGCGGTTCGGCCGGGACGGGGCACGCGATGCGAGGAGTTCGTACGCACGGATCGACCCGTGGTACCCGCCCGACCCCGGCCCGTGGGGCCGGACGACCGTCGGGACGCCCTGTCGGACAGGACGCCACCGTCGGCGGAGCGGTTGTGACCCGGTAACCTGTGGTGCGCGGTCGCGGGTGGGAGAGACTCCTCTTGTTCGCGCTGCTGCCGGTGCGTGAGCACGTGGACAGCAACTGCCGCTCAGAGTCTAGCAGAGGAGCACCGTGACCAACAGCCCGGACGAGGCCCAGCCCATCGCGACGGACGAGTCACCCGAGGAGGGCGGTGCCGCCCGGGACATCGCGGAGGTCCCCGCGGTCGAACTCATCAACACCGTCAGCATCCACCTGCTCAGCGCGGCCGCCGTCAAGGTCGGGCTCGCGGACGACCCGGACTCGCAGACGGACCTCGACGAGGCGCGGAAGCTGATCACGGCCCTGGCCGGGCTGGTCACCGCTGCCGCCCCGGAGATCGGCGACCACCACGCCCGTCCACTCCGTGACGGCCTCCGGAGCGTGCAGCTCGCCTTCCGCGAGGCGTCGAGCATCCCCGATGCACCGGGGCAGGGACCGGGCGAGAAGTACACCGGGCCGGTCAACTAGGGCGCCGCGGGCCGGTCGACCAGCGCGCCACGGTCCGCTCACGCGACCCCGCGCGCTCCGGCCGGACGACCCAGCGCTCCGCCCCGACGGCCCAGCGCTCCGCCCGACGGCCCAGCGCTCCGCCCGACGGCCCAGCGCTCCGCCCGACGGCCCAGCGCTCCGCCCCGACGCCCCAGCGCTCCGCTCAGGCCGCCCGGAGCGCGACGCCGAGGCTGTCGACGTGCTCGGTGATGAACCGGTCCGCCGACCAGCGGGCCTGGAGGCGCGACACGAGTCCGCGCACCGCCTCCGCATCCAGACCGGGTACGAGCACGAGACCGACGATGAGTTCGGGGCCCGCGAAGCGGCCACCGGCGTCGCCAGGGGCCAATTCCACCCGGACGACGTCGGGCTCGTCGGCGAACGACGCGACGAAGGCCTCGCCGACGAACGGGTCCGCGTAGCTGGGAACCCAGGGGAGGTCCTGTCCCAGCGCCCACACGGCCGGACGGCGCACGACGAACTCCGTCGGCGCGGTCGGGTCGAGCACGATGAGCTCCGTGCCCTCACTCGCCGCCGCGAGCGCGACGCGGCGGGACTCGACCGGGACGGGTCGAGCTCGCGGGTCCCACGACCGCATGGCGTCGACCGAGGTGAACGCCGGCATCACGCGGCGCCCGTCCGGCCCCGCCACCGTGACGATCGAGAGCTCCTGCGTCTTGTCCACCGGGCGGCCGTCCAGTCCCACCCCGACGTCACCGGCGTGGGCCACGAGCGGCACGAGCAACCGGGCGCCGCGGAGCGCGTCGAGCACCGTGACGTGCGAGCCCGTCCCCGCCCGGACGCCCTCGAGCGCTGCGGACAGCGCCGGGTCGGCCGTGCCGTCGTCGCCCGCGAACGTCGTGTCGTGCGCCTGGAACGTGCGGCCCGCCCACGGGAGACCCGCGCTGTCGGCCGCCATGCCGGAGGACGCGGATGTGCCGTCGCCACCGTGGTGGTGACCGGCGTGGTCGTGATGGTCGGCGGCCACGCCCTACTCCCCCGCGACCTCGAGCGCCGCGGGCAGGGTGAACGCACCGGAGTACAGCGCCTTGCCGATGATCGCGCCCTCGAGCCCCAGGGGCACGAGTTCGCGGAGCGATCGGAGGTCCTCGAGCGCCGAGACACCGCCCGAGGCGACCACAGGTCGTTCGGTGCGCTCGAGGACCTGCCGCAGGAGGTCGACGTTCGGCCCCTGCAGCGTGCCGTCCTTCGTCACGTCCGTCACGACGTAGCGGGCACACCCGGCGTCCTCGAGCCGCGCGAGGACGGTGAACAGGTCGCCCGCGTCCTCGGTCCACCCACGGGAGGCGAGGGTCGTCCCGCGGACGTCGAGGCCCACGGCGATGCGCTCCCCGTGCTCGCCGATCACGCGAGCGGCCCACTCCGGGTGCTCGAGCGCCGCTGTGCCGAGATTGACCCGGGCCGCTCCCGTCGCGAGCGCCGCCTCGAGCGAGGCGTCGTCACGAATGCCTCCGGACAGCTCGACCGACACGCCGTCGACCGCGGCGATGACGCGCCCGATCACATCGCGGTTGTCGCCACGACCGAACGCCGCGTCGAGGTCGACGAGGTGGATCCACTCGGCGCCCTGCTCGCGCCACGCGGCGGCGGCGTCGACGGGGTCGCCGTACCCGGTCTCGCTGCCGGCTTCGCCCCGGGTCAGCCGGACGGCCGTGCCGTCGACGATGTCGACCGCGGGCAGCAGGACGAGGGCCGGTGTGGTGGAGGAATCGCTCATGGTGTTCCCGGGTTCGGAGGGTCAGAGGGTCCGGAGCCAGTTCCGGAGCAGCGCGATGCCCGGCTCGCCCGACTTCTCCGGGTGGAACTGGGTCGCTGCGAGCGCACCGTTCTCGACCGCCGCGACGAAGCGCTCGCCGTGCTCCGCCCACGTCACCTTCGGGGCGGGGAACGGCGGCTGTGCGTCGATGTCGAGGGACGTCGCGCCGTAGGAGTGGACGAAGTAGAACCGCTCGCCGCTCAGACCGTCGAAGAGCACGGAGTCGGCGGGCGGCTGCACGGTGTTCCATCCCATGTGCGGCAGGACCTCCGCGCGCAACTGGTGGATCGTCCCCGGCCACTGCCCGAGTCCCGGCACATCGGACCCGCGCTCGACGCCCCGCTCGAACATCACCTGCATGCCGACGCACACGCCGAGCACCGGCTTGCCCCCGGCGAGCCGTCGGTCGACGAGGTCGCCGCCCCGCACGGTGTCGAGCTGGTCCATCACCGCTCGGAACGCGCCGACCCCAGGGACGACGAGCCCGTCGGCCGCGAGCGCCGCCTGGCGGTCCGCCGTGACCGTGACGTCCGCCCCCGCCCGCTCGAGCGCCTTGGCGGCCGAGTGGATGTTGCCCGACCCGTAGTCGAGCACGACGACGTCCGGACGAGCGCTCACAGCGAACCCTTCGTGGACGGGATGCCCTCCACCCGCGGGTCCGGCTGGACCGCCGCACGCAGTGCCCGCGCGAACGCCTTGAACTCGGCCTCGGCGATGTGGTGCGGGTCACGGCCCGCGAGGACCCGGACGTGCACGGTGAGACCGGCGTGCATCGTCACGGCCTCGAACACGTGCCGGACGAGCGAGCCGGTGAAGTGGCCGCCGATGCGGTGCAACGCGAAGCCCTCGGGCTCCCCCGTGTGGACGAGGTAGGGACGACCCGAGACGTCGACCACGGCCTGGGCGAGCGCCTCGTCCAGGGGCACGAGCGCATCGCCGTACCGCCCGATCCCGGCGCGGTCGCCGAGCGCCTGCCGCAGCGCCTGTCCGAGGACGATGCCGGTGTCCTCGACGGTGTGGTGCGCGTCGATGTCGGTGTCACCCGACGCCTCGACCTGGAGGTCGATGAGCGAGTGTTTCGCGAACGCGGTGAGCATGTGGTCGTAGAACGGGACAGACGTCGAGATCGAGGAACGACCGGTGCCGTCGAGGTCGAGCGACAACGTGACGCTCGACTCGCTCGTCACGCGGGTGATCGAAGCGGTGCGCGAGCCGGTCATGCTCCAACCCTAACGGGGTCGATCTCGCGCATCGCCGTGAGGAACGCCGAGGTCTCGTCGGCCGTCCCGGCACTGACCCGCAGGTGCTCGGGGATCCCGAGGTCGCGGACGATGACGTCACGCTCGAGGAGTTCCTCGAACACGCGGCGGGGTTCCGCCACGCCGCCGAAGAGCACGAAGTTGGACCAGGTCTCGTAGGGGCGGAAGCCCATGTCCCCGAGCTCGCGGACCATCCGGTCGCGCTGGACCACGATGTCGTCGACCATCCGGAGCATCTCCGGCGCGTGCCGCAGCGCGGCGACCGCGGCGGCCTGCGTCAGGGCCGACAGGTGGTACGGCAGCCGGACGAGGCGGAGCGCGTCGACCACCGCGGGATCGGCCGCCAGGTAGCCGACGCGCGCGCCCGCGAAGGCGAACGCCTTGCTCATCGTCCGCGACACGACGAGCCGTTCCCGCCCGGGCAGCAGGGTCAGGGCCGAGGGGTGGTCCTTCGGCATGAACTCCGCGTAGGCCTCGTCCACCATGACGATGCCGTCCGTCGCGTCGTAGGCCTCGGCCACGGTGTCGAGCGACAGCGGCGTGCCCGTCGGGTTGTTCGGACCACAGAAGAAGACGATGTCGGGGCGGTGCTCGCGCACCGCCGCGACCGCCGTCGCCGGGCTGATGCCGAACTCGGCGTCCCGCTGCGCGGGGATCCACCGGGTACCGGTACCCGAGGCGATGATGGAGTGCATCGAGTAGGTGGGCGGGAACCCGAGGACGGACCGCCCGGGACCACCGAACGCCTGCAAGAGCTGCTGGATGACCTCGTTCGAACCGTTCGCAGCCCAGACGTGTTCCGGCGCGAGGCCGTGCCCGAGGTACGAGGCGAGCGACGAGCGCAGCGCGGTGAACTCGCGGTCCGGGTAGCGGTTCACCGTGGCGAGCGCCGCGCCGATCGAGGCGAGGATGTCCTCGGCGACCTCGGGCGGCACGGGATGCGTGTTCTCGTTGACGTTCAGCTGGACGCGGACGTGCTTCTGCGGCGCCCCGTACGGGGTCTGACCACGGAGGTCGTCACGGATGGGGAGGTCGTCCAGGGTGATCGCCACCGGACCATCGTAGGGCGGCGGCAGTCAACGCGGACCGACCAGCCGGACGGGATGACGACGGCGTCACCCCGTCCGGGAGGCCGATCAGGAGCCCGTCGTGTACTGCGTCGGAATGGCGAGCTTCTCGCCCGCCTGGACGGCGGCGCTCGGGAGGTTGTTGAGGTCGACGACGTCCTGCACGAAGTCGCGCGGGTCGACGTTCGGGGCTTCGTCCTGCGCGAGTTGCCACAGGGACTCGCCCGGCTGGATCGTCACCGTCGTGAAGTGCACGTGCGCCGCGTGGTCCCCCGCTGCGGCCTGCCCACCGTTGAGGGCGGCGAGGGCGACCACGAGCAACACGGGGAGTGCACTGACGGTGGTGAGGACGACCCGGCCCCGCCGAGTGATCCGGAGCCGGGGACGGACCGTACCGGCGGATGTGCTGCTGATGGTGCTCATGCTGACGCCTTCCTCGTACATGGGTCGCCTCGGCGGTCCGAAGACCTGTACCGAACATACGTTCGATCCGAAGCGCACGCAAGTCCTACTGATGCTGAACGGGGTTTTGTATCGACGACACGCTCGAACAGGTGTTTGGCGCGCCTGGTCCTGGCGGATACAGTTTCGATCGACTGGAGCCAGCCTGACGGGAACCACCGACATTCCCGTCGGACGGGGCGACGACCACTGGCCGGACCGGGGAGCACGACGCACATGGCAGACGACGCACCACGCGAGATGCGCACCCAGAAGCCCCTGACCCCGAAGCAGCAGGCGATCCTCGACGCCATCCGCTCCTCGATCGCGAACCGCGGGTACCCGCCGAGCATGCGCGAGATCGGTGACGCGGTCGGCCTCTCCTCACTGTCGAGCGTCACGCACCAGCTCGGTCAGCTCGAGCTCGGCGGCTGGATCCGCCGCGATCCGAACCGACCGCGCGCGCTCGAGGTCCTCGTGGACGAGCCCCGACCGGAGGACGGCCCGGACATCGACGCGACGACGCTCGTTCCCCTCGTCGGCCGGATCGCCGCCGGTATCCCGATCACGGCCGAACAGCACGTCGACGAGATCGTCCCGCTCCCCCGTCAGCTGGTCGGGACCGGTGACCTGTTCATGCTCCGCGTGGTCGGGGACTCCATGGTCGACGCCGCGATCTGCGACGGCGACTGGGTCGTCGTGCGGAGCCAGCAGACCGCCGAGAACGGCGAGATCGTCGCCGCGATGCTCGACGAGGAGGCGACGGTCAAGGTGTTCCGCCAGCGCGACGGCCACACCTGGCTGCTCCCGCGGAACACCGCGTTCGAGCCGATCCTCGGCGACGCGGCCACGGTGCTCGGACGCGTCGTGGCGGTCCTGCGCTCCGTGTGACGTCGCGCACACCCGGGTCCGTCCGCTGGACGCGGAACGGCACGGTGGTGCGCCGGGCCGGTTTCGGGCCTCCCAGCCGCGACGCCCCGCTCAGGCGGAGTGGACCGGCGCGACCACGAACGGCGCGAGCTCGCTGACCTGGCGCGCGAAGACGCGGACGTCCAGGCGGGTGCCGTCGACCAGGTACTCGGTCTGCTCCACCGCGCCCTCGTCGTGCAGCCGGGACACGAGGTCGCCTCGGTCGTACGGGACCACGATCGTCAGCTCGACGTCGGGCTCCGGCAGACGCGCCTCGATCGCGGCGAGCAGCTCGGGGATCCCCTCGCCGGTCCGCGCGGACACGAAGACGGCGTCCGGTACGAGGCCGCGGAGGACGAGACGCTGGTCGGCGTCGACGAGATCGGCCTTGTTGAACGCGACCACCTCGGGCACGTCCCGGGCACCGACATCGGCGATGACGTCGCGGACGGTGCTCAGCTGCGCGCCCGGGTCGGGGTGGGAGCCGTCGACCACGTGCAGCACGACGTCGGCCTCACCGACCTCCTCGAGCGTGGACCGGAAGGCCTCGACGAGCTGGTGCGGCAGGTTCCGGACGAACCCGACCGTGTCGACGAACGTGAACGGGCGGCCGCCCCCGGTCTCGGTCCGACGGACGGTCGCGTCCAGGGTGGCGAAGAGCTGGTTCTGCACGAGGACGCCCGCGGAGGTCAGGCGGTTGAGCAGGCTCGACTTGCCGGCGTTCGTGTACCCCGCGATGGCGACGCTCGGCACCTCGTTGCGGTGCCGCTCGGCGCGCTTCGCCTCGCGCGCCGGGGCGAACCCCGCGATCTGTCGACGCAACCGGGCCATCCGGGTGTGGATGCGACGCCGATCGAGCTCGATCTTGGTCTCACCGGGACCACGGGACCCCATGCCGGCGCCGGCGCTGCCGACCTGGCCACCCGCCTGACGGGACATCGACTCACCCCAACCACGGAGGCGCGGGAGCAGGTACTCGAGCTGCGCGAGTTCGACCTGTGCCTTGCCCTCGCGGCTCTTGGCGTGCTGGCTGAAGATGTCGAGGATGACGGCGGTGCGGTCGATGACCTTCACCTTGACGACGTCCTCGAGCGCACGGCGTTGGCTCGGCGCGAGTTCCGTGTCGGCGATGACGGTGTCCGCGCCCGTCGCCTTGACGACCATCGCGAGTTCCTCGGCCTTGCCGCGGCCGAGGTACGTGCTCGGGTCCGGGTGCGGGCGGCGCTGGAGCAGACCGTCGAGCACGACCGCACCCGCCGTCTCCGCGAGGGCAGCGAGCTCACGGATCGAGTTCTCGGCGTCCTGGGCGTCACCCTGCGCGTACACGCCGATGAGGACGACGCGCTCGAGCCGCAGCTGCCGGTACTCGACCTCGGTGACGTCCTCGAGCTCGGTGGACAGACCGGACACGCGACGCAGCGCGGCACGGTCCTCACGGTCGTACTGTTCGCCGTCGCCCTGCCACCCCACGACCTCGGCGTCGGTGGTCTGGATCGCCTGCGCCGGCGCGAACACCGCCGGGGTCGTCCTGCTCTCGGCGTTCCGCAACACCCGCTCGACCACACCGTCGTGCTGCTGCTCCTCGAGGACACCCTCGACCATGTCGTCCTGCTCCGTCATCGTCCACAGGCTACCTCCGGGCACCCGGCGACACACGGAGATGCCGGTACGGTTCATCCATGGCGAACGAGCACTACTTCTCGGCCCAGCCGGAGAGCGACGCCCGACCGCGGCGCATCACGGTCACCCTGGCCGGGCGGACGCTCACCCTCGCCACCGCCGCGGGCGTCTTCAGCCCGGACCGGCTCGACGCGGGCACGCGGGTGTTGCTGCAGAGCGTGCCGCCACCGCCCGCGACCGGGGCGCTCCTCGACGTCGGCTGCGGGTGGGGTCCGCTCAGCATCGCCATGGCGCTGCAGGCGCCCGAGGCCGAGGTCTGGGGCGTCGACGTCAACGAGCGTGTGCTCGACCTGGCTCGGGCGAACGCGGCGACGGCCGGTGCCCGGAACGTCACGGTGCGTCTGCCGGAGGCGGTGCCGGAGGACCTCCGGTTCGCCACCATCTGGTCGAACCCCCCGATCCGGGTGGGCAAGGACGAGCTCCACTCGATCCTGCTCACGTGGCTCCCGCGCCTGGAACCGGGTGGGGACGCCTGGCTCGTGGTGGCCAAGAACCTGGGCGGCGACTCGCTGCAGCGGTGGCTGGCCGAGACGCTCGACACGGACCTCGTGGTCACGCGCGCGACGACCGACCGCGGGTACCGCGTCATCCGGGTGCACCGGACACGCTGATCGCGGCGGGTGCGTCATGGCACCGGCCGTCAGACGGTGAGGTCGCCCTCGAACACCAGGTCGGCGGGACCGCTCAGCGCGACGTGCTCGCCGTCCTCCGCAGCGGCCATCCGGACCGTCAGGACGCCGCCGGGCACGCGGACCCGCCAGGTGTCCGGCGCCTGCGGACCGGCCCAGTGGCGGACCGCCAGGGCCGCCGCGACGGCCCCCGTGCCGCACGACAGGGTCTCGCCACTGCCGCGCTCGTGGACGCGCATCGTGATGTGGCCGACGCCGTCGCGCACGAGCGGATCGCCGGGCAGGACGAACTCGACGTTCGCGCCCGCGGGCGGTGCCGGCTCGAGGACCGGCACGTAGGTCAGGTCGAGCCCCGCGAGTTCGTCGTCCGTCGCCACGGCGACGACGACGTGCGGGTTGCCGACGTCGATCGGGAGGCCCGGGCGCGCGCCGTCGAGGTTGCGGGCGCGGACGAGGACCTCGTCGCCGTCGAGACCGGCGATGCCGAGCCCCCATCGTCCGAGGTCCGCCGAGAACCCGTTGGTCGACCGCTGCAGGTCGACCACGCCCTTCCGCGTCCCGATCGCCAGGGTCTCGCCCGGCGCGAGGTCGACCAGTCCGGCGTCGGTCAGGTAGCGCGCGAACACCCGCACGCCGTTGCCGCACATCTCGGCGACGCTGCCGTCGGCGTTGTGGTAGTCCATGAACCACTCGGCCTCGGGAGCGACGGCGGCGATCGATCGGCCGTCCGGCACCGCGGCCGTCCTGACCGCGCGGATCACGCCGTCGGCGCCCACGCCGAAGCGACGATCGGCGATGGCACGGATGCGCTCCGGTGTCAGGTCCACTGTCGCGTCCGGGTCGGCGAACAGCACGAAGTCGTTGCCCGTGCCGTGGCCCTTGGTGAAGTGGAGTTCGGTCACGCCCCGATCCTAGCGAGGGCCTCGGACGCGTCCCCGCGGCCGCGGTCGGCAGCCACGGCGACGGCCACCCGCTCGAGGTCGTCGTGGCCCGCTCCGGTCACGTCGAGCGACTCCGCCTCGCGCAGCCGCCGGAACCAGGAAACCTGTCGGCGGGCGTACTGCCGCGTCGCGACCGCGGTCGACGTCACGGCGCCCTCGAGGTCCGAGCGGCCGTGCAGCACGTCGAGAGCCTGCGCGTAGCCGATCGCCGCGCGGGCCGTCCGTCCGGCCTCCAGGCCGACGTCGACGAGCCCCGCGACCTCGTCGACGAGGCCGTCGTCGAACATCCTCGCGGCACGCTCGTGCAGCATCGGCACGAGGACCTCACGCCGCCGTTGCAGGTGCAGCACCCGCATCGGTCGCCACGGCCGCGGTGCGGACGGGAGGCGCGGGCGCACCGGATCCCGGTTCGTCGCGACCTCGACGGCGCGCACCAGACGCCGGGTGTTCCGCGGGTCGACCGCTGCCGCCGCCGCAGGGTCGAGGGCACGCAGTCGTTCGAGCAGTGCGGCCGCCCCGTGCTCGTCCGCCTCGCGCTCGAGCGCCGCGCGGAGTTCCGGATCCGTGGCGGGGAAGGACAGGTCGTGGAGCACGCTCGACACGTACAGGCCGCTCCCGCCGACGAGCACGACCGGCGCGCCCGCCCCGACCACGGCGTCGATCGCCGCCCGGGCGTCACGCTGGTACGCCGCGACGCTCGCCTCGTCGGTCACGTCGAGCACGTCGAGCAGTCGATGCGGCACACCGCGTCGGGCGGCGATCGGGACCTTGGCCGTCCCGATGTCCATCCCGCGGTACAACTGCATCGCGTCGGCGTTCACGATCTCGGCCGGGAGACCGTCTCGGCGGAGTGCTTCGGCGATGCCGAGCGCCAGGTCCGACTTGCCGGTGCCCGTGGCACCCACGATCGCGATGACGTCCGGGCCCTCCACGCCCGGATCGCTGGCCCGCGCCTCCGACGACGCCGACGCCGACGCCGATGCCGACGCCGATGCCGATGCCGATGCCCCCGACGATGCAGGCGTCTCGAGCACCGTCAGCGGCCGGAAGGCGCGCCGACCCGCAGCGTCGGCAGCCCGAGCGACACCGGCCGGGGCCCGACCGCAGCGTCCGCGGCACCGGCGTCGGCCGGGACCGGCACGCCACACGAGGCGGCCTGCGCGCGGTCCCACGCGTCGCCCGCGCGGGTGCGGCGGACGCGCAGCGGCGCGTCCGTGTCGGCGATGAGGTACCGGGGTGCGCCGCGCGTGATCTCGACCGTCACGACGTCGCCCGGGCGGGGGACCTCCGAGCCGGCGGGTACACCGAAGTGCACGAGACGGGCGTCCTCGGCCCGCCCGCTCAGTCGGTGGGTCGCGTCGTCCTTCCGCCCCTCGCCCGTCGCGACGAGGACCTCGACCGTTCGGCCGACCTGCCGTGCGTTCTCCTCGGCGACGATCCGGTCCTGCAGCGCCACGAGTCGGTCGTAGCGGTCCTGCACGACCTCCTTCGGCACCTGTTGCTCCATCGTCGCCGCGGGCGTCCCCGGGCGGATGGAGTACTGGAACGTGAACGCCGACGCGAACCGTGCACGCTCGACGACCCGGAGCGTGTCCTGGAAGTCGGCCTCGGTCTCGCCGGGGAAACCGACGATGATGTCCGTCGAGATCGCCGCGTGCGGGATGCGGGCGCGGACCCGGTCGAGGATCCCGAGGAAGCGGTCGCTGCGGTAGCTCCGCCGCATCGCCCGGAGGATGCGGTCCGAGCCGGACTGCAGCGGCATGTGGAGCTGCGGCATCACGTTCGGCGTCTCGGCCATGGCGTCGATGACGTCGTCGGTGAACGCGGCGGGGTGCGGGCTGGTGAACCGGACCCGCTCGAGCCCCTCGATCGAACCGGCAGCGCGGAGGAGTTTGCTGAACGCCTGGCGGTCGCCGAACTCGACGCCGTACGAGTTGACGTTCTGGCCGAGCAGCGTGACCTCGATCGCGCCGTCGTCCACGAGCGCCTGGATCTCGGCCAGGACGTCGCCCGGTCGGCGGTCCTTCTCCTTGCCCCGGAGCGACGGGACGATGCAGAACGTGCACGTGTTGTTGCAGCCGACGGAGATCGACACCCACCCGCTGTGCGTGGAGTCCCGCTTGGTGGGCAGCGTCGACGGGAACACCTCGAGCGCCTCGAGGATCTCGACCTGCGCCTCGCCGTTGTGGCGTGCGCGCTCGAGCATCGCGGGCAGCGAGCCCATGTTGTGGGTGCCGAACACGACGTCGACCCACGGGGCCTTCTCGAGGATGACGTTCTTGTCCTTCTGCGCCAGGCACCCACCGACGGCGATCTGCAGCCCCTCGTGCTCACGCTTGACCCCGGCCAGGTGGCCGAGGTTGCCGTACAGGCGGTTGTCCGCGTTCTCGCGGACCGCGCAGGTGTTGATCACGACGACGTCGGCCTGCTCGTCCACAGCCGGCACGTATCCGGCCGCCTCGAGTGACCCGCTGAGACGCTCCGAGTCGTGCACGTTCATCTGGCACCCGTAGGTCCGGACCTCGTAGGTGCGGGGGCGCGCTGGGGTGGTGGTCGCCATGGTGCTGTCAGTGTACGGCGGCGTCACCGTCGCCCAGACCGGCAGGCCCGGCCCGCCTACTCGAAGCGCACGCCACCCCGTCGGCCGCCGCCGTCGAGTGCGATCCGGACGGCGGTCCGCACGACCGATCCGCCGTAGCCCTTGCGCATGAGGAACCCCGAGAGCCGGCGCTCCGCGGTCTCGTGGTCGAGCCCCCGCATCTGTCCGGCACGCTTGCGCGCCAACTCGATCGCACGCTCGGACTCCGCCGCGTCGTCGTCCTGGTCCGCCAGGGCCGCGTCGATCGCCGCCTGGTCGACGCCCCGCCGCCGGAGCTCCGCCACCACGCCTTGTCGCCCCAGGCCCTTGCGGTCGTGCAGACGGTCGACGAGGTCGGCAGCGAGCCGCACGTCGTCGAGGAGACCGACCCGGACGAGTCGAGCGATCTCGTGCTCGACGATGTCCTCGGGGAGTTCGCGCCCGAGGAGGGCGGTCCGCAGCTCGGACGTGCTCGTGCCACGGCGGCTGAGCGCCCGGATGCTGATCCGCTCTGCCTCGGCGAGCAACTCGTCCTGCGTGGGTGCTGACTCGACCGTCTCGTGCTCGGCGTCATCGTCCCGGTCGGCAGCCCGCAGTCGGCGCACCGGGGCGGCGGGCCCGACGGTCTCGACGGACCCGACGGTGGAACCCGTCACCGGAGGGAGCCACGCGTCGGAGGCGTCCGGGCGGTCGACGTCGGTCTCGTCGCGGACGAGACCGACCGGGATCGCGTCATCCCCGTCCGGGCCGCCCATGCTCGCGCCGTGTGCGCCGGGCTCGGCAAACGGTGCTCCGCCTTCCGCCGGTGCGCGCCGGGACGACGTCGCCCGTGCCGACGACCGCGCACCGAAGATGTCGGTGACCGGTGCGAGGCCGTCGTCAGGCATGGAGCTGTCTCGGGAGCTCACGCGCCCTTCTTGGCGGCGAGTTTCTTCTCGAGAGACTCGACCGGCGCCGGGGCGTCAGCGGTGGCAGCGGCAGCACCGACACCGAGCTTCGCGAGGATCTTGCGTTCGATCTCGGCGGCGATGTCGCCGTTCTGGATGAGGAAGTTGCGCGAGTTCTCCTTGCCCTGGCCGAGCTGGTCGCCCTCGTACGTGTACCAGGCGCCCGACTTCTTGACGATGCCGTGCTCCACACCGAAGTCGAGCAACGAGCCCTCGCGCGAGATCCCCACGCCGTAGAGGATGTCGAACTCGGCCTGCTTGAAGGGCGGCGCCATCTTGTTCTTGACGACCTTGACCCGGGTGCGGTTGCCCACGGCCTCGGTGCCGTCCTTCAGGGTCTCGATGCGGCGGATGTCCAGCCGGACCGAGGCGTAGAACTTGAGCGCCTTACCGCCAGCGGTGGTCTCCGGGCTGCCGAAGAACACGCCGATCTTCTCGCGCAGCTGGTTGATGAAGATCATCGTGGTCTGCGTCTGGTTGAGCCCACCGGCCAGCTTCCGGAGTGCCTGCGACATGAGGCGGGCCTGGAGGCCGACGTGCGAGTCGCCCATCTCGCCCTCGATCTCGGCGCGGGGCACGAGCGCGGCCACGGAGTCGACCACGACCAGGTCGATCGAGCCCGAACGGACGAGCATGTCCGCGATCTCGAGCGCCTGCTCACCCGTGTCGGGCTGGGAGACGAGGAGTGCGTCGATGTCGACGCCGAGCTTCTTCGCGTACTCGGGGTCGAGGGCGTGCTCCGCGTCGATGAAGGCCGCGATGCCGCCGTTGCGCTGCGCGTTCGCGATGGCGTGCAGCGTCAGGGTCGTCTTGCCGGAGGACTCCGGACCGTAGATCTCGATGATGCGACCACGCGGGAGGCCGCCGATGCCGAGAGCGACGTCGAGCGCCACGGATCCGGTGGGGATGGTGGCGACGGGGGCGCGTTCGTCACTCCCGAGGCGCATCACCGTGCCCTTGCCGAACTGTCGGTCGATCTGGGCGAGTGCGGTCTCGAGGGCCTTCTCGCGGTCTGCGGGTGAGGGCATGATGCGCTCCTTCTGCTCGTGTACGGCGCCTGTAGGCTGTCGCCTTCGCGAGGACCGGTGGGGCAGGGTCCTCGGTTCACCGACAAGGCTCGGATGCTCATCCGATGGACCGAACCTACGACCGGCCACCGACATCACCACGCCGAGAGCAGACCGCTGTGGACGGTACGTCGCCACGAGCATCTGTGCAGGACGGTAGCACCGGGTCGAACACGCGTTCGAGCAACACGCCGAAGACGTGTTCGAGTGGGCGTCAGTCGCGCGGAGCGCGGAGGCCCTTGCCGTGCCGCCGTCCGACGGGCACGTCCTGCGCGTCGCACAGGGCCTCCCAGACGTCGCGGGCCGGCACCCCCGCCGCGAGCGCGTCGGCCGCCGACCGTCCGCCCACCGCCCCGAGGACGACGTCGCGCGTGACCACCTGACCGTAGGCCGGACCGAACTCGTCCTCGACCGCCTGCCAGAACTCACTCACGCGCACGGCCCCATGGTAGCGAGGACCCCGGACACGAGGCGGGGCCGGACGCACTCGTCGAGGCCGCCGCCGCTGGCCCTGATCGCCGCGCCCGCGGAACGCGGAACGCCCCGGTCCAGCAGGACCGGGGCGTTCCGACGCGGACTGCGCTCAGCGCACCGCGAGGTCGTTGTCGAACTCGGCGACGAGGTCGTCCGGCAGCATGTCCGGAACCGGGGAGGTGATGCCCTCGACGACCGCGAGGCGGTCACCGACTTCGCGCATGATGACCGAGATGGGCGTGTCGAGCGCGTCGGCGACCGAAGCGAGGATCTCGGAGCTGGCTTCCTTCTGACCGCGCTCCACCTCGCTCAGGTATCCGAGCGCGACACTGGCCTTGCTGGCGACCTGACGGAGGGTCCGGCCCTTCTGCAAGCGGAAGTCCCGCAGGACATCGCCGATTTCCTGACGAACGAGAACCATGAGAACTCCTCCTTCCTGTCATCCCGATCCCGCTCGATCCCGGTGACCGAGAACGGGACAGCAACACTATCGCCGCCGGTTCGTGCATGCTAACCAGGGGGCTCTGGGTGGTGCTTGTGAATGCACCACTTGTAACCGGATGGAAACGCGCCCTATTCCCCGGACGTGCTCGCCGTGACCGCCTGGTGCAAGCGTGTGAGGAGTTCGGAGACGGCCCCCGCGCGGATTGCCGCACGGTCACCATCCAGCCGGAGTTCGGACGCCTCGGCGACACCGGCCCGCGCGATCCCGACGAACACCGTGCCGACCGGCTTGCCGTCCTGCGGTTCCGGTCCGGCGACGCCCGTCGTGCTGATGCCCCAGGTCGCCGCGAGGCCGTCGACCGCCGTCGCCGCACGCACCCCGGTCGCCATCTGCCGCGCGACCTCCGGATCGACCGCCCCCCGAGTCGCCAGCAGCGCCGCGTCGACGCCGAGCAGCCGGTGCTTCAACGGCGTCGCGTAGGCGACCACACCGCCGCGCACGACCGCGCTCGCACCCGGGACGGCGACGAGCTCCGCCACGACGAGACCGCCGGTGAGCGACTCCGCGACGGCGAGTGTCTCGCCGCGCGCCGCGAGTGCGCGCACGATCGCGACCGCCAGCGAGCCGGGAGGCACGACAGCGTCGGGTGCGTCGGTGACCGTCACCGCGCCTCCCGGCCGTGCCGCCAGGCCTGCCACAGGTAGTCGAGACCGCTCAGGATCGTCGCGAGGAACGCCAACACCATGAGGACGGCGTCGACGACGTGCACCCAACCGCCGAAGACGTTCCAGAAGGGGATGAGGGCCAGGGTGATCGCGACGGCCTGCAGGACCGTCTTGACCTTGCCGCCGCGGCTCGCGGGGATGACCCGGTCGCTCAGCACCGCGAAGCGGAAGACCGTGATGCCGATCTCGCGCACCATGATGAGGACGGTGACGTACCAGGGCAGTTCCCCGAGCACCGAGAGCGAGACGAGGGCACCGCCGATGAGCACCTTGTCGGCGATCGGGTCGACGAGCTTGCCGAAGTCGGTGACGAGGTTCTGCCGGCGGGCGATGATGCCGTCGGCGCTGTCGGTGACGATCGCGACGACGAACAGCACGGCTGCCCAGATCCGGAGGGGGCCGTCCTGCCCCGCGTCGAGCAGCAGGAAGACGAAGAACACCGGCGCCATCAGGATCCGGATGACGGTGATGACGTTGGCGACGTTCGCGGTCGACGCCGGCCCCGATCCCGATCGGATCACCCGCCCCCGCCACGGGAACCGCTTCTGCGTCGCGGTGGACTCACCGGAGGCGCTCATGGTGATCACTCCCTGCCGGTCAGGCTCCAGGCGTCCTCGTCCGGATCGCTCTCGACCTCATCGTACCCACGGGTCATGTCGGCGACCGGGTCGTCGGACCCGCGGTACCCGGCGTCGCCCTCCGCGCCCTCGCGCGTCGGGGTGACCGGGGCGGCCGGCGCGGGGGGCTCCTCACCCCGGAGTCGCGCGAGGGTCTCGGGAAGCTGCTCGACCGTGATGAGGACGTCGCGGGCCTTCGAGCCCTCGCTCGGCCCGACGATCTCGCGTGACTCCATGAGGTCCATGAGCCGCCCCGCCTTGGCGAAGCCCACGCGGAGCTTCCGCTGGAGCATCGAGGTCGACCCGAACTGCGTCGAGACGACCTGCTCCACGGCCGCGAGGAGAAGCTCGAGGTCGTCACCGATGTCGGCGTCGATCTCCTTGCGCTCGACGACCGCCTGGACGTCCTGGCGGTACTCCGGGCGGGCCTGGCGGGTGACGTGCGCGACGACCTCGGCGATCTCGCTCTCCTGCACCCAGGCGCCCTGCACGCGGACGGCCTTCGACGACCCCATCGGCAGGAACAGTCCGTCGCCCTGGCCGATGAGCTTGTCGGCTCCCGGCTGGTCGAGGATGACCCGGGAGTCCGTCACGCTCGTCACCGCGAACGCGAGCCGCGACGGCACGTTCGCCTTGATGAGCCCCGTGACGACGTCCACCGAGGGACGCTGCGTCGCGAGGACGAGGTGGATTCCGGCCGCCCGGGCGAGCTGCGTGATGCGGACGATCGAGTCCTCGACGTCGCGCGGCGCGACGAGCATGAGGTCCGCGAGCTCGTCCACCACGACGAGGAGGTACGGGTACGGCTTGAGCTTCCGCTCGCTGCCGGCGGGCAGGACGATCTCGTCGTTCGACACGGCACGGTTGAAGTCGTCGACGTGCCGGAACCCGAACGACGCGAGGTCGTCGTACCGCATGTCCATCTCCTTCACGACCCACTGCAGCGCCTCGGCCGCCTTCTTCGGGTTCGTGATGATGGGGGTGATGAGGTGCGGGACACCGGCGTAGATCGAGAGCTCGACGCGCTTCGGGTCGACGAGGACCATGCGGACCTCGCTCGGCTTCGCGCGCATGAGGAGCGACGTGATCATCGAGTTGACGAAGCTCGACTTGCCGGACCCCGTGGAGCCGGCGACCAGGAGGTGCGGCATCTTCGCGAGGTTCGCCACGACGAAGCCGCCCTCGACGTCCTTGCCGACGCCGATGGTCATCGGGTGCTTCGACTTCGTGGCTGCGTTCGACCGCAGCACGTCGCCGAGCGAGACGATCTCGCGGTCCGAGTTCGGGATCTCGACGCCGATCGCGCTCTTGCCGGGGATCGGCGAGAGGATGCGGACCTCGTTCGAGGCGACCGCGTACGACAGGTTCTTGCTCAACGCCGTGACGCGCTCGACCTTGACCCCCGGGCCGAGTTCGATCTCGTACCGGGTGACCGTCGGGCCGCGCGAGAACCCCGTGACCTTGGCGTCGACCTTGAACTCGGTGAGGACGCCGGTGATCGCCGCGACCATCTCGTCGTTCGCGGTGCTGTGCGCCGTCGCGGGGGTGCCCGGGCTCAGCGTCGAGGCGGCGGGCAGGCGGTAGGGCGTGGCCGGAGCATCGTCGGCGGTCGTGTCGGGCAGGCCGTCCTGCTCGTCCTCGTCGAGGGGCAGCACGTCCGTGACGGGCTCGGCCACGGCGGGACGGATGACCTCGGTCGCGGCCTGGGCCTCGTCGTGGCGCACGCGGCCCGGCGCCTGCGCGTCGAACGCACGGAGGGCCTCCTCGGCGCGGTCGAGGTCCTCGGCGACGTCCTGTTCGAGCGAGTCGTTGAGGTTGACCGACACGGGTTCGGCCGGCGTCAGGTCGACGAGGCCCGCCGCGGCGCCCGAGCCCACCGCTCCCGCGACCCCGACCGGACCCGGGGCGACCGGCGCAGCCGCGGCGCCGCGGCCGGTGGCGGCCGCGGCGTCGGACGTCTCGGCGTGCGGGAGCACGGGGGTGTCGTAGGCGGGATCCTCCTCGCGCCCGGTCTTGTTGCGCCGCCACCACGGGAGCGCCCCGGGCTCGCCCTCGCCCGAGCCGTCGCCGCTGCCGCCGCCGTCGAGGTCCTCGAACGGGTCGAACGACGACGACGCCGAGGTGTTCCGGCCACGGCGCGGTGCCACGGGCGCGGGTGCGTCCGCGTCGATCGGAGCCGGCCCCGGCGTGCCGAACAGGTACGCGTAGAGCTCGTGCACGCGTCGACCGACGTGGTTCGGCGGCGTCTTCGTGATGATGAACAGCGAGAGCGCGATGAGCGCGACGGCCACGGGGGTGGCGATCCACGCGGTCGCGGCCGCGACGATCCAGCCGATCACCACCCAGCCGATGATCCCGCCCGCCTGTGCGAGCACGGGCATGCCGTCGGACGCCGGGGGCTGACCGCCGTAGATGTGACAGACGGAGGAGATGCCGATGACGAGCAACCCCAGGCCGATGCCGATGCGGGTGTTGTCGTGCACGGACGCGGGATGCCGGAACAACCACCCGGCGAACACGATCATGATGACCGGCAACGCGACCGCGAGCCGACCGAACAGACCACCGAACGTGTAGGCGTCCAGGGCCACCGCGACCGGGTTGGCGGGGTTGAGCCACTCGACCACGGCACCGGCGATCGCGAGCAGGAACAGCAGGAACGGGAAGCCGTCGCGTCGTTCGTCGTGCTCGAGCGACTCCTTGCCGAGCAGCCGGAACACCGCGCCGACACCGTGCGCTGCACCCGTCCAGGCGGTCACGAGGGGGTTCGGCCCGACGACCTCGACCGGTTGCGGGAGCTTCCGGGTGGTCGCCTGGGTCCGGGAGGTGGTGCCGCGGGCCCCCGTGCCGCCGGACCCGCGCGCGGGCGAGGACGCCCGCGACCCCGAGGACGCACGGGACCCCGAGGACGCGCGCGACGACGACTTGGTGCTCCCGGCCATGAGCGGAACCCTAACCCGAGCCGGGGACGTCCGGCGGGAGGCCCGCCGTGACGGGCCGCGCCCCCGCACCCGGTACCGTGGGGCCAGGAGCGACGAGGAGGACGACACGATGGTCACGGTCCGCCCCGACGCACCGATCCGTCGCCTCAAGGGCGCCTCGGTCGCCGAGACCCGGAGCGCGATCGTGGACCTCATCCGCTCGAGTGGCACCATCAGCCGCACGGAGCTCGCGGAGCGGTCCGGACTGACGAACGCGACGATCTCGAAGATCGTCCGGACCCTGCTCGACGACGGCCTCGTGTCCGAGGTCGGGTACGCGGAGTCGACCGGCGGCAAACGCGCCGTCCTGCTCGAGCTGAACAGCACCGCCGGCTACGCGGTCGGGGTCGCCCTGGACACCGCGCAGGACGTGTACGTCCTCGTCGACCTCAGCGGTCGCCCGATCGACGCACGGAGCGTCGCGGGGACCGGGACCGAGTCACCCGAGGCCGTCGTGGCCCGTGTCGCCCGGGACGTCGCCGTCATGCTCGCCGACCACGGGATCGACCGCGACACCGTGATCGGGATCGGCGTCGCCGGCGAGGGACGGCTCGACCTGCCCGGTCGGGTGCTCCGGTCCACCGACTCGTGGAGCGAGTGGGACGACTTCGCGCTCGGGCACGCGCTCACCGCGGCGACCGACCTGCCGGTCACGGTCGACAACGACGCGAACTGCGCCGCCCTCGGCGAGTTCTGGTCGGGCCGCGTGCCCTCCACGCGCGACTTCGCCACCGTCTACATGGCGACGGGCATCGGGTGCGGGCTGCTCGTCGGTGGCGACGTCCACCGGGGCGCGTCGTCGAACGCCGGGGAGATCGGGCACATGTCCCTGCGGTGGGACGGGCCGCCCTGCTGGTGTGGGTCCCGCGGCTGCCTCGAGGTCCTCGCCGCGCCCGCCGCCGTCGTCGCACGAGCCCGCACCGACGCGGCCCTCGTTGCGCGGCTCGGCATCGACACCACCACGGACGGCGACGACGCCCGGGCGGTGACGGCCGACGTCCGCGCGACCTTCGCACGCGTCGCGGCCGCGGCCGTACAGGGCGACACCGGCGCGCTCGCCCTCGTCGAGGAGTCCGCCGAGTACCTGGCGCGGGCGATCCTGAACCTCGTCAACCTGCTCGACCTCGACGAGGTCTACCTCGCGGGCCCGGGGTTCGCCACCGCCGGCGTGCGCTACCTGCGGGCGGTGCAGCGCGAGCTCCACGCGCACGCGGTGATGCGGGGGACGCATCCCGTGCACGTGGCGATGAGCGCCGTCGGCCGGGACGCCGCCGCGCTCGGCGCTGCCGCCGCCGTGCTCCACGCCCGGCTGACGCGGACCCGCGCCGGTCGCGGCTGACCCGGCGGCCCCGGCGGCCCCGGCGGACCCCGCGACTCCGCGACTCCGGCGCACCCGGCGGCGTCGGTCAGTCGAGCCGCACGACCCGCAGGTCCCGCCACCGCACGACCGCGCCTGGCCCCCATCGCTCGTCCCCGAGCGCGGGGTCGTTGTCGTGCACCTCGAGTGCGATGTGCCCCGCGCGACCGAGCAGGGCGCGGACGGCGGCGCGGTCGAACCGGTCCGGTGGGAGCGCCCCGGTGTCGCACTCGGCGACGAGGAGCCCGTTGACCCAGGTCGTCAGCACCGGCCACTCCCCCACGCACCGGATCCGGAGCTCGTTCCAGTCGTCCCATCGCCACGCGGCGAGGAACGCCTCGGCGCTGGCGGCGTGCGTCAGCAGGGCCCGCTTCTCCGGCGTCACCGGCTCGCGGCTCGTCACCGGGTCGTCCTCGGTCAGACCGACCGCTCGCCCGCCGGCGTCGCGGACGGCGTCGACGGCGAACCCGACGGCGTGGAACCCGCCGATCCCGTTGCCGTAGAACCCGCCGATGGAGCCGGACGGCCGGTGGTCGACGAGCACCTGGTACCCCTGCGACCCGAGCGCCGAGGCTCGGAGCATGATCCCGGTGTCCGCGGGCCAGTCCGGTCGCACCAGCACCGTCAGGTCGACGTCACCGAACACCTCGTCGCTGACCAGGTAGCCGCCGAGTCCGCGGCGCTCCTGGCCGCCCACGACGGCACCGTCGACCACGGACCACGCACCACCCGTGGCGAGGGCGTCGCGGACCGCGGGTGACGCGGGGTCCGGTGCCGGGCCTCCCGGCCGTGCGGCCACGGGCGTGCGCGGGACGGCGTGCCAGCCGTCGAGCGTGACGCCGTCGAAGAGCGCGGTCGCGACGAACGACGGCGCGGATCGGCCGGGAGGGCCGGCGACGTCACGCACGCGACGTCACCCAGGGCTCGTTCGAGATCGTCACCGCCGTGCCGGTGCCAGCGGCCTCCTCGATGGCGAGCCCGACGTGGTGGTCGTGCAGGCCCTCGGCGAGCGGGTAGGGGCCCGGGGCCTCGTCGCGGGTCCATGCGCCGGTGCGCGTCAGCAGCTCGGCGACGGCGAGGTCGTCGTCCATGAGGCGTCCGCCCTCGTACAGGTTCCGCCACACCGGGCGCCCGTCGAGGCTGATGTGCGTCGTGTCGAGCCCCTCGTAGTCCATGCCGTGGCCGGTCTGCGCCCGCTCGAACCGCGACGTCACCGGGGTCGTGGTGTCGAGCATGCGCACGAGGGTCTCGTCGTGGAGCTCGCCCGTCGACCCGCGGACCGCCAGGTGGTCCGGACGCACCGGGTTCCACCACTGGTTGTCCGTGAAGTCGTAGAGCCCCGTGCGGCCGTCCCCGAGGTCGAGCGTCGACAGGATCGTCCGGGCCGGCTTCGGCTCCGTGTCGTGCGTCCAGCCGTCCGGCGTGATCGGGTCGACCAGGGGCGCGGTCGAGGTCACGGACCGCACGGTCACCGGCCCCGGGGCGACGTCGAGGAACCCGCGGATCATCGACACCGCGTGGTACAGGTGCGTCGAGCTGACGTGCACGGAGGTCGGGACACCGACCGCGCCGTCCCGCACCGCTGCCAGCCGAGCGGCGTGGAGCGGCATGAGCAGGTACTGCTCGGCGACCTGGACGAGGTCCGCCGCGCCGACGTCGGCCCAGAGCGACCGCATGCCGTCGAGGTCCGGCGCCGGCGGCGTCTCGGTGAGCACGGGGACCCCGCGTCCGACGAGCTCGCGGACGAGCCCGGGCGTCACCGGCCACGGGACGCTCGGGACGACGAACTCGGGACGCTCCGCGGCCAGGAGGTCGTCGAGCGTCCGCCAGGTCGGGACGCCCCACCGGCGCTCGAGTTCCGCCCCGGCCTCGGCTCGACGCGTCACCACGCCGGTCACCCGGAACCGGTCGGGCAACAGCTGCGCCACCCGGAGGTAGACCTCGGTGCGCCACCCGTTGCCGACGAGCGCGTACCGGGTCGGTGCGACGGTCGGGAGGCGCTTGGTCGCGACCGCCGGGGTGCGCAGCGGTGGCTCAGCGGCGGCCGGGTCGGTGCGGTCCGTGTCGGTGGTGGTCATGCCTGGGCTCCTGACTGCTCGGTGGTGGTCGCGAGGGGGCCGCCGAGCACGCCGGCCAGCCAGCGGCCGCTCCGCTTGACGGTCCGCTGCTGGGTCGCGTAGTCGACGTGCACGATGCCGAAGCGGCGCGTGTACCCGAACGCCCACTCCCAGTTGTCGAGGAGGCTCCAGCAGAAGTACCCGCGGAGCGGGATCCCCTCGCGGACCGCGTCGGCGCACGCCGCGAGGTGCGCCTCGACGTACGCACGGCGCTCCTCGTCCTCGACGGCACCCGTCTCGTCGACCACGTCCTCGTAGGCCGCGCCGTTCTCGGTGACCGCGATCGGCAGCTCGGGCCGGAGCGCGTGGACCATGCGCAGGACGTCGACGAGGCCGTCCGGGTGGATCTCCCACCCCATCTGCGTGCGCGGTGCACCGGTGTCGACGGTCTCGACGAACTCGCTGCCCGGGTTCGCGCTCACCGCGCCGACGGCGCCACCGGCGTTGGTCGCCGCGCCGGTCCCGCCACCGGCCCGCACGGTGTGCCGGCTGTAGTAGTTGACGCCCACGAAGTCGACGTCCGCCGCGATCTCGGCGGCGTCGGACGCGGGGTTCGCCGCGAACCAGTCCTGCTCCCCGAGGTCACGGACGACGTCCTCCGGGTAGTGGCCGAGGAGCAGCGGCTCGAGGAACAGCCGGTTCTGGAGGCCGTCGATGCGTCGGGCGGCGTCGCGGTCGTCGGCCGAGTCGGTCGCCGACCGCACCGAGTAGAGGTTGAGCGTGACCCCGACCTGCGCGGTCGGCCGGGCGGCAGCACGGATGGCCGGGACGGCACGCCCGTGCCCGAGCATCAGGTGGTGGGCCGCGTGCGCGGCACGGGTCCCGAGCTGCTTGCCCGGCGCATGCACACCGGACGCGTACCCGAGGAACGCCGAGCACCACGGCTCGTTCAGGGTGATCCAGTGGTCGACGAGGTCACCGAGGCCCGCGACGACGAGACCCGCGTACTCCGCGAACCGGTCCGCCGTGTCCCGCTCGAGCCAGCCGCCCCGCGCCTCGAGCGCGCTCGGGAGGTCCCAGTGGTACAGCGTCGCCCACGGGGTGATGCCCCGCTCGAGCAGTGACTCCGCGAGGCGGCGGTAGTGGTCGAGCCCCGCCTGGTTCGCCGGCCCGGTGCCGTCCGCCTGGATGCGCGGCCACGCGACCGAGAACCGGTACGCGTCGACGCCGAGGTCCGCCATGATCGCGACGTCCTCGCGGTACCGGCGGAGGTGGTCGTCGGCCGGGTCGCCCGTCGAGCCGTCGGTGATCGCGCCGGGGACGCGGGCGAAGTCGTCCCAGATGCTCGGTCCGCGGCCGTCGACGTCGACCGACCCCTCGACCTGGTACGCGGCCGTGGCGGTGCCGATGACGAAGTCGTCGGGCAGATCGCTCCTGGTGAACGCCACGTCAGGCCTCCTTGTCCGGGGCGCACCAGTCGCTGCCCTCGTTCTCGGTCACGGCGATGAGGACCTCGTCGCGCTTCACCCCGGCACCCACCAGCTCGTCGACCACGCACCCGTACATGCGCTGCTTGTCCTCGGGACCGTAGATGCGGGCGAGCAGGATCTGCACGAAGAGGATGCCGTTGCGGTCCGCGTTCGGGAACGTCCGTGAGTACACGAGCTCCCCGGGCTCGTGGAGCCGGAAGACCTGGAACAGGTCGTCCTCGGGCATCGCGAGCCCGTCGACGAGTCCCTTGTGGATGGCGGCGCTGATGGCCTCGCGACGTGGTGCGAGGGCCGCGTGCATGTCGACGCGGACGAGGGGCATGGTCTCCTGCTTCCCGGGCCCGCGTCGGTGCGGGCCCATGTCGTGGTGCTCGGCGCCTCAGCGGGCGTCGAGCCAGTGCTCCGGAGCCGGCCGGAGGGCGGCGAGTTCCGCCCACAGGTCGTCCGGGAGGTCCGTGGTCGCGGCGTCGACGGTCGTCGCGATCCGCTCGGGTCGACTGAACCCGACGATCGTGCTCGCGACCGCCGGCTCCCGCACGGACGCGGCGAGCGCCGCCGTCGCGAGGTCGGTCCCGTACCGGTCGCAGACGTCGGCCATCGCGGTGATGGCGGCGCGAGTGGCCGGAGGCGCGGGGCGGTAGCCGTAGTCGGTCCGGCCACTCCGCGGTGCGGCGAGGATCCCCCCGCCGAACACGGCCGCGTTGACGACCGCGACGTCGGTCTCGGCCGCCCGGGCCACGAGCGACTCGGCGCTGCGGTCGACGAGCGTCAGGCGGTTGTGCACGAGGAGGACCTCGAACACCCCGAGGTCGAGGTACCGCCGCATGACGTGGACGTCCCCGCCCGCGAGGCCGATGTGCTCGACGACGCCCTCGTCCCGGAGGGCGACGAGCGTGTCGACCGCGCCACCCGGCGCCGTCATCGCGTCGAGGTCGTGGAACTCGGGGTCGTGGAGGTGCACGAGCGGCAGCCGGTCGATGCCGAGCCGCTCCTGGCTCTCGCGGACGGACGCGCGGACGCGGACGCCCGAGTAGTCGCCGTCCCGGGCGTCCACCTTCGTGACGACGAGCACGTCGTCCGGCAGGCCGCCGGCGCGCGCGATGCCGAGGCCGATGCGCCGTTCGCTCGCGCCGCCCGAGTACCCGTTCGCGGTGTCGATCGTCCGGATCGGGCTGTGGAGGACCTGGTCGACGAGGGCGACCGCGTCGTCCTCCTCGACGGGATGGCCGAAGTTCTCCGGCATGCTGCCGAGGGGTGCCGCGCCGAGGGTGACCGCGGAGACGGTGAGCCCGGTCCTCCCGAGGGGCCGCATCCAGCCGCCCGGGGTCGCATCGAGGTCGGGATCGATCGTGGTACCGAGGTCGACCATCAGCTCTTCACCGCCCCGAGGGTCATGCCCGCGACGAACTGTCGCTGCATCCAGACGTACACGAGCACGACCGGCACGATCGACAGCGTCAAGCCGGCCGCGAGCGACGGCCAGTCGGTCTGGTACTGCCCGATGAGGCTGAACAGGACCGGCTGGAGCGGGAGTGCCCGCGTGTTCTGCAGCACCGTGTTCGCGATGAGGAACTCGTTCCACGTCGACAGGAACTGGAAGATGACGACCGTCGCGACCCCGGGTCGGGCCAACGGCAGGATCACCCGCCAGAACACCGTGAACTCGCCGGCACCGTCGATCCGCGCGGCCTGGACGAGTTCGTCGGGCAGGGTCTCGAAGAAGGCCCGCATGAGGAACATGGCGAACGGTGCCGAACTGCTGATGTAGAGCACGAGCAGGCCGAACTGGCTGTTGAGCAGCCCGATGTTCTTGAGCTGCAGGTAGAGCGGGATGATGAGCGCCGTCGACGGCATCATCAGGGTCGACAGGAGCGCGACGTAGAGGACGTTCTTGAACGGGAACCGGAGCTTGGCGAAGGCGTACCCGGTCATCGAGGCGAACACGAGCACGCCCGCGACCGTCGCCGTGGTGATCCAGAGGCTGTTGAGGAAGTGCAGCCCGAAGTCCGTCGACGTCCACGCCGTGCCGTAGGCCCGCGTCGTGAGCATCGTCGGGAAGAACGGCCCGTTGAACACGGTGTTCTCCGGGCGGAGCGACGTCGCCAGCAGCCACAGCAGCGGGAACACCGTCACCGCGCAGATCGCCACGAGGATGATCGCCGCGACCGACCGGGCGTACGGGACCCGTCGGTGCCGCGGCGCCTGGTCGAGGCGGCGGACGTCGGTCCGGGACACCGGTTGCTTGATGGCGGTCATCGGGCGGCCCTCCTCGCGAGCACGATCTGGACGAGCACGGCGACGCCGCACAGGAGCATGACGACGACGCTGAAGGCACTGCCGTAGCCGAGTTGCGGCACGGACCCACCGGTGGACCCGAACGCGAGGCTGTACAGGTAGGTGCCGAACACCTCGGACTGGTGGCTCGGACCACCGCCGGTCATGACGAAGATGATGTCGAACACCTTGAAGCCGTTCATCAGGTTCAGGCTGATCACGATCGCCGTCACGATCCGGAGGCCCGGGATCGTCACGAACCGGAACTGCTGGAACCGGGACGCGCCGTCGACCTCGGCGGCCTCGTACAGCGAGGGGTCGATGCCCTGGATGCCGGCGAAGAAGATGAGCATGTTCATGCCGATTGCCATCCAGAGTGACACCGCGATGATCGCCGGCAGCACGAGCGACGGGGTCGACAGCCAGTTCGCCGCGAGACTGCCGAGCCCGAGCCCGCGGAGCGTCCGGTTGAGCGTGCCGATGTTCGGGTCGTAGATGAGCTTCCACAGCGCACCCGAGACGACGAACGACACCAGGCCGGGGACGAACAGGATCGTCCGGACCACGACGCTGAGGCCCTTCCACACGTTCGCGACGAGCACCGCGATCACGAGCGGGAATGCGGTCTGGAGGACCGTGGTCACGACCGCGTAGAGCACGGTCACGACGAACGCGTGGCGGGCGACCGGGTCGTTCGCCATGCGCGTGTAGTTGTCGAGTCCGATGAACTGCGGGATCCCGAAGCCGCTCCACCGCGTCAGCGACAGGTAGGCGGCGTAGAGGATCGGCCAGCCGACGAACGCCGCGAACAGCAGGACGGTCGGCGCGACGAAGGTGTACCCGGAGACCCACTCCCAGCGGCGGAGGCGAGCGGAGCCTCCCGCTCGTCCCCGGCCGCGGTTCCGGCCCGGGCCACCGCCCCGACCCGTGCCGCGGGGACCGCGCCCACGCTGGCCCATCTCGTCCGACCGTCCCGCCCGCTCCGGCCGGAGCACATTGGTGACGGCCATGTCAGCCCTTCGCGTTGAGGACGGCGGCCTGCATCTGCTTGGCGACCTCGGCCGGCGAGGCGGTCTGGTCGAAGATCTTGCCGAGGGGGTCACCGGCCGCGCTCGATCCCGCGCCGAACGGGATGTGCGGGCAGCCGTCGGGGAGCCACGACGTCATGAGCTTGATGTGCGGGTCGCTCACGCGGTCCGCGGCGCTCTTGGTCGACGGCATGCTCAGCGAGTCGTTCATGAGCTGCGAGTACTGGGCCGGCTCGTACATGAACTTGAGGAACTCGATCGCGGCGTCCTTGGCCTTGCTCGTCGCGGACACCGCCCAACCGGCTCCGGCCTGGTCGGCGGTCCAGTGTCGGGCCCCGCTCTTGATCGCCGGGGTCCGCATGATCTTGTACTTGTCGAGGAACGCCTTGGGGGCGTCCTGCGCGAGTGACTGCGGGATCCAGGACCCGGCGAACAGCATGGCCGCACCCCCCCGTGTAGAACAGCTGGGTGGCCTGGTCGCCCGACGTGCCCGTCGTGCCCTTCTGGAACACGCCCGCCTTGACGATCCGGTCGTTGAGCTGGAGCGCCTCGAGCACGGGCTTGTTCGTGTACGCGTAGCCCTTCTCGAGCTGGTCGAGCTTGAGATAGTACGTCGGGTCGTCGGTCACCTGGGTGATGAGCGGGAGGAAGAAGTCGAGCGCGCTCGTCGTCGGGTTCGCGCTGAACGCGACGGTGGACTTGCCCGTGGCGTCGATCTTCGCGGCGGCGGCGATGAGGTCGTCCCAGGTCTCCGGCTCCCCGTCCACCCCCGCGGCGCTCAGCATGTCCGGGTCGTAGAACAGGCCGAACGTCTGCGCCATGAACCCGAGCGCGTACTGCTTGCCGTTCTTCGTGTACTCCTGGTTGTTCGACGAGAAGAAGTCCTTGAAGAAGCCGGACCCGAGCTCCTTGCGCAGGTCCGCCGAGATCCCCTGTTCGCCGTAGGTGATGGCGCGGACGTGCGGGGCGAAGATCTCGGGCACGTCACCACCCGAGACGGCCGCGGTGAGCGCCGGGAGGTACTGGTCCGGCGTCCCGAAGATCCGGTTCTGGATCTTGATGTTCGGGTGCTTCTTCTCGAACGCGGCGATCACCTTGGGGAACACGTCCCGCTGGCCCGTGTACCAGCTCCACATGCGGACGGTCGTCGTGCCGCTCGACGAGGCGGAGGACCCCGAGGAGCAGGCCGCCAGCAGTTCCGCGAGGGCGACGCTCGCGACGCCGGCGCCGCCGTAGCGGAACAGGGTGCGCCTGCTGATGCCCCGGCCGATCGCCTCAGCAGCGGCGCGCGTGTCGGTGTCGTGCATGGTCTCTCCTTTGAGATAGCCGAACCGCTCCCGCTGCTCTGCGGGAGCCCGTGCGGACTTTCTATCCCAAAGTAACGAAGTCTGTCAACGGATTCGGACGACGACGAGGGCGGGGTCCGTCGGACCCCGCCCTCGTGCTGCCGCGGCTCGTGCCGCTGGCTCGTGCCGCCGCGCCTACGCCTCGATGACCACCGGCACGATCATCGGTCGCCGCCGGTGCTTCGTGTTCACCCAGCGCCCCACCGTGCGACGGACGGCCTGCGTGAACGCGTGCTGGTCACCCGCGCCGTTCGCCGCCGTGTCGGCGAGCGCCCGGACGATCTGCGGCCGGACCTCGTCGAACACGGAGTCGTCCTCGGCGAACCCGCGCGACTGGATCTCCGGGCCGACGATGCACTGGCCGGTGGTGAAGTCGACGGCGCAGAAGATCGAGATGAAGCCCTCTTCCGCCAGCACACGCCGGTCCTTGAGGTCCGCGTCCGTGATCTCGCCGACGGTCGACCCGTCCACGTAGACGTAGCCGAGGTCGAGTTGCCCGGCCACGCGGACCACGCCGTCCTTGAGGTCGACGACGGTGCCGTCCTCGCCGAGGATCACGTTGCGCGGCGGGACCCCCGTCTGGATCGCCAGATCGGCGCTCGCGTACAGGTGGCGGTGCTCACCGTGCACGGGCATGACGTTCCGCGGCCGCAGGATGTTGTAGCAGTACAGGAGCTCGCCCGCGGAGGCGTGGCCCGACACGTGCACCTTCGCGTTGCCCTTGTGGACGACCTTGGCGCCGAGCTTCGTCAGCCCGTCGATCACCCGGTAGACGGCGTTCTCGTTGCCGGGGATGAGGCTCGACGCGAGGATGACGGTGTCCCCCTCGCCGATCTCGATCTGGTGCTCGAGGTTCGCCATGCGCGCGAGCACGGCCATCGGCTCGCCCTGGGACCCCGTCGACATGTAGACGATGCGGTCGTCCGGCAGGTCCTTGGCCTTCTTGGCGTCGATGAGGACGTCGTCCGGCACCCGGAGGTACCCGAGCTCGGCCGCGATCGTCATGTTCCGGACCATCGACCGGCCCATGAACGCCACCCGGCGGTTGTTCGCCGCGGCGGCGTCGAGCACCTGCTGCACGCGGTGGACGTGGCTCGAGAAGCTCGCCACGACGACGCGGCGGCGTGCGCGGGCGATGACGCTCTCGAGCACCGGCCCGATGTCACGCTCGGGCGCGGTGAACCCCGGGACGTCCGCGTTCGTGGAGTCCGGCAGGAACAGATCGACCCCGGCTTCGCCGAGTCGGGCGAACGCGCGCAGGTCCGTGATGCGGTCGTCGAGCGGGAGCTGGTCCATCTTGAAGTCCCCGGTGTGGAGCACACGGCCCGCCGGAGTGGTGATGGCGACGGCGAGCGCGTCCGGGATGGAGTGGTTCACGGCCACGAACTCGAGGTGGAACGGGCCGAGCTGCTCGACCTGGTCCTCGCGCACCGTCAGCGTGTACGGCTTGATCCGGTGCTCCTTGAGCTTCGCCTCGACGAGCGCGAGCGTCAGGGTGGACCCGATGAGCGGGATGTCCTGCCGGAGCTTGAGCAGGTACGGCACGGCGCCGATGTGGTCCTCGTGCCCGTGCGTCAGGACCACGCCGAGGACGTCGTCGAGGCGATCGCGGATCGGGGTGAAGTCCGGCAGGATCAGGTCCACGCCGGGCTGGTGCTCCTCGGGGAACAGCACGCCAGCGTCGACGACGAGCAGCTTGCCGTCGAACTCGTACACGGTCATGTTGCGGCCGATCTCGCCGAGTCCCCCGACGGGGATCACGCGGAGGGTGCCGGGTTCGAGCGGCTGCGGCTCGGAGGTCTTCGTGGGCATCTGGTCCTGACGGGTGTGGGCGGCGCACCGGGTGCGCCGCGGGTGGTCAACGAGTGGTGCCTGGCACCTTGGGCAGCGCGCCGCCGGCCGCCGCGTTGCGGTCCGGGCGGAAGTTGGAGAAGTCGGCGCCGGGGATGTCGCGCACGAACTCGAGTTCGGCCTCGATGACGGCGGCCTCGGACTCCTCCGGGCCGACGAGCGGCAGGCGCACCCGCGGGCTCGCGATCCGACCGAGGCCGTGCAGGATGTACTTCGCCGCGACGGTGCCGGGCACGTGCGTCATGACGGCGCGGACCAGGGGCTCGAGCCGCTGGTGCTCGGCCGTCGCCGCCGCGAGGTCGCCCCGGTTCACCGCGTCGACGATCGTGCGGTACGGTGCCGCCGCGATGTTCGCCGTCACGCCGATCAGACCGGTCGCCCCGATCGCCAGGTGCGGCAGCACGTTGGCGTCGTCGCCCGAGAAGTACATGAGGTCGGTGTTGTTGAGCACCCGGCTGACCTCGCTGAAGGAGCCCTTGGCGTCCTTCACCGCGACGATGTTCGGGTGCTTCGAGGCACGGACGATCGTGTCGTACATGATCGGGACGCCGGTCCGGCCCGGGATGTCGTAGAGGATCACCGGCAGGTCGGTGGCGTCCGCGATCATCCGGAAATGCGTCAGGACGCCGGCCTGGGTCGGCTTGTTGTAGTAGGGCGTGACGATCATGACGCCGTCAGCGCCGGCGCGCTCGCTCTGCTTGTACAGCTGCATCGCGTGCGCGGTCTCGTTCGAGCCACCACCCGTGATGATCTTCGCGCGGCCCGCCGCGACCGACTTGCCGACCTCGACGAGCCGGAGCTTCTCGGGGTCCGTGAGCGTCGAGGTCTCGCCCGTGGTGCCGGTCACGACGATGCCGTCGGCACCCGCCGTGATGCAGTCGTCGATGTGCCGTTCGACGCCCGGCCAGTCCACCTCGCCGTCGGCGGTGAACGGCGTCACGAGCGCGACGAGGACCTGACCGAAGGGATTCTCACGCGAGGACACGCGAACCAGCGTACCGGCAGCGCTCATCCACCGGGACCAGCGGTCGGGAGGCCCGGACCGGCTCAGGCACGACGGCGCGACTCGACGAAGCGGTAGCGCAGACCCGTCCGCGACGTCAGCCACTCCGTCGCCGAGGGCGTGGCGGCGACCGTGTGCCAGTCGGGTCCGAGCTCGGGCGCCGTGGTGTCCCCGTCGACGTCGAGGTCGATCACGGTCTCGAGGACGCGGTCCGCTCGGGACAGCGCCGCCTCGTACACCTGCGCGCCGCCGATCACCCATGTGGGCCCGTCCGCGGCCACCGTGAGGGCGGTGTCGACGTCGTGGACGACCTCGGCGCCGTCCGCCGACCACGACCGGTCGCGGGTCAGCACGACGTTGCGGCGCCCGGGCAGTGGCCGGAACCGCGGCGGGAGCGAGTCCCATGTGCGCCGTCCCATGACCACGGTCGCCCCGTTCGTCACCCGGCGGAACTCGGCCTGGTCCTCCGGGAGGTGCCAGGGGATGTCCCCGTCGGCACCGATCACGCCGTCGCGCGAGCGCGCCCAGATGAGGCCGACCTCGCCCCGGGGCATCAGACGGCGACCGCGCCGCGGATCGTCGGGTGGTGCGCGTAGTCGACGAGCTCGAAGTCCTCGTACTCGTAGGCGTCGATGCCGTCGCGCGGGGCGATCCGGAGCTGCGGCGGCGCGTACGCGGTCCGCGCGAGCTGCTCGCGCACCTGCTCGACGTGGTTGTCGTAGATGTGGCAGTCGCCACCGGTCCACACGAAGTCGCCGACCTCGAGCCCGGTCTGCGCGGCCACCATGTGCGTCAGGAGCGCGTAGCTGGCGATGTTGAACGGGACACCGAGGAACATGTCGGCGCTCCGCTGGTACAGCTGGCACGAGAGCTTGCCGTCGACGACGTGGAACTGGAAGAACGCGTGGCACGGCGCGAGGGCCATCGACGGGATGTCGGCGACGTTCCACGCCGACACGATGAGCCGACGCGAATCCGGGTTCGTGCGGATCTGCTCGATGACCTCGGCGATCTGGTCGACGTGGTCGCCCGAAGGCGTGGGCCACGAGCGCCACTGCACGCCGTACACGGGACCGAGCTCGCCGTCCGCGTCGGCCCACTCGTTCCAGATCCGCACGCCGTGCTCCTGCAACCACCGCACGTTCGACTCGCCGCGGAGGAACCACAGCAGCTCGTACGCGACGGACTTGAAGTGGACGCGCTTGGTCGTGACCAGGGGGAACCCCTGCGCGAGGTCGAACCGCAGCTGCGCGCCGAACAGGCTCCGCGTGCCGGTGCCGGTGCGATCGCCCTTCGGCACGCCCTCGTCCAGCACCTTCCGGAGCAGGTCCTCGTACGGGGTGGCGACGGACGGGTCGGGCTGCTTGACGGAGGTCGGCGACGCGGTGTCGGTCATGGCTCCGAGCCTACGGGCGACCACCGTCCTCCGCGAGCGGCGGCAGGGCGACCGGCGGTAGGGCGAGCCAGCGGCGGCAGGGCGACCGGCGGTAGGCCGAGCGATCAGCGGCAGGGCGACCGGCGGGCGAGCGTGACCCGATCCGGCGGAGGCGCGTCGGGCCTCCCGGTCGCGCGTCGGTCGTCGTCGGTACGGTGGGGCGGTCGAAGGAGGACCCATGGCGGACGCCCCGCTCTCCGTGCTCGTGGCCGGCGCGTCCGGCTTCATCGGCACGCCGCTCGTGGCCGCCCTGCGCGCCGCGGGGCACCACGTGACGACGCTCGTGCGTCGCGAGCCGACGTCGCCGTACGAGTTCCGGTGGCAGCCCGGCGTCGCCGACCTCGACCCCGCGGTCGTCGACGGTGCCGACGTCGTGGTGAACCTGGCGGGCGCGAGCATCGCCCGGCTGCCGTGGACGGCCGCGCGACGACGCGCCGTCCGGTCCTCGCGCCTCGACGCGACCCGGACCCTCGTCACCGCGATGCAGCGCGCGGCGACGCCGCCCCACGCGTTCCTCAGCGGCTCCGCGTCCGGGTACTACGGCGACCGCCCCGCCGACCGGCTCATCGAGTCCGCCGACCCCGGCGCGGGGTTCCTCGCCGAGGTCTGCACCGCGTGGGAGGCCGCGGCCTCCGAGGCGCCCTCCACGACCCGGACGGTCCTGCTCCGCACCGGGCTCGTGCTCGGGCCGGACGGCGGCGCGCTCGCCCCCGTGCTGCCCCTCACCCGACTCGGACTCGGATCGCGGCTCGGTACCGGCGGCCAGTACTGGCCCTGGATCTCGCTCGAGGACGAGGTCGCCGCGATCGTGCACCTCTGCTCGTCCGAGGTCGCCGGGCCGGTGAACCTCGCCGGCCCCACACCGGCGCTCGCCGACCACGTCCTCCGGCGCGTCGCGCAGGACCTGCACCGACCGTACGCGCTCACGGTGCCCGAGACGGTCCTGCGCCTGGCGCTCCGCGACGCCGCGGACGAACTCCTGCTCGCGAGCCAGCTGCTCGTCCCGGCGGTGCTCCAGGCCGACGGCTACACGTTCCGGCACGCGACGGTGGAGCAGGCGGTCGACGCGCTGCTCGGCTGACACCCGGCCGCGGGCCGCGGACGGCACGCCGCGGGCCGGCAGGTCAGTGACCGGCCGACAGCCGGAGTGCCGTGCGCATCGCGTCGCGAGCGCGGCGCCGGTCGCCCGCGGCGTCGTACAGGACTCCGAGGCGGAACCACGCCCGCCAGTCCTCGGGCGCCGCCTGGACGGCGTCGCGGTAGCGCGCGAACAGCGCGTCGGCCGCCGCGCGGTCCGGGCGGCCCGACGGCCGGAGCGGGACGACGTCGTCGGGGGCGCCGCCCTCACGCTCGAGTCGGGTGGCGAGCCGTGTGACGCGGAAGCCGAACCGCAGCTCGAGCACGAGGAGCACGGCGCCGATCGCGGCCACGACGAGCAACGCGACCCCGATCCCGACACCGATGCCGAGCCCGGTCGCGATGAACGCCACCGCGCGCTGACCGACGAGCACGAGGTACAGGACGAGGAGCGCGGCGATGAGCGCGACGCCGGCGAAGCGCGAGCGCACGTCAGGCGATGCCGAGGACGCTGTCGAGCCCGACCGTCAGCCCCCGGAGGGAGGGCACGGCACGGAGCGCGGCGCGGACACCCGGCGTGTAGGCGACATCGTCCGTCGTGTCGTGCCGGATCGTCAGGGTCTCGCCGACGCCGCTGAGCACGACGTCCTGCTGGGCCCGGACGCCCGGTAGCCGGAGGCTGTGCACCGGCACGCTCGCTACCTGCTGTCCCCGCGCGCGCTGGTCCACGTGCGGCGCCGCGACCGGCCCCACGTCGCGCCGGGCCTCGGCGATGCGTTCCGCGGTCCGGACGGCCGTCCCCGACGGCGAGTCGACCTTCGCCGCGTGGTGGGCCTCGACGATCTCGACCGCGTCGAACCAAGGCGCCGCGATCGTCGCGAGGTGCGTCGCGAGCACGGAGCCGATCGAGAAGTTCGGGACCACCATCGCCCCCTGCTCCGGCCGGTCCCCGAGCACGGCGCGGAGGTGGGCTAGCCGGTCCGCGGACCACCCCGAGGTGCCGACGAGGACGTTGGCACCGCTCGCGAGCGCGGCGTCGACGATCGCCGGGCTCCGCGCCGGCACCGTGACGTCGACCACGACGCGAGCGCCGGCGAAGACGTCCGGGCCGGCGTCCTCCACGTGGTCCCCCGACCCGAGCGAGGCGACGAGGTCGAACCCGTCGAGCGCCTCCACGACCGAGACGACGAGGCGACCGAGGCGACCGGATGCACCGACCACGGCGACGGGGATGCTCATGGGCCCATCCAACCATCCCCGGTCCGCCCGTAGGATCGGGAGGTGGTCTCCGTGCGCGCCGTCCCCGCCGATCTGCCCGAGGTCGACGTCCTGCTCGACCACTACCTCGACGAGCGGGCCGCGACGTTCCCCGTCGCGCAGGGGTCGTACCGACGCAAGCGGACCGACCCGCGCGAGTTCGTCCCGCCGCACGGCACCTTCGTGGTCGCACACGACGGCGAGGACGCCGTCGGCTGCGGCGGCCTCC